>NZ_JAMLFW010000002.1:1200000-1529729 GCF_024256385.1 Anatilimnocola floriformis
AGCTCCGACGTCTCTTCGATAACCTGCGCGCCGTGACCGCGGCCGCGCATGAAGTTCGCGAACGTCGTTGCCTGCACATGGTCGACTGAATTGGACATTCCGCGGACCATGCCGCTCGCGGTTGTGATCAGCACTCGAAACATCGGAGGTACTCCAGCGTGTAAAAGAATTGCCTAATTGACTGCGATTTCAACGAACGCGCGACCGGCCGCTATGTCTCCTTGCTGCTCCGAAGCGCCGAACTTTGGCTCACACTCGCATCGCCCAAAGATGCCGCCGGGGAGCTCTGCTCCTGTCCAGATTCTTCCGCGGTCTTCCCAATTCATCACGCTCGCAGTTGCGTGAAACGCGAGGTGCCAAGTCGATGGTTGCATGCGCATCACGACAGCTCGGTAGGCATCGAGCAGCGACGGCTGCCGGTCGTATGCATAGAGTTCGACAATCGCGACTGCTGCGGCCAGGGCCTTCGAGTCGGTCGAAGTCAGCGGCGCCAAACAGCGCTTGCCGAGGTTCGCTTGCAGCCATTTGATGAGCGCTCGATTCATCGGTGGACCTTTCATAAAAGATGCGGGCCTCACGCGCGGCGCGAGACGTGCGCCGACGGATCGCGATGAGGCCCGCGTTAAGAGGTGAAGAAAAAAACCGCGCCCACAGCGACGGTCGGAACACGGGACTAGGTGAAGAGCTGCATTTGCTTGTCGTCGACCTTCTTCGCCTTTGGCGACGGCAGCCGCTGAATCGACGCAGTGACGATCTTTTGTTGCACCGAGCCGTTGATGTAGCTGCCCTTCGTGGTGCTCTCGTGTGAGTGCCCCAGCGACAACTGCGCTGCTTGAATCGACGACGTCGAGCCCTCTTGGTCGGCGATCAGCGTCGCGTGCATTTTGCGAAACCCGTGAAACTTGAACTGCCGTTCTTCGGGAATGGCCGCGTGCTGCAGCAGCCGCTCCATCTGCGTCTGCAGCCAGCGCTTGTTTTTGTCCCAGTTGGGGAATTCGAAGATGCGCGTCCGCTCGGTGCGGATCGCGAGGATGTCGGCAAGCGCCTCCGGGTGTAGGAATTGCTTCTTGCCCTTCCTTCCCTTCGAACCGTTTCGAGCCCAAACGGTGATGAACGGGGCGTTCAGATCGGCGTACTCTAATCGCATCAGCTGGCTGATGCGGAGGCCGGTGAAACAAGCGACGACGATCAGCGCACGCCACCACGCTGCCGGCGTGACGCCCTCGATTCTCGGCGTCGTCATCTTGTCTGCTGCAGCAAACAGTCGCTGCACTTCGTCGAGCGAGAAATCGCCGTTCGGGGGATCGTCGTCGGCTTGCGGCTTGTCGACCATCGGCGGCAGATCGAGCAGGCCGAGGTTCTTGCGCCCCTGCTTGTCGCGCGTCTTGGGTCCGGTGAACGCGAGCAGCTTGTCGATCTGCGTGCAGTGTTTCCGTACCGTGCCGATCGACATGAATTCGCTCTTGCGCCCTGGCTGCTTGAGCAACTCCGAGGTGAACAAGGCCGTGGTGTAGTCGGTGATCTCGCCGATCGGCGGATCGTTGACGAGTTTTTTCCAGTAGCCCAGCGCGTCGAGGTACAGCGTAGAAGTCGAATCGGTGAGGGCCTGCGGCTGAATCCACAGCGGCGTGAAGCAGCGTTCGAAAACTTGCGACAACCGCCAGAGGACGGATGGCACTGAGGGATCGTCCGGCGCTAGGTCGATCGTCGTCGGATCGAAGAGTCGGATTGTGGCGGGGAGCGGGGAGGCAATCGCGGTGTGGGTCATGGTGGTGAGCAATCTGCGGTGAGCACCAGAACTTTCCGGCTTCCGTCGCCGACTGGGGCTCGCGGTGGCCATCCGTGAGGGGCCGGCACCCCGCCGGCGAACGATGCAAAAAGAAAGCATGCGCAGGTGACAGGGGCTGACAGCGAACCGCGCAGAATCGGGAGAAAAACGGGGAAAATCCCCATGCCGTGACCGGCATGACCGTGAGGGTCGTTAGAACGATGCTGATCAGCACGATCGGCTCGGGTAGGAGCTTCGAGACGGGGAAAGCACCTCCCGTCAGCGGCGAAGAATCGCCAAGAGATGCCGTCGCAGCTAGTGCGACGGCCGTAGGTTATGCCAAGCTTGCTATAATGTCAAGCTAAGCTGACCGCTGCTTCATCGGGTGTGCGCTGCCGAGTAGCTCAGCAACAGAAACACCGAGTGCAATGGTGATCCGCTCGACGGTTACGAGCGATGGCACGTGTGATCCGTTCTCGATTTTCGCGTATTGCGGCTGCGTCATGCCTAGACGATCTGCCATCGCTTCCTGCGTAAGGCTGCCTGCTGCACGCATCGATCGCAGGTTCTGGCAGAACACGCGGTGCATCGTAGTTTCGGCTGGCATCACATTCATCCCGGTGTTTATAACACTCTTGCTAGTAACTGGCAAACCAAGGTTCAACGGAGTTCATTTGACGGAGCTCGCCCAAGCCGATGACACCCGAAGAAATTCATAAGCAGCTCGACCTCGACCTGATCGCAGACGGCGAAATCACCGACCTGCGGGAAATTCGCCACTGGCTGGCTGCCGCCCATGTGGCCTACGAAGAAATCTCGACGGTTGCGCACAGGCTGTATTTGCGGCGGGTCGAAGTCGAAGCGCACGTGCTCGGCTACGAACTGCCCGGCTCGCACCGGCTCGTCATGCGCAGTGCTCAGCTCTCGATCGAAGCGGTCGATGAGGATGAAGGTGGGGACCACTAGGAGCCCCCCAGTTTAATTTTGAGCACGCGCGGCCGTGGTATCGGCAACCCAGCATTCATTGCCTCAATTTGCTCGGTTAGACGGGTGATCTCATCTGCCATGGCGATTGCAGCCACCATGCCGACGTTGACCCCCTTTTTTTCGTATGCCTCTTTCGCCGCGAGGCGCGAAAGTTCGTTCGGCGGTTCGATCCGCACCGAGTTGGGAGCTGGTTTCGCTTTGGCCATACCAGGGCGCTCCGGTTGACCATCGGTTACAGAAACCGATGGCCTGCCCCCATCTCAGCCGCGCAAATGCATACGACTAGGCAAGATGGGGTGAAGTACGCCCAACAGGGGTCGAACCTGTAACCTTCGGTTCCGAAGACCGATGCTCTATCCAATTGAGCTATGGGCGCGGGAGGTTTCCCGGCTCCCAGGTTAGCAAGAAAATGTTGCGGCGCGTAGTCGCACATGGGCCTGAAACGCCAGCGACGGAATTTCGTCGATTCCTTCGCTGGCGCATCAGGCTCATGTGGCGATCAACTCTCGAATCACGTGGCCGTGCACGTCGGTCAGGCGGCGGTCGATGCCGTTGTGGCGGACGGTGAGGCGGGTGTGGTCGAGACCCAGCTGGTGCAGGATGGTGGCGTGGATGTCGTAGACCTGCGTGGGCCGGTCGCGGTCGAGCGGTTTGTAGCCCCATTGGTCGCTGGGGCCGTGCGACACGCCGCCCCGGATGCCGCCGCCGCACAGCCAGTTGGTGAAGCAGTAGGGATTGTGGTCTCGGCCTTTGCCGCCTTGCGAACTGGGCATGCGGCCGAACTCGGTCGTCCAGAGAATGATGGTGTCGTCGAGCAAGCCGCGTTGCTTGAGGTCTTGAATGAGGGCACTCGCGCCGCGGGCCATGCCGGCGGCGAGCGGGCCGTGGTCGCGCTGCACGTCTTCGTGCGAATCCCAGTTGCGACGCGGAAAGCCATTGTCGTTCCCCGACCAGATCTGCACAAACCGCACGCCCCGCTCGAGCAATCGGCGAGCGGCGAGGCACTTGCGCGAGAAGTGCACCGTTTCCTCGCGAGCGTTGATCTCTTTGTCGAACGCGGCGGGAATATGGTCGAGGCCGTAGAGTTTTAAAATGTGCTCGGGCTCTTGCGAGAAATCGAGGGCTTCGGGCGCGGCGAGTTGCATCTTGGCGGCGAGCTCGTAGCTGCGAATGCGCGATTCAAGCCGGGCATCGGTTTGTCGCGCGGTCGCATGCTGGCCGTTGATTTTCGCGAGGAGTTCCTGGGCCGCGGCTTCGCTGGTTTTGTTGATATAGCTGCCGTTTTTGTGCGGATACAAATCAGCGATCGGCGTTTCCGTGCCGGGATAAATCACCGTGCCGCTATGCTGGGCTGGGAGGAACGCCGAGTCCCAATTCTTCGTGCCGTTGCTGGCCAAGCCGCGATGGTCTGGCAGCACGACGAACGTCGGCAGATTGTCGTTCAAACTGCCGAGGCCATAACTGCACCACGAACCCATGCCGGGAAAACCAGGCAGCTGAAAGCCGGTGGCATGCAATAGCGTCGCCTGGCTATGCACTCCCGTTTTGCCGACGACGTTGTGGACAAAGGCGAGCTCATCGACGACTTTGCCGAGCTCGGCCACAGGCTCGGCGAGAAGCTTGCCGCAGTTGCCGTAGGGTTTGAAATCCCAGATCGGTTTCAGCCACGGCCCGAGGCCGTTTTGAAAGGCTTCGACGGGTTCGCCGAAGTCGCTCATCTCGCCGTGATGCTTGACGAGCTCGGGTTTGAAATCGAACAGATCGATGGCACTCGCGGCGCCGGCCATGAAGAGCTGGATGACGCGTTTGGCTTTGGGAGGATGATGAAGTACAGCCTTTTCTGCAGCGGACCCGTCATTCGCGAGTAGCCCAGCGAGCGCGATGCTGCCGACACCTTGGCCGAGGTTTTGGAGAAAGTCGCGGCGGGATTGCATGGTTCGCACTGTGTAGGGTGGGCCCCTGTGTACTCACGAGGCCCACCATGTTCGGCAAGTGATGGTGGGCCTCGCGGAGTACCGCTCGACCCACCCTACGATTAATCAACAAACGCAAACTCGTTCAGGTTGAGAGCAGCTCGACACGCATTCGCTAGTCCGTGCTCGCGGATGAAGACGGCGAACATTTTCTGCTCGGAGAGTGTCGGTTCTCGCGAAACGGCGAGCCGGAAGATCAAGCGCACTTGTTCGTTCGGTTCGCTCGTCGCTTTGGAAATGCGTTCCGCAAAATGGTTACTCATCGTCACCATGAAACCGTTATTGAGGAGCGCGAGCGCTTGCAGCGCGGAGAGGGATTCGTTGCGTTTGTCGACTCGCATCGAGGGATCGGCGCAGTCGAGCGTCGTCATGAAGGGCTGCGGTTGCGAGCGGACGATGAAGCGATAGATGCTGCGGCGGTGCGATTTCGGATCGTTCGGGTCGTGCAGATGATATTCGTAGTGGGGCGAGTGGGCGGGCTGATCGATGATGAAATCTTGAAAGCTCGGGCCACCCATTTTGGCGTCAAGCTTGCCAGCGACTTGCAGCGCGGCGTCGCGGATCGACTCGGCTTCGAGCTTGCGGCGGTTCATACGCCAGAGATAAATATTGCCGGCGTCGGTTTTGCGAGGATCATTCTTCAAAGTGGTAAGCGTCGCTGCATCGGGCTCCGATTGCTGCTGATACGTACTGCTGGTGACGATCAGTCGATGAAGGTCTTTGAGCGATTGGCGGCCATCGCGAAACTCGACCGCGAGCCAATCGAGCAGTTCGGGATGCGACGGCAGTTGGCCCATGCGGCCGAAGTCGTTCGGCGTATCGACGATGGCCCGGCCGATGTGATATTGCCAGACGCGATTGACGATGCTTCGCCAGGTGAGCGGATTCCGCTTGTCGGCGAGCCAGTGGGCGAGGGCAGCGCGGCGGTCGCCTTCCGTGTGATCGGCGGCGAGCGAAAACTCACCGGGCCAATTCGGCAAGCAACTGAGTGCGGCGGGCGTGACTTCTTCACGCGGATTTTTCACGTCGCCGCGATGCAGGACAAAGATCTTCCGCGGCTCACCTTGTTTGCCGCCAGTACCCGCAAAGTTGCCACTGCCGGAGTGAACAGTGCCGGCGTAGACGACATTCGGCGGCGTGAGCTTGGCGAGTTCGACAGCGGCGGCGTCGAGTTTTCGTTGATTCTCTTCGCTGGCGTTTTGCGTTTCTGCGGGAATGATGCGCGCGAGCAGCTCCTGCCGTTGCTCTACAAGCTCGTCGAGCTTCTTGCCGTTATTACTTTCTTGAGCACCAGGATAGATACCATCGACGAGATTGGTCTGCCGCCAACGAGGACCGGCTTCGATGGAATCGAGCGCCGTGACCTTCGCGCCGGCGGCGATGTTTTTGCCCGCAGCATCGAAGACCTGCAGTTCGGCGAGGGCGAGCATGTAGTCATTCTGCCGCAGCGCGAGCTTTGTTGCCGTGAAGCGAATGTAGCGGGCGCGCTTGGATGCGAACTTAACCGTCTGCGGAGTTGTGCCCGGATTGGCGAGGTCGTTTGCTGTTTGATCGACGAGCACCTTGCTGGTTTTGAAAGTGGCATCGTCGCTGCCTTCGATGCGAAAGCGCACAGGAAAACCGAAGCCGGCGCCGATCTGATTGAAGTTGTCGTAGCAACCGACGTACGTCAGCGCGGCAATCTCGCGCGATTCGCCCAGATCGATTTGCACCCACTTTTCCGTGTCCGCTTTGGGAGCGAGTTGGCTGTGATAGCCGTACTCGGGGCGCAGGCCGGTCGGCGCGGTTTGACGCGCAGCGGCGATGGCCTGATCGAGTGCGGTGAGCTCCGCGCCGCCAAGTTGCTTGATTTTAGCATCGAGCGTTTTCTTCGCTTCGGTCAGTTCACGTTGCTCCCTTTCGAGCGCAGCGTAACGATCCATCACAGCAGGATCGGCGTGATACTTTCGATCAGCGCGATCGACGGCGGCGAAGACGGCTTGGAGGCGGTAGTAATCGACTTGCTTGATCGGATCGAACTTGTGGTTGTGACATTGAGCGCAGCCGATCGTGAGACTGTTGAACGTGCCGATGGCGTTGCTCACCATGTCGTCGCGATCGAGATGCCGGGCGACCTTGCCATCGAGCTTGGTCTCCGGCACTTCAGCATGGCCGATGAAATCCCAGGGCCCGGCCGAGATGAAGCCGAGGGCTTCGATGCCGTCGATGGTGTTCGGGTAAAGAACATCGCCGGCGAGTTGCTCCTCGAGGAAGCGGACGTAGGGCTTGTCCTGATTCAGGGCCCGAATGACGTAGTCGCGATACGGCCAGGCATTGCGGCGGGGTTGATCTTTGTCGTAGCCGTGCGTCTCGCCGAAGTGAACGACGTCGAGCCAATGGCGGGCCCAACGTTCGCCGTAGTGAGGCGATTCGAGCAGCCGATTGACGAGTTTTTCGTAGGCTTGCGGATCAGGATCGCGGACAAAAGCATCGGCTTCTTCGGGCGACGGCGGCAGGCCGATCAGATCGAAATACAACCGGCGAATAAGCGCACGGCGATCGGCTTGCGGCGACGGCGCAAAACCCTGCTCACGCAACTTGGCGAGGATGAAAGCGTCGATTGGATTTTTAGTCCACGCGCGATCTACGGCCGTTAGTTGCGGCGGTTCAGGACGAGCCAGCGTTCGCAGCGACCACCAATTGTTATCGGCGAGGCTGCGGTCTTCGAGTTTTCGTTCGGCGGGCCAAGGTGCACCGGCAGCGATCCAACGACTGATGGCGGCGACTTCATCGGCCGTCAGCTTGGACCCTTTCTTCGGCATGGCTGGTTTGTCGCCGCTGACCATATCGAGCAACATGCTGGCCGCTGGTTTGCCCGCTTCGATTGCGACGCCGCTTTCGCCACCCGCGAGCAGGTCGGCCCGCGACTGCAGCGACAGGCCACCCTTCTTTTCATCGGCCTGGTGACACTCGACGCAGCGGCGCTCGAAGATCGCAGCCACGGCGGGAAAGGTCGTGTCGGCGGCTTGCACTTGCGTCACCGTCAGCAGCAGCAAGCAGACTCGTTGAAATGTCGTGATCGAGACCATTCTTCGCCCTCGGCAACTTATCATACAAGTTGAAAGGTACGCGAACACGCTTGCTATGTCAATATTTCGGCTGAAGCGATGCCTCACACCGCAAGTTGACCTGGATCGCCGCTACTTATACGATAAGTTGATTATGCCCACCCGAACTACCAAACGCCGCCAGACCACCGCCGCCAAAACTCGCACGCGAGGAGTTCTGGCCGGTTCCAATCGCGTCGAAGAAGTCGTGGTGCGCCTGCGCGAGCAGATCGTCAGCGGCAAGCTGACGGCCAATGACTCGCTGCCGTCCGAAGGAGATCTGGCAACCACGTATCGCGTCTCGCGCACGGTCATTCGCGAAGCGATGCGGATTCTCTGCACCCAGGGACTCGTCGAGATTTCGCAGGGTCGTCGGCCGCGCGTGAAAGGGGCCGATCCGCAGGCGGCGATTGTTAGTCTCGATGCGTTATTGAGTCGCGGCAGCGGCTCGCTGCAACATCTGACCGAGGTTCGCCTGCCGCTCGAGGTGGAAATCGCCGGTCTCGCCGCGGAACGAGCGACGGCAGAGCAGCTGCAAGCGCTCGCACAAACCAACGATCAATTGGCCAGCGCCAATTCGCTGGAAGAATGCATCGAAGCCGATATCGCCTTTCACCGGGCACTAGCAGCGGCCACGAACAATCCGCTGTTTGTGCTGCTGCTGGAAACGGTCGCGCAATTGCTGCGTGAATCCCGCCGCCGCACGCTCACGCAGTCGGGCACGCAACTGGCTTGGGAGGAGCATGTGAAGATCTATCAAACGGTCGCCCAGCACGACCCGGCTGCGGCCCGCGAAGCCATGCGCCAGCACATGCGGTTGATCAAGCGGGACCTGGCGGGCTTGGCCCAAAGTGGGGTTAGTGAAAAATGACAAAAATTTGCATTAATCTCGTTGAAAGTGACGTCCGAGGCTAAGATATTGAAGCCTTGCTCTCACTCCTCTTGTCAGGCTGCTCTCATGTTCCAACTCAAAAATCGCTGCAGACTTGGGTTTACTCTCGTCGAATTGCTGGTGGTCATTGCCATCATTGGCGTGCTGGTGGCGTTGCTATTGCCGGCAGTACAAGCCGCGCGCGAATCGGCGCGACGGTCGCAATGCTCGAACAACATGAAACAGTTGGGGCTCTCTGCCCATAATTTCGCCGATGTGAATAACTCGCGGTTGCCGCCGTTCGTGCAAATCATCAACCCGCCGACACCTTCTCAAACCGACACTCTAAGCGCCTATCGCACACCTGGCTTTGGGCCCAATTGGGTCGTGCTGATGCTGCCGTATTTCGAACAGCGGGCTCTATATGAACAAAATGCGACGGGCATCAATAACTTCGTTGCCAGCGCCGGCACGGATCAATCGTGGCGGAATGTGCGCCTGGAGCAAGGAACGACTACGGCCATCAAGCTTAAAAACATGATTTGCCCAACCGACCTGAACAGCGTGAAGCCCTTCTCGTTGAATGGCGGCAGTTGGGGTCGCGGCAACTATGGCGCAAATGGCGGACCAAGCTGGCTGTCGTTCGCGGTGGATGGAACTTCGCAGGCGACTTCATTCGGCGGCGGCTGCTTCGGCATTAATAAGAGCCCGACATTGACCGAAATCAGCAACGCTGACGGTACCGCAAACACCATCATGATTCACGAGATCCGACAGGGTCTTACCGACAACGACCGTCGCGGCGTGTGGGCGATGGGCGTGGGGGGCTCGAGCGTCACGGGTGCGTTTTCCCAAGGAGATGCGACCGTTCCGAATGACACCCTTGAGTATTCCGACGACATTGAAAACTGCAACGACGTGCGAACCTCGCTGGGCGTAGGCAATTCCGGTCTCGGCAAACTTCGCATGGGTTGCTCGAACGACAACTTGCCCAACAACTGGCCCAACTGGCAGGCTCAATCACGCAGCTTGCACCCGGGCGGCATTCAAGCTTGTTTTGGTGACGGCGGTGTTCGCTTCATCAGCAACACGATTGCCCAAACCACTTGGCAGGCCATTTGCGGCCGTAACGATGGCGAAATAGTAACGACCAGTTATTAATTTCACGTCCGCTGCATTTCCAAGAAAACAATTTCGTTTTCTTCCGAGTCTAGGTTCTGAGAAAGCTCTTTTGATGCCCTCGCAGATTTCGATTCAACATGCCGCTTCTTGGTTGCTCGGCGTTGTCTGTTTGCTTTCGCTGACTGGCTGCAGCGAAAAGCTGGTGACGGTCAAAGGAAAAGTGTTGAATAATCAGCAGCCCCTGCCGCTTAGTCCGACGGGCTCGGTTCAGGTGACGTTGATTCCCGATGTCCCGCCAGGCTCGCCCTATACAACTTATCCGGGCCGCGCCGACGCCACCGGTAGCTTCGCCATCGAAGAGAAGGTGAAGCCGGGCAAATATCGAGTGGCCGTGGAACACAATGATCCACTGCCGGGCACCGACAAGCTGATGGGTAAGTTCTCGCCCGCAAATACAAAGATCGTTCGCGAAATCGTCGACGAAAAAACGCCGCTGTCGATTGATCTGTCGATGCCCTAAGCGAAACTAGGCACGCTTGATCAGCCGCAAGATCGCAATAAAGATCACCGCGCCCACGGTCGCCGTGATCAGGCTGCCGAGCAAGCCGCCGGCGGCGATGCCGATGAGGCGGAAGAACCAGCCGCCCACAATTGCGCCGATGATGCCGAGCAGCAAGTCACCCAGGAGGCCATAGCCGCCTCCCTTCATAATGACTCCGGCTAGCCAACCCGCGACGATGCCGATGATGATGAACCAGAGAATATCCATGGCAGGTGGACCTCGTTGAAAAGTGCTTTGGGCTAACTGGCTAGTTGCACCAGCGGCAGCGGCTTTGGTTTGCGATTGGCGGCGACCGCGCGGGCTTCGTGATCGAGCGAGAGGAGTTCGTAATGCACGTTGCGTTGACGCGGCGTGTAGCCGAGCTCGGTGATCGAGTCGCGAATTTGATCGAGCGTCAGGAAGTGAACAGTGCCGGCTTCGGCGACGACGTTTTCTTCGATCATCAGGCTGCCCATGTCGTTCGCGCCGAAGAGGAGCGCGAGCTGCCCGATCTTCATTCCCTGCGTGACCCAACTGCTTTGAATGTTGGGGAAGTTGTCGAGATAGAGACGGCTGACGGCTTGGGTCTTGAGATATTCGAACGAACCGGCTGGCGGAATGTGGGCCATGTCGGTGTGATCGGGCTGGAAGGTCCAGCAGATAAACGCCGTGAAGCCGTGCGTTTCGTCTTGCAGCTGGCGGAGGCGTTCGAGATGTTCGATGCGCTCGGCGAGCGTTTCGATGTGGCCGAACATCATCGTCGCGCTGCCACGGCCGCCGAGCTCGTGCCAGACGCGCATCACGTTCAGCCAATCGTCGGTCATCACCTTGCCGCGCGTCATCGCGCCGCGAACACGATCGACGAGGATCTCGCCACCACCGCCCGGCAAGCTGCCGAGGCCGGCTGCTTTCAAGCGTTCGAGCACGGTACGCAGCGGCAGCTTGTTCACTTTGGTGAAGTGATAGATTTCCGGCGGGCTGAAGGCATGCGGATTGATCTGCGGGAAGTTGCTACGAATGTCGTGTAGCAGCTCTTCGTACCACTCCAGTTTGTAGTCGGGATGCAGGCCGCCTTGCATCAGGATTTGATCGCCGCCGAGCTCGGCAGTCTCGCGAACTTTTTGCAGCAGCTCCGCCCGATCGAGCACATAGCCTTCGGGCGATTTCGGTTTGCGATAGAACGCGCAGAAATCGCAGACGGCAGTGCAGATGTTGGTGTAGTTGATATTCCGATCGATGTTGTACGTGCGGATCGGCTCGGGATGGAGACGACGCGTCACGGCATCAGCAGCACGGCCGATGGCAGCGAGGTCGTTCGATTGCAGCAGCGCGAGGCCTTCTTCCGGAGTGATCCGCTGGCCGGCGACTGCTTTGCTGAGAATAGTGTCGATCATGTGAGGGTCGGAATGGAGTCGGGCAACTTGATGCCGGCTGGAGCCAGGTCGAGGCCGACGGCGTGTTGATAATAAAGTCGCAGGCCGGCGAGCTCGCGCGGGCCCAGCGTGAAATGCAAGTTATCGCGCAAGTAGCGCAGGCATTGATCGTAACTCAGTTCGTACCGCGATGCTTCGGCCCGCGCGATCTGCGTGAGATGAGCGACGCCCTGATCGCGAGCGGCAGAAAGTTTCGCGGCGAGCTCGGCGGTATCGATGCCAGGCCGGGCAACCCACATCGCGAAGACGAACGGCAGTTCGGCCCAGCGGCACCAAACATCGCCGAGGTCCCAAATTTCGACAAACTCCGACGCGGGCGGATGCATCGCCCGATCGCCGATGACGAGGATCGCGTCGGCAGGAGATTCTTCCCAAGGAGACCCGATCGGCAACGGCAGCAACTGCGGAGTTACTTCGTGGCGTTCCTTCAGCAGGATTTGAATGAGGGCGGCGCTCGTGCGTGAGCCTTCGTCGAGGGCCAGCGTTTTGATTTCGGCAATCGGCTTGCGGGCGAAGAGCTTCACGCTGAAGACGGGGCCGCGGCAGCCGATGCAGGCGTCGGAGATGATCGTGTAGGCAGGGTTCTGGAAGAACTCGACCGAGGGTATCAAGGCAACATCGAGCTCGCCGGCGGCCAGCCGATCGGCGAGACGACTGGGGAGGTCGAAAATGAGATCGATACCATCTCCGGACGCTGGCAGGTTGTAGACCAGCGGTTTGGTGTTCAAGTAGGAGACGGCGCCGACTTTCATGATCGAGAATTCCTTAGCCTTTACCACTGAGTAACCTAACTGACTAACCGTTAATCGCTTGGTGAGTTAACTCGCTGCTCGACCCCTCACCCCAGCCCTCTCCCCGCAGCGGGGCGAGGGAGCTTACGAATGCTGCGCATTCTCCTAATTTTCGTGCCCTTTTCTCTCGCCTCTCGCCTCGTCCCTCACTCCGCATCTTTCCGCACGCTGAATTCCAACTTCCACCGCTGCGGTTCTGCCGCGGGGCGGGTGCTGGCGCACCAGAGTTCGAAGACGCCGAGCTCGGTGATGTCGGATTGGAAGCGGACGGGGACGTAATCTTCGGTGGTGGCTTCGTCTTTGGAAAGGGTGACTTCCATCGAGTCGGTTTCAGCTAGCTCGTTGTCGTCCCACGAATTGAGCAGGTCGCCCGGCTTGTCGTTTTTGCGGGTCGGCGAGCTGAAAAAGCGGAAGTCCGCCGGTTCGCCGACGACGAGGCCGATTTCGCCCGAGGGAACGTCGACGCTGGTCCCTTCTTCCATGCCGAAGGGGACGACGCACAGGGCCCGCAACGGCCGGGGTGCGCCGGGAATCGCCAGGCCGGCCGTTTCGATGCCGACGTAATACGAGCGGGCAGTGCCGCCGCGGATTCGCACGCCGCCGTGGAGCTTGGCCCAGCCGTAGTAAGCAGCGCCGCGAGCGACGCTGTGATCAAGGTCTTGTTCGCCGGTGAGGATCTTGGCGGGGCGATCGGGAGCCCACTGGGCGAGAACATCCATCAGCCGATCGCGGAAGGGCGCCGCTTTGAAGACACCGCCGTTGAAGAGAACATGCGTCGGCTGGACTGCGTTGCCGTTTTCGCCGTGGGCGGAAAGGAACGCCGCGAGATGCCGAGTGACGGCGGTATCGGATTCAAACGGCAGGCCGATTTCTTGAAAGCCCGATTGGCGACGGCGGGCTGGTTTTTCCGTGAGGGCGACTTTTGGGAAGAAGCCTTCCAGGAGTAAATCAGCGGCAGCAGCACGTTCGACATCAACGGTGATCGTGCCGCCGATCAACTTACTGCCGCGACCGAGCACGCTGATCGGGTGCTTCTTCGGCCCTTCTTCCGGCAGCAGTGTTTCCTTTGCAGTGCGGCAGGAGTGCCAGAGGGAAACGGACTGCCAGGGATCGAGCTTCGTCCCCTTTTCGCCGAACTTGCCGGCGACGTAGTGGGCCAGCGCGAGATCCATGTTGTCGCCGCCAACTAGCAAGTGATCGCCGACGGCGATTCGGCGCAGCATCAGTTCGCCGCGCTCTTCGGCTACGCCGACGAGGGTCAAGTCGGTGGTGCCGCCGCCGACGTCGCAGACCAGCAGCGTTTCGCCGACTTTCACCGTCTTTCGCCATTTGTCGCCCATGCTCGTGAGCCAGGCATAAACGGCGGCTTGTGGTTCTTCGAGCAGGACGAGCGCCTGTGGCAAACCGGCGGCGAGGGCGGCTTCGCGAGTCAGTTCGCGGGCGGCAGCATCGAACGATGCGGGCACCGTGAGCACGACATGCTGACTGGCGAGCGGGGCGTTGGGGAAGGCATTTTCCCATGCCGAGCGGAGGTGTTCGAGGTATTTCTTCGTCGCCGTAACGGGCGAGACCTTGGCGACTTCGGCGGGAGCGTTCCAGGGGAGGATCGGTTGGTGGCGATCGACCCGGCTGTGGCAGAGCCAGCTTTTGGCCGCGGTCACGGTTCGCTGCGGGGCATCGGCAGCCTGGCGGCGGGCCATTTCTCCGGCGACCTGCGTTTGACCGGCTTGCCAGGGGAGATCGAGGGTTCCGCCGGCGGCTTCCTGATCGGGAGCCAGGTAGAGGAACGACGGCAAGGAGGTCCGGTTTTCGAGCGTTCCCGGTGCGGTGAGCTGGGGAATCTCCAGCAGTTCCACCTGCGGCTTTTCGGCGTTGATCGGGGCGTAGGCGATGACGCTGTTGGTCGTGCCGAGATCGATACCGACTACATATTGGGCGGACATATTGTTATTAGCTCAAATTCGGGAAGCAGACAGGCTGGAAGCCTATCCTACGGGCACTCCACTTCGGCGGGTGCGACGACCAAAGCGGAATTTTGCGAGCCGGTCCAAGCCGGCAGGTTCACAGTGGTAGCTTCCCAGCCGGCGTGGGTCAGGTTGCCACGGAACGGGCCGTTGCCCGTAACGTTGCCGACGAGGCGGAAGCGAGCTGGATCGTAACCAGCTGGGACGTCGGCCTTTTCCCCTTCTGCCCCGTTCGAGACCCGCTTCAGCGCGAAGAACCGCTGCAGCACGCCGGCCGAATCGCGCAAGACGTTGCGGGCGGCCTGGCCGATTTGTTCGTCGCTGTAGTCGCCGAGCGGTTCCTGCACGAGGTCGAGGAGCCGGGCTTCGCGCTGCAGGGCGGCGAGCAAAGTCAAGGCTTCGCTCCGTTTTGGCTGTGGCGCGGGTCGAGCTGGCACGTCCTCTTTTGGCAACGTGCTGCCCGTCGTGTTGAGCGCAGGCAACTCCCGGCCGGCGAGGGCCGCATCCACTCGATCGGCTACCGCGCGATCAAAAAGGGCCTTAAAGAAGGCCCGAAAGGCCACTCCGATTCGTCCCATGTGCTTATCTCAAAAAGAGTTGCGATTCTTCGCCGGCAATACCCGAAAAATCCACATCCGCAGAGGAAACTTCCCCAGCCGACTTTGCGTCCAAACGACTGGCGCGGCGTGGACGCGCCTGGACCGCTGTTTGCTAATCAAACAGGTCTGACCTAGTACACACGCCAGTCTGGCAGGTTGTCAACCGCCGGACGGCACGGTGCTGAGTCGGAACCGCCAGCACGCAGTGGAAATCGCAAGAAGCGGTGTAGCCAATTCCTAAGTGTCGCTCGGTAACGGGCTAGTGACGATCGATCCGCAAAAACGGGCAATTTCGCACGATATGTGTTTCACCTCTTTCCTAGCTAGTTATTCTGAAGGTTATGAGCGACCCGTCAGCGGTGGGTCGTTAGTGGCGGTGTCGTCGAGGATCGGTTCGACCCGCAGGGGCGTTTTTCGTGTCGGCTCAGTCCGGAACCTGAGCGGACCATCACTTCTATTTGCTCGCGGGAATCACCCGCCGGTGCAGAGTTCATCGAGCGCTTTCGCAAGCGCTTCGGCACGGACGTCGAACCATCGTCCCGTCATGAAGGAGTCGGCCTGTTAACGGCAGGTCGCTTTCGTGACGTTTTGGTTCATCCGTCTCTCCCGCACGCATCTTTTCGGTAATACAGAGCAGAAGGCAAGTTTTCGATCATGAAGAAGCAGCACCGCAGCCTGGCCCAACGGACCATCGACTCGCTGAAGCAATTGTGGACTCGCCGCGAACGGCAGAACGCAGATTTGCGCGGCAAGAAGAAGGCTTTCTTCTTCGATCAACTCGAAGCTCGCGAACTGATGGCGAGCGATCTCGGCAATTCGCTGCCCGACACCAATAACGATACGCCCGCCATCGTTTCGCAGCAGAGCGCTGGCGAAGCTTCGGTGCTGGCCAACGACTTGGTCGCGTTTGCTAAGGCACTGAGCGCCGCCAACGTGAAGTTCTATGGCGCTGCCTGGTGCCCGCACTGCACCGCGACGAAGAATCTGTTCGAAGATGGCGCGAAGTATCTGAACTTCATCGAAGTTACCAACCCCGATCACACGCCGAACGCCATTGCCACGGCCAACAACATCACCACCTATCCGACCTGGGTCTTTCAGGATGGCTCACGGTTGACCGGCGAACAGACGCTGGCCGCCATCTCGGCGAAGGCCGGCATCGCCATTCCGCAGACCAGCACGCCGTTCCTCGCCGAACTGCCGGAAACCGTGCTCAATGGCGGTTCGCCATTGATGGTGAGCCTCGATGGCTACGATCCGAACGGCGGCACGCTGACCTATACGGTGACGAGCGACAACCCGAGCCTGGTTACGCCGACGATTCTGCAAGGCAATCAAAGCCTGAAGATGAACGTGCAAGGCTACGGCACGATGACGTATCAGTTGTTCGACAACTTCGTGCCGCGCGTGACCGCCCGCATCAAGCAGTTGGTGAACAGCGGTTTCTACAACGCGACTGCTTCCAATGAGATCACCTTCCACCGCGTGATCGACAACTTCGTGCTGCAAGCAGGCGATCCGACCGGCACGGGCAGCGGCGGTTCGTCGCTGGGTGATTTCGACGATCAATTCAATGTCGACCTGCAGCACAATCGCAGCGGCTTGCTCTCGATGGCGAAGAGCAGCGACGACACCAACGATTCGCAGTTCTTCATTACCGAAGACAATCAATCGTGGGAAGTGACGCTCGGCGGCTCGCCGACCGGCGGCACCTTCACCCTGAGCTATAAGGGTCAAACGACTGGGCCCATCACCTTTACCAATGCCGCCACGACCAACGGCAGCCTGGCCACCACGGCCACGGCCATGCAGACCGCTCTCGAACAGTTGACCGGCATTGGTGCGGGCAACATCAAGGTCGAGCACGATCCGCAGTTGAGCAGCACAGGTGCTGTCGTCGAAAACCGCCGCTTCCGCGTCGAGTTCCTCGGCCAGAAGGGTGCGGTTCGCACGATCTATCAAGTGACCGGCAATGGTGCTGGTTTGACCGGCGGCACCTCGTCGGCCGTGTCGGTTTCCGAAAACTTCTCGGCCCGGCACTTGGATTTCAATCACTCGATTTTCGGCGTGATGACCGAAGGCGAAGCCGTTCGCGAAGCGATCAGCGAAGTTCCGGTCGACAGCAACGACAAGCCGACCACCGATGTCATCATCGACTCGATGCAGATCTTTACCGACACCGAAAACGGCGTGTTGATGCTGAAGGCTGCCGAAGGCGCCACCGGCTCGGCCAACATCACCGTGCGGGCGACCGATGCCGATGGTCAGTTCGTCGAACGGACCTTCCATGTCGAAGTGCGGGCCGATAACAAGAACGGTGCGCCGTTCCTCTCCGACATCGCACCGGTGAATATCGTGCAAGGTGGCGTGGCCAACTTCACCCTGCAATCGACCGACGTCGAAAATAACCCGGTCACTTATGTCGGCGTGAAGCCTTCGAGCGAAACCGTCAACTACACGTTCACGGTGAACCCGACCACGGGCGCCGTGCAGATCACGCCGCCGTCGAACTTCGTCGGTACCTTCAAGATTCTGCTGGGCGTGCAAGGCGCGACCACCACCGACACCTCGGATCAATTCGATTCGCAGCTCGTGACGGTGAACGTCGGCCCGTCGGGAACCCTGGCCGTCGATTTGACCGATGCTTCGGATAGCGGCAGCAGCAACACCGACAATGTCACGAACGCCGGCTCGTTGAGCTTCCTGGTCACGGGTGTGTCCGGTGGCGCCACGGTCAAGCTTTACAACGGCAACACGGTCATCGGCCAGGCGACCGCAGCCAGCGGTGCGACGAGCGTCACGATCACGACCACGGCCATCTCGACGCTGGCCTCGGGCACGTATCAAATTTCGGCGACGCAAACGCTCAACGGCGGCGAAAGTGCCAAGTCGACCGCACTGCCACTGGTCTACGACAAGACCGCTCCTGGCGCCTTTACTTCGACCGCGCCGACCGAAGCGACCGACGGCGTGGCCTTCACCTACAACGCCCAGAGCCCCGACGAAGGGCAGACCGGTTACGTCTACTCACTGGCTTCGGGCGCTCCGGCGGGCGTGAGCATTCAATCGCAGACCGGCATCGTGGTTTGGACACCGACCACGGCTCAAGTGGGTGCCCAGACCTTCACCATCATCGGCACCGACCTGGCCGGCAACAGCGTTTCGCAGACGGTGAATCTCACAGTGGCTGCAGCCGCCGTCAAGGACATCAAGCTGACGCTGAAGATCGTCGATGCCAACGGCAATGTGCTGAATAACCTGACGAATGGCCAGGAGTTCTATCTGGCAGCGTTCGTGCAAGACACGCGCACCGTCAGCGCTGGATCGGCCTTCGGCGTGTTCTCGTTCTACACCGATGTGACCTATTCTTCGAACGTGCAGGTCAATGGCGCGATCGAACGCCTGTCTACCTACACCTCGGCGGTCACTGGAACTACGACGACCCCCGGCTTGCTCGATGAAGTCGGCGGTCTGGCCAACACCTTCACCGCACTCGGCCAAGGTGAGATCGCGTTCTTCCGCATTCCGATGAAAGCCATCGGCGGCGGCACCGTGACCTTTGCCGCTGATCCGCACGATACTGAGAGTCTCGACATCGTGACGTACGGTGCGCAAGCTCCCACGACACCGAGCCAGATCACCTACGGCACGGCGACCGCAACGATCGGGCTCGACTTCACCGCCGTCAACGATACCGTCAACTTCAACGAAGACTCGACCAACAACACGATCAATCCGCTGGCCAACGACACCGTGACGAGCGGTTCGGTCAGCGACCTGGTGATCACCGCCGTCGGCACGACCAGCAATGGCGGCACGGTATCGATCGCCGCCGACGGCAAGACGTTGTCGTACACGCCGGCCGCCAATTACAACGGCTTGGAAACGTTTACGTACACCATCCGCCGCGGTGCCTCGGGGGCCACCACCACGGCCACCGTCAACGTGCAAGTTCAGCCGGTGAACGATGCTCCGAACGCGGTCGACGATACGAAGACCGTCAACGAAAACAGCACCGACAACACCATCGACGTGCTCGGCAACGACTTGACCACACCCGATACCAACGAAACCATCAAGGTGACCGCGGTCGGCCAAGGCAATCACGGCGGCACGATCACGATCGTTTCCAACGGCTCTTCGATTCGTTACACGCCGGCCCCGAGCTTCGTCGGCACCGAAACGTTCACCTACACCATCACCGACACCGGCGGCTTGACCGACACCGCCACCGTGACGGTAACCGTGCTCGATGGCAACGATCCGCCAGTCGCGAATGCCGATACGGCCACTACCACCGAAGACATCGCCACGCCGATCTTCATCAACGTGCTGGCCAACGACACCACGGGCAACGACACCGGCGAAACCTTGACCGTGCAATCGGTCACGCAAGGTAGCAACGGCGGCGTGGTCGCAGTGGCCAACAACGGCGCCAATGTCTCGTACAAGCCAGCCGCCAACTTCCAAGGGACCGAAACGTTCAGCTACACCGTCAGCGATGGCAACGGCGGCACCTCGACTGCCACCGTGACCGTCACCGTGACGAACACCAACGACGTTCCGGTTGCCACGGCCGACACGCTGAACGCCTTCAAGAACAGCACCACCACGCTCAACGTTCTCACGAATGACAACAGCGGTGTTGATCCGACCGAAACGCTGATCGTCTCGGCGGTCACGCAAGGTTCGCAGGGCGGCTCGATCACGATCACTCCCGGAGGCGGCAGCGTAAAGTACACGCCAGCCAACAACTTCACCGGCAGCGAAACCTTCACCTACACCATTCAAGATCCAGGTGGTTTGACCGCCACGGCTACGGTCACAGTGACCGTGCTTGCTTACTCGCCGTCGACCCTCGCTGGCTATGTCTTCAAGAACGGCACGACGGGCGGCTTGGCCGGTGTGACGATCACGCTGACTGGCACCGATGTGAACAGTGCAGCCGTCAGCCGCACCGTGACCACCGGCACCGATGGTTCGTACCTCTTCGATGCGTTGCTCCCGGGCACATACAAGATCAAGGAAACGCAGCCCGCCTTCATGACCGATGGCGTGGATGTGGTCGGCTCGCAAGGCGGCACGCTGAGTGCCAATGACGAAATCAGCGTGACACTGACGCAAGGAACCACCGGCACGGGCAATAACTTCGGCGAGAAGGGTCTCGTCGGCAGCGTGACCACCGGCACCGGCAGCACCGCGACGACGAACTTCGTGATGAAGAAGTTCGACCTCACCTCGCACAACAGCAAGAACTATGTTCTCGCTGCCGTCGATACTTCGACGGGCCAGGTTTGGTACAGCGACGTCGGCAGCTCGTTCATCGATACCTCGACGCAAACCAGCTTCGCGGTGAACAGCACGGGCGCCAACGCGACCGATCCGAAACTGACGATCCAAACCAAGGACAGCACGGGCACGCAAAAGTCGGCGACCATCAGCGTCTCGAACCCGAACGTGCGGACCCTGGCTTCCAGCGGCACGATGCGGCTGTATCGCCTCAAGGGGAGCGCCAGCTTCTACAACTTCACCCCGCTCACCACCGCGAGCACCTCGGCTGGTGAAGACACCAGTGCCCTGGCCAACAACAGCTCGGCTGGTGAATTTGTTGATCCGCAACAAGCCCAAGCCACCGATACGCTGATGGCGTTGCTCGGCAGCGATAACGGCGATGACGGCAACGACGCCAACTAGTTCGTAAAACTTCGGAACGCTTCGCGGAGCGAAGCACCCATCCCTCGCACCCGGCGCGATCCCCTCTCGCCGGGTGTTTTTATTTCTTGCTCTCTATTACTCCCTCTCCTCGGTACTCCGGGGAGAGGGTTGGGGTGAGGGGCTGATCTGAGAGTGGAGCATCTCAAAACGATCGAATCCGCTACATTGCTCCCATGTTTACCTATCAAGGAAGAACCGCCCTCGTCACCGGCGCCTCATCCGGCATCGGCCAAGCCTTTGCCCGCGAACTCGCCCGCCGCGGCATGTCGCTGATTCTCGTCGCCCGCGACGAACAGGCGCTAGAACAACTCGCCACCGAATTGCGCAGCCAGCATTCGACAAAGGTCGACGTGCTGCCGACCGATTTAAGTCAGCCAGCCGCGGCCGAGCGACTGCATCAGCGCTTGGTCGAGAAGCAACTCACGGTCGACTTGCTCGTCAACAACGCGGGCTTCATGGCCTACGGACATTTCGACCAGATCGCGCCCACCGAAAACCGCGCTGAGATCATGCTCAACACCGCCGCCGTCGTCGATCTCTGCCACGCGCTGCTGCCAGATATGCTGGCTCGTCAGCAAGGCGGGATTATCAACGTCGCCTCGATCGTCGCGTTTCAGCCGGTCCCTTACATGTCGGTCTATGCGGCGACCAAGGCCTTCGTGCTGTCGTTCTCGCTGGCTCTCGCCGAAGAACTGCGCGGCCGTGGCGTGCAAGTCGTCACGCTCTGCCCTGGCCCAACAGCTACGCAATTCTTCGTGCGCTCGAAGTCGACCACCGCCGTTCGCGTCGGCAATCGCACGCCGGACAAAGTCGCCGCCACTGCGCTCGGTGCCCTCGATCGCGGCCGAGTGCTGATCGTCGATGGTTGGAAAAACACGCTGCTGACCTTCTTCTCCAGCGTGCTGCCGAAGACCTTCACAGCCTACATGGCAGCCAAAGAAGTGCGGCCGAAGTAAACCTGTAGGACGGACCATTGGTCCGTCCAATAGGTGCACTCACAACGGTTTGGCTCGGTACCCGCTTCTTAGACGGACCAATGGTCCGTCCTACGAGTCACCACCGGCGCAGCGGCGCAAGAGCAACAACACCGCATCGGCTTGCGCCAGCGTGCTTGCCGATTTCAATTCACTTTCGAGTCGATCGAGCAGCGCATCGAGTTCAGCGGGCAGCACCTGATCGTGGCAGTGTTGCGGATCGACGAGGCAGCGAGTCGCCGTGACGAGTTGTCGGCTGGTTTCGAGCACGTCGTTGATTTTCGCGGCTTGCTCTTCGGCAACGAGCCGGCGAATCATCACGAGTTGCGATTCCACAAAGTTGGCAATCCGCGCCACGCGGCCCCGAATGACCGACGCGTGCGAAACAGCAACCAACTCGGGAAAGCCCGTCACGGCTACTTGATGTCGCAGCGCGTCGACATAAGCGGTCATGTCGGAATGGGCCAGATACCAAACACGCCGCATGCCCCCTTCCGACTGCTGAAACATCCGGCCGTAGCCATCGAGCAGCGAGCTGCAAGTATTCATGTACGCCGAGAGAAACAACATTTGCTCCGAGCGCTCCTGCGCGGTCGCCGAGCGCTTCAGCTCTTCGCGCGTCTCGGCAAGTTCTTCGCGTTGCAGCCGCAGTTCCATACTCTGCAGCAAGATCGTCACCACCACGCCGGCAAACGCCAAGCCGCCAAAGAGCGCCGAAACGGCGGAATAGGTATCGCCCAGCGGACTCGTCCACTCGGTGGGCATGTAATGTGGCGCGACGCCGACGATCAACCAAATGAGAAAGACGCACCCCAGTGATCCTCCCATGATCGCCAGAGCACGAGGACCAAAGGAAAGTTGCAGCTCGAGCTTATCTTGCGGTTCGATCATGGTTTCGTGGGAGTTCCGGCGTTAGAGATGTAAGCAGGAACTCCAACTTACCCACTACCGAGCCTACGCTGTCGGCGGAAAAAAGTTATCGACTTGCGCAGAAAAGCCGGGCAGCTCAGGCGATTCGATGGTTTGTGCTGCCAGCACGACGCGCGGCACTTGGTTCGGCTTGTGAATCGTCACCGTTCGGCTGCGCGGCATGATCACCCAAACTTCTTGCACACCCGCCGACAGCCACAACTCCACCTTGGCTTCCACTTCATAGGCGAGGTCGTTCGGCGAGACGACTTCTACTGCCAGATCCGGCGACACGGGAATGTAGCCTTCGAGGGGTAAGCTAGAGAGCCGTGAACGACGAACGAATGCGACATCAGGCTTGCGAACTTGCTCTGGGTCACGTGGAAAACAGCGAAAGCCGGCATCGACGGGAAGGACCCAGCCGACTTGCGGTTGAATCACCAAGTGCAATGCGGCAGCAACCTTCCCAGCGATCCAACTGGTTTCACCGCTCATGTTCAGTTCCACCAGTTCGCCGTTGACCAACTCGTAGATGTGACCATCATCCTGCCGAGCCAGTAGATCGGCGGCTTTCAATTTCGGAAGATCGGCGATGCTCATATTTGTGCTCCAGTGCGCAGCAAGCTTAATTATTATACTGCGCGACCTGAGGATTATGGCTTCCCCCGGTTGGCTGCGTAAATCTTCATTGCATCCGGCATCCAACCCTTCAGGTCGTTGATCCGCGTGCCGTGGCTGGGATGGGTCGACATGAACTCGGGCCGGCCCTGGCTGTTGCCGGTCGCTTCTTGCATTCGTTCCCAGAAGTGAATCGACTCTTGCGGATCAAAACCCGCTGCCGCCATCAACAGCAGACCCATGTGATCGGCTTCGGATTCGTGGCCGCGGCCGTAGCTCATGATTCCGTACTTCGCGCCGGCATTGAGCAATTGCAAGACGCTCTGACGTTGTTCGGGACTCATGTCGGCAATCGAACCATTCGCCGATTGCAGCGCGATATTGGCCATCTTCGTTTGTGCCATGCGTTCCGCGCCATGACGGCCGAGCGCGTGCGAGATTTCATGTCCCAGCACAGTGGCCAAGCCCGCTTCGTTTTTGGCGACGGGCAAGATGCCGGTGTAGACCACCATCTTGCCGCCCGGCAGGCAAAACGCGTTCACTTCTTTGCTATCGACGACTTCGACAGCCCATTTCATATCAGGCGGCGTGACGCCGATGGCTGCGAGGAATTGCGGATTCTTCGTCGCGGCAATCAACCGCTTGGCGACATCCTTCACTTCGGCGACTTCCATCCCGCCTTTCACGACGCGCGCCTCACTGAGCGTTTCGTTAAACGCCTGCAGCCCGAGCGCCTGCTCTTCTTGCGGGCTCAGTTCCACGATCTGATGCCGACCAAAGGGAGCGGGCTGACACCCCTTGATGGCCATCCAGCCGATCGCCGCAAGTCCCAACAAGATCGGCACGAACCGCGCCACCAACGGCATCGAACGCCGCTGCCGAGGATCGTAGTTTTGCTCGTAATCGCTGGACATAGGGACCTCGGGGAAAGGCAGAAGTGAGAAGGCAGAACGCAGAAGTAAGACAGAAGTTTGTCCTCACTGATTATGCCAATTGGCTTGCGCAGCTGGTATGGTACGAGACGGAATAGCTCTCCCCACTTTTGCATTCTGCCTTCTTCGTTCTGCATTTCCTCGGAGCCCGCCATGACTCACTCGCCGCGCAAACCCTCTCGTCGTTTGTTCCTCCAAGCCGCCGCCGCTTCGGCGCTTGCTGTTCCCTTTTATGTGAAGTCGCTCCGCTCGGCGCCGCCGAGCGAGACCGTACGGCATGCGAGCTTCGGCGCGTCGGGCATGGCCGGCGCCGATTTGAATGCGATCGCCAAGGCGCCGAATGTGAAGCTCGTCTGCGTCGCCGACGTCGACACGTCGCATACGGCGGCGATCAAAAACATTGCTCCCGACTGCCGCATCTATCAAGACTGGCGCGAGATGCTCGCCAAGGAAAGCAAGAATCTCGACAGCGTGAATGTCTCGACGCCCGATCACATGCACGCCCCGATGGGCCTCAGTGCGATGAACTTCGGCCTCGCCGTGTATGGTCAAAAGCCACTGGCCCACAACGTGAGCGAATGTCGCCAACTGACCGAAAAGGCCAAGGAAAAGAAGCTCGTCACGCAGATGGGCATTCAAGTCCACAGCAGCAATGAATATCGGATGGCCGTCGCGCTCGTGCAGGCCGGCGCGATCGGCCTGGTGAAGGAAGTGCACACTTGGAGCAATAAGAAGTGGGGCGACGGCTCGCCGCTGCCGACGCGCACGGACACGCCGCCGGCCAGTTTGAATTGGGATCTGTGGCTCGGCGTCGCAGCCGATCGGCCGTTCATCGGCGGCGGTTACTATCATCCCGGCAACTGGCGCAAACGGCTCGACTTCGGTACCGGCACGTTCGGCGACATGGGTTGCCACATCTACGATCCGGTCTTCGCAGCCCTCGCCCTCACCGCGCCTCTCTCGGTGAAGAGTACCGGCCCCGTGCCGACGGCCACGAACTGGGCCAACGACGCGGTCGTTCAATACACATTCCCCGGCACCAAGTTCTCCGAAGGGAAAACGGTTTCCGTCACGTGGTACGACGGCGACGCCAAACCGCCACAAACGATCAGCGATCTCGTCGGCGGCAAGATTCCCGATCAGGGTAGCGTCTTCATCGGCACGAAGGGTCTCATGGTGTTGCCGCACGTCAGCGCGCCGCGCCTGCTCGAGCTCGACGGCAAAAAGGAACTCCCCTTCGATCGTCCGAAGCTCGACGGCCAAAACCACTGGCATCAATTCGTCGACGCCGTCCGTGGCAAAGGCGAAACCAGCGCCCCCTTCAGCTACAGCGGCTTGCTCACCGAATCGGTCCTCCTCGGCGGCGTCGCCTGCCGTTTCCCCGGCGAAACACTCGAGTGGAACGCCGAGAAGATTCAGTTCAGCAACAAACCCGATGCCAATCAGTACCTGAAGCGCGAATACCGCAAAGGCTGGGAAGTGCTGCCGGGGTAAGGAACTTTTATCGCTTAGACCCCACCGAGCTTGCTCGGTGGTGAACTGATTTTGCACTAGCACGATCACCAAGAACTTCGCCTGCCCCCACCGAGCTCGCTCGGTGGAGCAAATGATTAACGTTGCCACAAACATTCGCTCCACCGACACAAGGTCGGTGGGGGCGGATCATTTCGGCCCGTCGGACTGGTGCAGAATCACTGTGCTCCACCGAGCAAGCTCGGTGGGGGGCAAAACAGTTTATCGGAGCAAAACGATGACCTCGCCAACTTATACGCCGCCGCACGTCACGGCCGCGTATCAGTTGCAGTGGTCATACTCCATCTTCTGGCACGAGACGCCAACTGATTTCGAGTGGCTTGAAACGTTGAAATCGGCCGTTGAGCCCGACGGCCTGCACCTCCTGAAACATCATTTCGAGCCGCCACATACCAGCCAGTTTCTTATCAGCTCGCTCCCCGCAGTCACGCCGCTGCTGATTGCGCAGCGCGTCAAAGGACGACTGCAACATCTTCTCCGCCTCGGGCCACGAACATTCAGGCGGAACTATGCGCTGCGAAGTGTCGGTTCGACCAAGCGCGAGAAGGTAGAAGCCTACGTCGCTTCGCAGCTGAGGCACCATCCCTTGGCTGATCCGCGCGTGGCAGCGCGCTTCGAGAAATATCAGATTCATTCCCCGGCGATCGATCTGGCGGCCCCGCAAGAAACGGCGCATGCCAGGTACTGGTACAACTTGCACTGCGTGTTTGTGATGCGCGATCGCGAGCGTCACGTGCAAGAGACGACGCTATCCACGATTCAAACGACGCTCATCAAAGCAGCCGAGAAGAAAGAGCATCGGTTGTCACGAGCGGGAATCTTGCCCGATCACATTCACCTGGCCGTCGGCTGCAATCTGCACGAGTCGCCGGAAGAGATTGTGCTTTCGTATATGAATAACCTCGCGTACGCGACGAAGACGGCGTTGTTTGATTTTGGATATTGGGTGGGGACGTTTGGCGAATACGATTGTGGGGCTATCGAGTAGATTTGCTCAACGCAATCATTCGCTCCACCGACACGAGGTCGGTGGGGGCGGGCGCGGCGGTTGTGTATTCTGTTGCAGAAGCTCGGTGGGGGCCTAAGAGGCGCAAAATCAGACTCAGCCTGCGGACGTTTTTGCTCGCGACGACGTTGCTTGCCATCTTTCTCGCAGGCGACAGCTACGCGCATTTCCCCGAACTAAAATAGACCCATGTCAGCCCCCAATCCCTATGCTTCCCCAGCCGAAATCGTCGACGCCGAGGTCGCCAAACTGCGCCAACGTGATGAGTTGTTGCCGGTGGCGATCACACTTATCGTGTTTTCGGTCCTGTGGATTTTTCTCGGGCTGAATGGCCTCGCGTTCTTCTACATCACAACCGCGATCGCCTCGGCCGAAGCTCAACCTGGTGCGTTCGATGGCGTGTGGCTGCCGATGTTGGGCATCGCGACCACCATCCTCTACCAGTTCGTGTTGCTCTCGGGCGCATTCAGCATGGTTCGCAAGGGCTCGTATGTGTGGGCCTTCGCCACCTGCTGCCTGGCCTGCGTTCCCATTCTCACTCCCTGTTATTTTCTCGGCATGATTCCGGGCATCTGGGGTATCATCGTCCTGCGCCGACCTCATGTGCGGGCTGCTTTCCGTACGAACTGAATGCCATCATGACCGACATCACCGAAGAGCAATTCGCCGCCGTTCAGGCTCTACCGCCAGCCGAGCGCTATGCCTATTTCCTCCGCTACGTGACCGAGAGCGAAGAGTTGTGGACGCTGCGCAATGCCGAGGACTTTGTGATGTACTCCGACGAGAACGGTCGCGAGTTGGTGCCGGTTTGGCCGCATCGGCGGTTTGCGGAGGCGTGTGCCGACTCGGCTTGGGATGAGACGGTGGCGTTCAAGATTGATCTCGATCGCTGGTTGGCCGCGTGGACGCCGGGGTTGGAAACCGAGGGCCGCTTGGTGGCCGTCTTTCCACTGGCCAACGATCAGGGCGTGATCGTTTCGCCCGAGCAACTCGCCGCCGATCTGGAAAAGTTGCCCTAAGGCGCACTCGGAAAATCCCGACAGACTTGTCTGGTCACTAGCCGTGCGTATAATGAACTCTTGTGCACTTATCTACTGCTGGAGGAATCCAACAGAGGCCGGTCGGGGTGCGCGCGGACCTCGGCGGGTCGAAAATGGTGAGCGAAGAGCGCGGCGGTCGGCTGTTCGCCTCCCGTGGCGGTGCGGCAGGCTGGTGATCGAGGGTTATAGAGGTGTTATAAAAGGTTGTAGCCCAGCGATGTGTTTTTTACGCAATCACTTGTCATTAAATGACTTATGGTCAAATCGAAATTCTAATAACCTGTTATATTCCATCGGCGGTTACTGGCCCTGATCGGTGCAGATCGAGCAGCTGGGCAGTGGCCGATTTTGGTTGGCGCGAGGGACCGCAGGGCGTATTTTCGGAGTCCAGTCGACAGTTGGTCGTAGGGCATTGGTCCGTCCGACAGAAAACGGAGTCAGCATCATGGGTTCAACCAACTTGCCAACCTTCGCGCGAGGAAGACGCGTCCTTTCGCGGGAGCGAAAGGCGACTTTGATTGGCTGCCTCCTTTCCGTCCTTTGCGCAACGGCAGCGGCTCAGGAAGCGAAACAAGAACTGACGCTGACGGCGGCGGAGATTCTCGCCCGTTCGGCGAGTCGCAATGTGCGCCTCAGCGACGACGGCAAAGCGATCGTACCGCTGCCCGGTTTGTTGATCGAGGACGACGGCGCGGCCGCGGGTTTTTCGTACAAGCCGAACGAAGAGCTATTGAGCAACGAGACCGTGGCCGTCAAGCGCTTGATGATCCGCTATTTGCGACAGCCGTTTGAGCACAAGGCCTGGCTGCTGGTGGGTCACACGGGGAACGATTTGAAAGTCGTCATCAATGACGAGGCGGTCGAGTTGCCGGAGCCGACCAAGGCTGGCAATTATTGGAAGCGTTACGAGATCCCCAGCAAATTGCTGCGGCGGGGTGCGAACGAAATTGCCTTGAGTGGTGGCGGCAAACTCTGGATCGCGCGGCGCGACGATCTCGATGAACGCGTGCCACGGCAGCAGACCGAGCAGCGGAGCTACAAACGTGATCCTGCTGGCGAGAAGTCGCTGAAGCTCGGCCCGAACAATGACATCGAAGGGGAATACTATGTTCGTTTGTATCTCGACGGCTATCACTCGCAGTTGGAGCATCATGTTCTGCGGCTGAACATTCCCACGGCGATCAATCTTCGCGGAGAGGGAATCGCGCCGCAGAAATTCAAAATGTATAGCCTCCCTTTTGACGTCGAAGGGAACAGCCTGTCGATGTCGCTGTTCGAACGCCGCGACGATGAGTATCGGAACACCGAGCTATTTCAAGTCGACCGCCGAACCGCACTGACGCGCGAACAGACAGAGCGTTCGCACGATTTGGAACTCTCTTTTCTCCAGGTTCTTCCGGGCACGCCCACGAAGATCACCGGCTTGACGTTCATTGCGGATGTCGAAGTGACGGCGAGCGACGTTCGCACCAAGATCACCGCGCAGCACAATCCACCGATCCCCGGCGATGCAGAATTTGCTTTCGAAGATCTCGCTCACCCGCGCCTCGCCGAGTTCCGCAAACAGCACTCACTCGATGACGTGATCAAAGGTTGCACGACCGATCTGCAGCGAATGGAGAAGCTGGCGATTTGGACTTCGCAGCTTTGGACCAAGGGGCATCTCGGCAAGATTTATCCGCAATGGGACGCGCACGACATTCTGAAGAAGCACGACGACGGCACGCCGGTCGGCGGGTTTTGTCAGCAGTTCAACATCGTCTTTCTGCAAGCCTGCGAGAGCGTGGGGATGCCGGGGCGCTGCGTGTCGATCGGCGCGGGTGATCACGGCGTGAAGATTCGGAGCGGCCATGAGGTCGTCGAGATCTGGTCGAACGAGCACAACAAATGGATCTACGTCGACGGCCAGGCCGCGTGGTACTTCGTCGATAAGGAAACGCGCACGCCGCTGAATTTGCTCGAACTGCGCGAACGGCAACTCGCCGTGCTGGTCGATAAAGTGGCTTCGGCCAATGCGCCGCGGCCTGTCGATGTGGTCGTACTCGCGCCGAGTCCCTACGAATGGAAGGGGCTGCAAGAGTGGCCGGCGTTTGCCGAGTTGCGGATGATTCCGCACACGCGCTTTCTCGATGGCAAATTACCGTTGCCGGTCAATCAAGGCATGCGCGGTTGGTTCTGGACCGGGCATCGTGTGTGGACCGACGAACTGTATCCCGGCTCGGTGCTCTATAAGAATTTTGTCGCCAGTCCTCACGCGTGGAACTGGCCCATCAATCAAACGCATCTCGAGTTGCAACACGCCGCGAAGGCCGGCGAGCTCGACGTGAAGTGCACGCATAACATGCCGAGCTTTGCGAAGTTCGTCACGCAGATCGACGATCAGCCTGAGCGTGTTGTCGACAAAGTCAACTTCACTTGGCCGTTGCACGACGGCGAGAATCGGCTGCAAGTTCGCGCGGTGAATGTGCACGGCGTGCGCGGGCCGACGAGCTGGATCAAAGTCAGCCGCTGAAATCTCAGCGAATCAGTATCGGTAATGATTGCGATACAACCGGCACATTCCTCTATTGACACTGTCATATGACAGTGTAATATTCAATTATGAGCGATTTGTGGCGAATCGAAGAACTGCAAGCCATTGCCGAACAGGCCTTGGCGGCGACTTTGCCCGAAGCCGATTTGTCGGGCCGGGTGCGAGCGGTGCCCGACGCCCGCACGATTCGCTATTACACAACGATCGGCTTGCTCGATCGCGCCACGGAGATGCGCGGCCGGACTGCTTATTACGGCAGACGGCATGTGTTGCAGCTCGTCGCGATCAAGCAGTTGCAAGCGACTGGGATGTCGCTGGAACAAGTGCAACAGAAGTTGGCCGGCGTAACGACTCGCAAGCTGACTGACATCGCCGGCCTGCCCCACAACTTTTGGGATCGGCCGTTGCTGGCAAAAACCATCGCGCCACGGACTGCAGCGGCACCTATCGCCGACCGCGCGAACTTTTGGGCGGCGGCTGTGGCTCCTGCATCCGAGTTGCCGGTGGTCAGCGAAGCACAGACAGTGATGCGTTTGCCACTCGCGCCGGGCGTCTCGCTCGAACTCGCGGGCGGCGCGGCGAATCAATTGACAGCCGACAACGCGGCGGCCCTTCGTCCCGCGCTCGAACAACTCGCACAGGAGCTGAAACGACTCGGCATTACTTCTTAATCGCACGGTTAGCGCATCCCCGACTCCGCTTCTATCTTTTCTTCGGAGACTCCCTATGACCATGACTGCCAGCGCTCCTCGCCAACTCCCTGAACTTCGTGAAGAGTCGATGAACTTCCAGAGCAACCCTCTCGAAGCCGGCGGCATCGGCGCCCTGACTGCGAATGGCCGCAACTTGCCGTTGCGGCGACTCGCGATTCGTTCGCGCGTGAGCGGCGTGAACGTGCAGACGATGGTCGCGCAAGTCTTCGCCAATCCGCAGCGCGAGTTCGTCGAAGCGACTTACATTTTCCCACTGCCGGGCCGCTTTGCCGTGACCGCGTGCACCATGCACGTCGGCGGCCGCACCATCGAAGCCGAGCTGCAAGAGCGCGGCCAAGCTCGCGCCACCTACGACAAAGCAATTGCTGCCGGCCATCGCGCGTCGATCGCCGAAGAGGAGCGGAGCGAGACCTTCACGCTCCGCGTCGGCAACATTCCGCACAATGAAGAAGTCTCTGTCGAACTCACGCTCGTCGGCAATATCACGGTCGATCACGGCGAGGGAACGCTGCGTCTGCCGCTGGTCGTTGCGCCGCGTTACGTTCCTGGCCAGGCTCTCGATGGTCCGTCGGTCGGCGCGGGAACCGCGAACGACACCGATGAAGTCCCCGATGCGTCGCGCGTCACGCCGCCGGTGTTGCTCGCCGGACTTCCGAATCCGGTGAATCTGTCGATTGAAGTCGAACTCGATCCGGGCGCTGCCGCGCACGACCCAAATTGGCGGAACGCCATTCGCTCGAGTTTGCACAGCGTGTTCGTGAATGAAACCACGCCGGTGAAAATCAAGCTTCACCCCGGCGAGCGATTGAATCGAGATTTCATCCTTCGTTTTCCGGTGCTGCCATTGGCTGCGCAAGGGAGCGCAGAATTCGCGACTGGTAAAAACAAACAACCTGGTACGTTCGCTGTCACCATCTTTCCGCCGGCCGATTGTGCTGCCAAGCAGTTGCCGCGTGATGTCGTGTTTGTGCTCGATCGCAGTGGCAGCATGGAAGGCTGGAAGATTGTCGCGGCGCGGCGGGCTCTGGCGCGGATGATCGATACGCTCCGCGGCGATGATCGCTTTCGCGTCCTCGCGTTCGACGACACCATCACCACGCCGCACGCGAAGGGCGCTAGTTTTCAAATCGCCGACGACCGTCAGCGCTGGCAAGCGGCCGAGTGGATCGCCAAAATCGAGTCCGGCGGCGGCACCGAGTTGGGCGGTGCTCTGCGCGCCGCGCTGCAACCATTTGCGACATTCGGCATGCCGGAGGGGCGCGATGCGGTGGTCGTGCTTATCACCGATGGCCAGGTGGCCGGCGAAGATTCGGTGCTGCGGACCATCGAAGCTCTTCGTCTGCCGCGCATGCCGCGGATCTTTACGCTCGGGATCGACCGCAGCGTGAATGCGAGTCTCCTCACACGGCTCGCCAATCTCGGCGGCGGTGCGTTTGAACTGATCGAATCAGAACAACGACTCGACGAAGTGCTGGAGCGCGTGCATACGCAAATCGCGCCGCCGGTTCTCACCAACGTGACGATCGAATCGCTCGATGGTGACCTCGTCGAAAGCACCATCACGCCGGCGAACAACCACCATGTCTTCGCCGATCGGCCTCTCACGATTCTTGGCCGTTGCGGTGCCGATCCGAAGGCGCTCCGCCTGCGCATCACCGCGCACGATGCGAGCGGCGGAACCTGGCGACAGGAAATTACTGCCGAGCGCACCAATTCGCCGATGCTCCTCCCGCTCTGGGGCCGCGGCCGAGTGCGCGAGCTCGAAGATCAATATGCCAAGAGCAGCGATCAAAAACTCCAAACGCAAATCGTCGCCACTTCGCTCGAGAGTCACATCCTCTCGCGCTTCACAGCCTACGTCGCTGTTGATCGCGCGGAGGTCGTGAACAAAGGGGGCGTGCTAGAGCAAATCATTCAGCCAGTGGAACAGCCCGAGGGTTGGGCGATGCCGGTGGCCTGTGCGGCGCCGGCACCGGCCCGGGCCATGATGATGCGTGCACCAACTGGTGCTCAGCCAGCTGCGGGCAAGACCCGCGGGCGCAAGAAGAGCAGTGGATTCCTCGGCTTCTTCCAACGCACAGAACCCGTCGATCTGACTCAGCACACGGACGGCATGCAGGACGACGCAGCCAAAAGTGCGTCGCCCGGCAGCTCCGAAGATCAATGCTTTAGGCACGATGACGATGCTGATTCCGTCGATTCGAAGTTGCAGGAGTTTACAGATACGGAGTTGGGCTTCTGTGAAACGTCCGCAAACACTGTTCCTACCCTAGAGAGCCTTATCGAAAACTTCCCGAGGTCGCTCGCTCGCGAACACCAGCTTCTCCCCGTCACAGAAAAGGACGGCAAACTTGTCGTGCGGATGGCCAATCCAAGCGATCGCGACGCGATCGAAATACTGCGATTCATTTTGAATCGTGAGATTGAAGTGGAGAGCAATCCGATTCAAGACTTTGAGGAAGAGTTTAAGCGAGTATTCCCGCAGGATGGCGACAACGAGCCGGGCAGTACGCTGGTGGAATTTTGCTCCCCAGCATATGACTTCGATGAATCGGATAACACCACGTTGACTGGGACGCTCGATGAAAACAGCTCGAAAGTGGTGCGCACGATTCAACTGGTGATCCAAGAGGCAGCGCAGCTGAATGTTTCGCATATCACTCTGCAGCCTGACGGAACCGGCCTGGCCGTGCATTATCTATTCGATGGAACACTCCGCTGCCGAGACTACCTGCCGCAGCAAATGTGTTCGGCCATCGCCGATCGCATCTGCACGCTGGCCAAGATCAAGGACCGGAGCGAGCGGCTGAAGTGTGGTCAGATCAAGGTCACCGTGGGAGAGCATGATTTCGATTTGCGAGTCATCTTCATTCCGACTGTTGCGGGAATGGCCATCGTGATTCGCATTCGACGCAATCCCGCACAGCCTGCGGACGCAAATTGGCCGCAGCTACTTGCTCCTTGGCTCGAAGCCGCCGCCGCGGCCGATCCCGCTCAAGCGCCGGCGGTTTTTGCTGTGCTGTGCGGGGATTAGGTCGCCACCGAGCTTGCTCGGTCGAGCGAATGATTGAACGGCGATTCGTAGGGCGATGTTAGCGAACTGCTCCTGGTGCAGAATCGTTTCACCACCGAGCAAGCTCGGTGGAGTCTGCAAAGACAGCAACGTTGTAACAACCGCTCCCAGCCGTCGCTTAGCAAGGTAGAAGGCGAATCGCCTCACCTTTTTCTTACGGGCGGATCCGGGAGTCCAGCTATGTCGACTTTCTTTGCCGGCTGGTTTCGTCGCGCTGCCATTGGCCGCTTACTGACAGCTAGCCATCCTGCGCTGCCGCAGCAACAGTGCGCGGCCGAGCCCAGCGTTGAAGTGCAGCAGGATGGCAACTACATCATCGTCGATGGCTTGGCCGATGCGACATCACTGCAGGTACAGCATCAGCCTGGCAATGCCTTGAGCCCTTACGACGATCAAATTCTGATCCGCTGGCAGAGCAACGGCGTGGCATGTGTGAAATCGTTCGGTCTCTATAAGTATGTGGAACAAGGCGACCAACGGCGGGCCGTGAAAAACGTGGAGTACCTGGAAGTGAGCGGCGGCAGCGGACGGAATCGTTACTGGACGCAATCCAGGCTGTCGTCGTATTTGCCCAGCGCGAAAGCAAGCTAATACCACGATGCAGTGAGCGGGGAGAAGAGGCCCGTGCTGGGCGCTGAGTCTGGAACCGACTTAGGGGAAGCGTTCAGCACGGGCGGGGATTGAGCACCGTATTCTTGCAGCGTCACAGCGACTTACTTCTCCAGCGCCTTCCGATCAAGAATGAGGCGATCGGCATCGAATAGTCGTAGCCTCACTTGCGGCAGCGCGTCGCTCAATTCCTTGGCTGCTTGCGGAGTAAGATCCGGGACGCGCAGCATCACGGCTTGCAGCTTTTCTAGTGACCGCAGGTGCTGCAGATTTTCCGCCGCTGGCGGCGTCGCGAAGCCGATCGAAAGAAGCTCCAGTTCAGTGAAACCAGCAATCGTCGCCAAGCACTCCTCAGTTACTTGGGTGCCATCCAAATGAAGAAACTTCAGCTGGAAAAGCGATCCTAGACTTTGCAGTGCCTCGTTTCCGATTGCCGTTTGCGAGAGGCGCAACTCTCGCAAGTTTCGCAGCCAGCCGATCCGTTTCACGCCTTCGGTCGTGATTCGCGTCCCTTCCAGGTCCAACAACTCCAAGTGCTCAAGTTCGGCAATGGCTTCGAGGGCACCATCGCCAATCTGCGGACAACGGAGCGACAAAGACCTGAGGTTTTTCAGACGCGATAAGCGCTGAGTTCCTTCATCATCCAATCGCTCGTTGAAGTTCAACCACAGAAGCTGCAAGCCGGACAATTCGCTCACGGGCGCGAGAATCTTCGAATCGAGTTGATCGTTGTTGTTCAGAATCAAGGCTTGCAGCTGTCGCAGTTTGCTGACTTCCATCAGCGCTTCGTTAGGAATGCCGTTGCCGTAAATCATCAGCAGTTGCAGCTGCTTTGCCCTTTGCAGCGATGCCACGCCAGCCGGGCTGAGTTCTGCAGGGATTTCGGCAAGCAACACCAACTCCCGCAGCGTGTTGGATTTCGCACACTGCGCTATCCAGGCGTCGTTGATTTGCGATTCCTTCAGCATCGCAATTTCCAAATGCGGAAAGGCATTCAAGACCTGCGGATCCAGCTCACCTGGCGGACCGTCGAGAAAGGAGAAATGAACCCCGACAACCTCGGCAAATGCATTCTTACCCAAGCAGTCGCGCAACCATTTGGGACCCGGCGGACGAGACTGCTCAACGACCGTCCTTGAGCGCGACGTAAACGTGCGTTCGGTGCCATCGGGCAGCGGCAGAATTGTTTCAGAGCGGAATTCGTGCGGCGGACGAAAGTTCGTGAGCATCGAAAATTCGTAGTCGTAGTGAACGCTGCCCCCCGCTCCTTGCACCAATGCCACCGCGCGGCGCTTCAAATGCAACTTGCGCCAGAAATTGCCGGCACATCCAAAAGCCACTCCGAGCACTGCCATCAGGATCAAGCCCGTGCGCAATGTGAAACGAGGCCACCAACGGCGACGCGGTTTCGAAGATGGTGTCGTTGCCACATTCATCGTTGATCAAGCTCACAACCATTGCGGCTGGATTACACGGAAGCGATTACTTCACCCACACCGGTTGAGTGAACGCGCCGTTGGTGGCGGTGTCCCAACCTTCGACGCGGATCCACTTCACGCCGGGAAGTTCGAGTTCGACGGCGACGGCCACGTCGAAGAATGGTCTGGCGAAGATCTCTTTCCGGATGCGGTGTGTTCTTTCGCCGTCACCCCAGACAATCTCCGCGCAATCAAAAGGAAACGTCGTGTGGGCGCTGAAGTGGACGAGGTACTTGTCACCAGGCTGGCGAGCGAGCGTTTCGCCGCTCCGCTTCTCGTTGACATGAAACCCGATTGGCAGCACCTCGCCGGTCGTAACGAAGAACTTGCCGCCGCGGAGAGCATCGACAACCGGCTGCCAGCCATCGTCGAACTTCGGCAGTTGCTCGAGCTGCAGGTAGTTCACGTTCATGTGGCCGTACAACTCGTGGTCGGGTTGGATCTGGAACACATCGACCTCGCCAAGGAGATATTTCTGCTGCCCCCAGTTGGCCATGTCGCTGCCGAGGTCGAGCGCACGCGTGCCGAGCCGCGGCAACGAGAGATCGGCAGGCAGCGCCTTCCACGCGGCGCCGAGAAAACGATCTGACTGATAGAACGGCTCGTTTTTGTATTTGTCGGGAAAGCCGAACGACGACTTCGTCCGCGGATGAGCTGCCCACATCAGCCCACCTTCGGCTTCCATCAACTTCTGCACTTCAGCGGCGTTGTGCACCGCATAGACCTTACCGAGGCCGTCGATCTCGCGAACAAACGGATCGCTTTCCTTGGGATGCAGCAGCCAGTAGACGGGCTTGGGAAACAGGCTGATCCAATGGCCACCGAGATGAACGTTCGGTTCCTCGCCCGGCAGCAGCAGGAGTTTGTCATTCGACAGGCGGCGACATTCCTCGTGCATCAGCGCGAGTTGCGGCAGGCGCTGGGCGATGAAATCGGGCGAGTGACCGACGTGGAACTCGGCGAGGTGGACGATGTCGACGCCGCGGGCCTTGAACGTGCGAACAAAGCCGGGCTCTTCGAGACCCTTGGGAATGCCGGTCGTTCCTTGCTTCCGCTGCTGCGCGAGATAATGCAGCGTATGCTCGACGTGATAATGACTCGTGAACTTTTTGTAGCCGGGCAGATCGGGAAAGCGGTCGCCGTGCGTGAACATCTTCACTTCGTCGAGAGCCGATTCCGCTTTGCCGGGACTCAGCAAATAAAACACGCTCAGCCGTTGCTGCGAACCGGGTGGCGCATTCATCCAGGGCACAAACCGACCATCGCCATCGGGCGGCTGTCGCACTCCGAAGCCAGCTGCCTCGCCCGACTGTCGATAACCTCGGCCTTGCCAGGCGAGCTGAAAATTGTCGGAGAAGTCGAGCGGATAAAGAAATTGATGCGGCGGAGGAAACAGGGCGAGCGAACCGTTGTCGCCCTCGGCAATGATCGTGCGATGCCGAACGGCAAGCGGCGCGGCGTTGCGATTGCTGCCCACCGTTTGCCGCTGAAATTCATCGTTCGTGTTGAGCCAGGCAAAGTTCTTCCAACTCGGCTTGTCGCTGCTCAGTCCCGCGTCATACAAAATCGCGCACGCATCCTCGTCGGTCTTCAGCAGCGCAGTTGCTTGCAACAGTCGGCAATCGGCGAAGAGCTTGAACTGCAACTCGCCGGTGAACTTTCCCGCCGAGAGATCGCTGATCGAAATCAGCAGGCGATCGCCAATGCTTCTGACCACGAATTTCTTGCGCTGCAACTTCGCGGTGAACGTTTCATGCGGCCGCCGCGGCGGATTGTCGAAGAACGCATTCCAACCCTGTTTCGATAAGTCGCGCGAACCAACCGTGAGATGCAGCACAGGATCGACGCCATTGAGAATCGCCTTGCCATTGATGCCGAGTTCCTTGATCAGGGGCTGATCGGCATTTTGTTCCAGCACGAGGAACGCCGTTTCCTCTTTCGTGATCGGCCACTCGGCGCGGAGGGTTGTTCCGCTTGCTGTAACTTTGATTTCGCCCGCGCTCTTATACTCGGAAAGATCGATATCGGCTGCGCTGGCCACTGCGCAGAAGAAGAGGCCCAGCAGGACAGGCCAGTGCACCGTTCTGCAAGATGTGTTGGAAAACATGGATTCGCCCAAGCATCGAAAGATAAAATGAAGTCTCACCATACTCGCACATCTAGCGGCATAGTTCATCACCCGAGGCTTTACGCATGAACCCGCTGGTCTACCACATCGCCAGTGGACAGTGCTTTTTCTCCGGCATCGCGCTGTTAGTTGCAGCTGCATTCCTGCGGCAGCGCGCCGGCAACCTATGGCGCAGACTTACCTGGCTGGCGATGTTCTTGGGCCTGCTCGCGGTAACACTTTCCTCAACGGCGATTCCATATTGGTTTTATGCCATCGCGATCGTTGCCACGTTACCGTGGTTCTCGATTCACTATCAACAACATTGGCTGCATTGGGCGCCGCACGCGATGATCGCGGCTTGGCTAATCGCTGCTGCCGTCGAAGTGCCGTACCACGCGCTGCCGACCATCAAGCCGACGGCGAATCGAGCGCTCACCATCCTCGGCGATTCCGTCACGGCGGGCGTTGGTGATGATCAGACTGAAACCTGGCCAAAGATCATCGCCCGCGAACATCAGCTCGAGGTGCAAGACATTTCGCACGTCGGCGAAACGGCTGCGTCAGCCCTTAAGCGTATTCAAAAAACCCCGCCGACCGCGCCGCTGGTCATCGTCGAAATCGGCGGCAACGATTTGCTCGGTTCCACAACTTCTGCCCAGTTCGATCACGATCTGAATGCCCTACTCGCAGAACTCAGCAAGCGTGATTGTCAGATCATCATGTTCGAACTGCCCCTGCCGCCGTTTTATCACGAGTATGGCCGAGTCCAACGCGCTGCCGCGAAGCGCCACCATGTCGCGCTCATTCCTAAACGGGGCTTCCTCTCGATTCTCGCCGGTAACGGCTCGACGCTAGACTCCATTCATCTCTCACAGGCCGGACATCAGCGCATGGCGGAAATGGTCTGGCAGCTCATCGAACCCGCTGTTCCCTAGAGTCTGGTTGCTGGCGCTATCTCTGGGCAACTAGCATGAGGCGATTCTCCCCTTCTCCGGATGAGCTGCCATGCGAACCACTATTGCCCTGCTGTGTCTCTTTGCTGCCTGGTCGATGGCGAGCGCTGAAGAGGAACCTATCTTTGCCTCGAAGCCCGAACTCTTGCAAGAGAAAGGCGCCGGCGAAGGGCCGGTCTGGCACAAAGAACTCGGTTTGCTGACGAGTGGCGACAATCATATTTATCGGCGCGATCGCGATGGCAAGGTGTCAGTCCATCTGCAAGATGCGGGGTCGAACGGCTTGCTGTTTAAGAAGGACGGTAGTCTTGTTTTTTGCGATGCCGAGCGCCGTCGGGTCTGTCTGATCGATGGATCGCAGAAGATGAGCGTGCTGACCGACAAATACAACGGCCAGCGCTACAATCAACCGAACGATCTGACCGTCGATTCGAAGGGGCGCATTTATTTCTCCGATCCTTGCTACGGCGATCGGAGCAAAATGGAAATGACCGATGCCGCCGGCAAGAAGGTCGAGGGTGTGTACCGCATCGATCCAGACGGCAAGGTGACGCGCGTGATCGGCCGCGAAGTGAACCGCCCGAATGGCCTGACGATCACCGCCGATGAAAAAACCCTGTTTGTCGCCGACAACAACAACGACGAAGTCGGCGGCGCTCGCAAGCTGTGGCGATTCGATCTGCAGGCCGACGGCGGCGTCGATCTGAAATCGCAAAAACTCGTGCACGACTGGGGCAAGACTCGCGGCCCGGACGGCATGAAACTCGACGCCAAGGACCGGCTGTTCGTCGCCGCCGGCCTCAACAAACCCAACCCGCCTGCCGAAATTCAAGACAAACCAACAGCGGGCGTCTACGTCTTTTCACCGGACGGCAAGCTGCTCGACTTCGCGCCGATCCCGCGTGACGAAACCACCAACGTCGCCTTCGGCGGTGATGATGGTAAGACGTTGTTTGTCACCGCGGGTGGGTCGCTGTGGAGCATCAAAGTGAATACTCCAGGGAAGTAGTTATTCCTTATTTCATCATTCAGCCGGAGTGGAATCTTCGAGAGTGTGAAGTAATTCCTGGTCGGCCGAAAGTTCCATGTTCGACTTTGATCCGACCGGATCCCAGCCTTGCACGTGTGCGTAGCGAATCAACTGGCAGACGATTTTTGGCGTGAGGGAGATGCGCGGCGTGTTCTCCGGATAATCGTGCCAGAACGATCGATTCGTCAAGCCACGCACCTGGCAGACGGACCGATTGCCGAATTCAGCTCGGAAAGAAACACACAGCGGCACGTTGCCGTCGAAGTCAATTGCTGTGGCTGAAATGGAAACAGAATAATCCCGACCATCGATCGCGTAGGGTCGAGTCTTTTTCGGCCCGCCATGTCTTCTGGGTGCTTTGGTCATTGCACATCACCCGCTGAGTTCTCGCGAATCAGCCCCTCACCCCAACCCTCTCCCCGGAGTACCGGGGCGAGGGAGTTAAGACATACGCCCGGCTCCTACACATCCAGATTCTTCACCTCGAGCGCGTGCCGTTCGATAAACTCGCGGCGTGGTTCGACCTTTTCGCCCATCAGCGTGCGGAACATTTCATCGGCGGAACCGGCGTCGCGCATGCTGACTTGCAGCAAGGTGCGGTTGTTGGGATCGAGCGTGGTTTCGCGGAGTTCTTCCGCGTTCATTTCGCCCAGACCTTTAAACCGCGTGACGTTCAGGCCCTTTTGACCCAGATCGCGAACGGCGCCGACCAGCGATCGCAGGTCCTGCAGGCCGGATTCGTTTTCGCCGCGGCGGAGAGCGTAGCGCGCTTCATCGCTGCCGGTTCGCTCTTGCGGGATGAGAATGTTGATGTCGAAGTTGAAAGTCCGCTTCAATTCACCCAGGCCGGCGTTGATCGTGCGGATTTCATGCAGCTCGACAATGTGCATGCCGTGGGCACTCGTGTTGGGTGTTTCGGCTAAAGAAGATTCATCGACCTTCACTTCGTGGCCCGCTGTTTTTTCGTGCTCCGATTTGAATTGATCGACTTGAGCGCCGGTGACGAACCACTGCTCCTTGCCATCGAGAAAGACGTGGTAGTACGGCAGCTTGCCATCGGCATCCTGCCGCAGCGCGTGGGCTCGCAGGCTGATGCCGCGACGCTCGAGAGCGATGATCGCATCTTCCATATCGGCGAGTATGTTGCAGAGCTTCGTCATTTCGGCCCCGCGAATCACCTGGCCGTCGCGCAGGTCGAGCTCGCAATCGGCGAGGCCCTTTTCGAGCAACTGCGACTTCATCTTCTCTTCGGTCTGAACGTAGTAGGTATCCTTCTTGCTCTTCACGCGGAACAGCGGTGGCTGGGCGACATAGACGTGGCCGCCGGTGATTAGCGAATACATCTGCCGGTAGAAGAAGCAGAGGAGCAGCGTGCGAATGTGCGAGCCGTCGACGTCGGCATCGGTCATGATGATGACCTTGTTGTATCGCAGCTTCGAGAGATCTTGATCCTCGCCGAAGCCGCCGCCAATCGCCGAGATCATGCTCTGCACTTCTTCGTTGGCGAGCACTTTGTCCTCGCGCGACTTGTAAGCGTTGATGATCTTACCCCGCAGCGGCAAGATGGCTTGGAAGTCCCGCAATCGGCCACCCTCGGCCGAACCGCCGGCCGAGTCACCTTCGACCAGGTACAACTCGCACTCTTCCATTTTCTTGCTGAGGCAATCGCGCAACTTGCCCGGCAAACCGCCGCCACTGAGCACTCCCTTGCGATCGCGGATCAACTTCTTGGCTTTCAGGGCAGCTGCACGGGCTTCGGCGGCCAGCAGCGCCTTCTTGATGATGGTCTTGGCAACCTTGGGATTCAGCTCCAAGAACTTGGCGAAATACTCGCCGAACGAAGCATTGATGATCCCTTCGACTTCGGCATTGAGGAGGCGGTTCTTCGTCTGGGATTGAAACTGCGGATGCGGCACGCGGACCGCGATGACCACGGTCAACCCTTCGCGAAAATCTTCGCCACTCACCGCCACATCGCTGAACATATTCTCCTTCTTGCCATAGGTATTCAGCGTGCGCGTGAGAGCAGTTCGGAAACCAACCACATGCGTACCACCGTCGGGCGTGTGAATGTTGTTCACATACGCGTGCAAGTTTTCGGTGTATTCATTCGCATATTGCAGCGCGATTTCGTACTGAATCCCTTCGCTCTCACCATTCACGTACACCACGTCGTTGTGAATTGCTTCGGTCGAGCGATTGAGATACTCGACATATTCGACAATACCGCGCTCGTAGTGAAACTCCTCGGTCTGGCCATTCCGCTCATCGTGAAATTTGATGTGCACGCCACTGTTGAGGAATGCGAGATCGCGCAAACGCTTTTGTAGCTTGTCGAACTGGAACTTCGTCGTCGTAAAGATCGTGCCGTCCGGCTTGAAGCTGACTCGCGTCCCGCGCTTGCTCGTGGCGCCGACTTCGCGGGCCGCTCCTTGTGGAATACCGCGCTCGAACTCCTGCTGATACAGATGGCCGTTGCGGAAAACCTGCACCTCGCACCACTGCGAGAGGAAGTTCACGGCTTTGATGCCAATGCCGTGCAAACCGCCCGAGGTTTTGTAGCTCTTCTTATCGAACTTGCCGCCAGCTTTGAGGTTCGTCATCACCACTTCGAGCGCACTGACATCGCGTCCTTGCTTGGCCGATTCCTCTTCGTGCTTATCCACTGGAATGCCGCGGCCGTCATCCTCGACACTGCACGAACCATCGTTGCGAATCGTGACCAGCACGTGCTTCGCATGGCCAGCCATCACTTCATCGATGGCGTTGTCGACGAGCTCATACACCAGGTGATGCAGCCCCTGCTCATCGATATTGCCGACATACATACCCGGCCGCAGCCGAACGTGATCGACATCGGACAAGTGCGAGATCGACTCTGAGTTGTAATCTTCGCTATTGGGATTCGGATTCGTTTCATCGGCCATTGCGGTCACTATCTCTCTTTAGCGGACTTTGTTCTTCGACTCATAATCCGCGGCATTAGCCAGCGAATTCGGCGAGCGACGTAGCACGAACTCCTAGGTTCGTGTGAGTCGTTCACGCATCACAACTTTGGTCTCTGGTGTTTTCGATAATCGCTCACACGAACCTGGGGGTTCGTGCTACGCGATCCTGCTGCCGTCCCACTCATCCCAGTTTCCCCACGCGGAACTTGATGTCCTTGATCTTTTGATCCGCTGCTGTCGTGGCCAGGGTTTTCACCAGCTTCGCTTTGACGAAGGCTAGTTCTTGCATGACGGCAGAGTTGAGAACGAAGACTTCCAGCACGCCGCGCTTCACCTGGCCGGCTTTGGTTTGGGGAGCGAGTCGTTCACCGACCGCGGCGGTCCACACCGCATCGAGCGAAGCCGCTTGTTGCACGTTGGCGTAGCCACGCTTAACCAGCAGTTGACCGACGACGTCGCCCATCTTTTTCGCTTGCGGCACGGGGACGCGCCGCCGGCGATAGTCGTCTTGCAGGTAACGCTCGGCCTGTTGGGCTTCGGTTTCGTTCTTTGGTGGCGGCTGGGGCCTGGGCGGCACTAAACTCCTCCTTGTGTTGCGACTCACACTTAGCGATCGCGCGACAACGGCATGACGACATATCCGTACTTGTCGTCATCGGCGGAAAAGACGGCAGCCGTTTCGCCATTCTCAATCTCGAGAATGATGTTGGCCTCGGGGCCGAGCACCTTCAAAAAGTCCGAGACAAAGCGGTGATCGAGCGTCACCACAATGGCTGGCCCTTCGTAGGCGATGGGCAGTTCGACCTGAGCCTGACCGATATCAGCCGTCGACGACGTGAGCGTGAGCGTGCCCGCCGTGAAGCTGAAATCGATGCCGCGGCTGTCGTTGTTCGTCACGACGGCTGCCTGGCGCAAGCACGCGTGCAACGGGCCGACGGTGAGCGGAATCTTCTGCATGTCGCGGCGATTCGGAAACACATCGCGCCAACGCGGAAAGCGACCTTCGACCAGCCGCGAATAAAACGTGGCCCGCGGCGTGCGGAGAAGCACATCGTTGCCGCGAGCGGCCAGGTGAACTTCGCCATCGGAATCTTGCACCGAACGATTGAACAGTCGCATCGATTGCGTGCGGATGATCGTCATCGTGTCGCCCGTCTTGTGACCACCCACCGACGATGCGGGCCCTTCCATCCGCGACAACCGCCGGCCATCGGTGCCAACGGCGGTGATCTTGTTTTCGTCGAGTTCGACCAACACGCCACCCAGAGCATATCGGCTGCTCTCCAGATCGGTGGCGAACTCGGTACGGCTGACGATCTGCCGAAACAACGGCGCCGCGATGACGTGATATTTCTCTTCGGCAAACTTGGCGACCTCGGGAAACTCTTCCGGATCGGCGCTCGGGAGTTTGAACTCGCTGCGATCGCCCTTCACCACCGTGCCACGGCTGGTCGATTCGATCGTCAGGAATTCATCGCTGCTCTCGCGGAGGATCGCACCCACATGGCTCACGGGCAACACGATGCTCCCGGCCTTGTCGACCTCGACCCCTTCCACGTTCACTCGCACGCCCACTTCCATATCGGTGGCCGAGAACGTCGCTCCGTCCTTTTCGACTTCGAGCTTTACGTTCTGCAGAATCTCTTTCGGGCTGCGAGCAGGTGCAAAGAGAGCTGCCGTCTGAAACGAATTGAGGAGCTTCTCACGATCACAACGAATCTTCACTGTCGAATTCCTTCCTGGTGTTCAGTTTGCTCAAAAGGTGTGAAGTTCACTCTCACGCCTTTTGCGTTGCCTATTGTCTTTTAAGTTCTTTAAAATTTAGCAGTAGTAGAAAAGCGAGCCGCTGCGCTGTCGATAGAGTCACCGACACATCGCCCAACTCCCTTGGGCGGCAGCGATTGCATTCGAAAATTCGATCGCCAACCGTCGTGGAAAAACAGTCGAATGCCTGTCGCACGATTGTGCATGACGGCCGCAGGTTGTGGATGAGTCGCAACTTGAACGAACAAGCCGCAAATCAACGAGAATTGTGCCTGCCAGGACCGACAGCCATCGACGAGTTTTCCCCAAAATGTGCCCCGTTTCTGAACGTAGACACATTGAATTTCATGGTTCATCCGCGGGCCTCGCTCGCGGAAAGTTCCTGTCGTAGTTCTTCCACATGCTGCCGCAATTGCGAGTCTTGATCGATCTGCTCGGTGATCTTGCGGGCCGAATGCAGGATGGTGGTGTGGTCGCGTTTGCCGAGCAATTCGCCAATCGTGGCAAAGCTGGCCGACGTGAGTTGCCGCGACAGATGCACGGCGACGCCGCGGGCGAGGACTAGGTTTCGTTGCCGACAATCGCCCTTGAGCGACGAGAGCGAGATCTCGAAATGCTTTGCCACGGCAGACGCAATGCGTCGCAGTGTTGCTTTCTCATCGGGCAAATGTTCGGCGAGCAATTCGTCGACCAGGCTGGCATCGATCGGGCATTTGTTCTCGGTCGATAGATGAGCCAATTGCAACAAGGCATGCCGCAACGAAGCAGCCGTCAGAAACGCCGGAGCAGCCGCCGTACGCTGAGTGAGGCGTTCGCGGGCATCGGTTGGCAGTGTGAGCTGTTCCCGCTCTGCATAGTGCGCCAGGAGCGCTGAGCGGGTTCCATCCTCCGGCGGCAACAACGGCACACACAGGCCGCACGATAACCGGCTGACCACACCCGGCGACAAACCCTCGGTCTCGGCCGGCAGTTGCTTGAGCGTAACAATCACCAGCGAACCACGTCGCAGCCAACCATCGAGCCGGTTCTGCAGTTCTTCGAGCGCGGTTGCCCGACCGGCCAACTTGTGCACATCGTCAATCAGCACCACATCGGCTCGACCCATGCGACCGCGATATTCAGTCACCGAGTCGGTATCGTGAGCATGGCTGGCCGCCCGAGCGAAGTCGGCACCGGTGGTGCGAAAGACCTGACTCGTTCCCAGGTGCTGAGCTCGCAGATCGACGAGCAACATGGCCAGGCTAGTTTTGCCGGTGCCACTGCCGCCACAGAAGACCAGCGGATTGCCGGCCGGCTGCACTTCGTGAACGAGACTTTCGAGACGGCGAACGAGGGCATTCTCGGGACCAAACAACAACGGCTCGCTGTTACCATTTGCGGTACGCGATTGCACCGCAGTGCGCGCTGCCGAAGGGCTGGCCATGGTTAAAATGCCGCTGATCACCGAACCGTCCGAGCAGGCCTTTTCGCGTCGCTTGACTCGCCGAAAATGGCCGGAAAAAGAAGCTGCTTTTGAGCTAAAAAATCGTCCCCGAATTGTAGCGGATTCGGCATCTCAATACGAGGACTTGTGGACAGATTTCGACTAGTTTCTCGTCGGTTGTAACCGCTTGACAGTATTGATGATACGCTCAGCCGCGTCGGCAATTTCGGCCGTCGTCGTCAACGCACTCAAGCTGAAGCGGAGTGCGCTGGAAATTACCGCCGCGGGTAGCCCCATCGCCACGAGCGACGGCGAGGGTTCGCTCGACCCGCTAGCACACGCGGAACCGGTTGAACAAGCCACGCCGGCCAGATCGAGTGCCATTACGAGAGCCTGGCGATCGAGCATCGGAAAACTGATACACGTTGTGTTCGGAGTACGCAAAATATTTTGGCTAACAACCACGGCAGACTTAATTTCTGTTTGGATAGTAGCTTCAAACTGATCGCGCAATTGTTTCATTCTCAAGCAGCGAATCTCGCGCTCGGAGATCGCCAGATTCAGCGCACGATGAAAACCGACCGCCAGTGCTGCGCTCTCCGTGCCAGGCCGCAGCGCGCCTTGCTGAAATCCACCAAACAATTGTGGCTGTAGTTGTACATCATTTCGCAGCAATAGACCGCCGATGCCGATGGGGCCGTGAAACTTATGCGGAACCACCGTCAACGCGACGACACTTAGCGAGTGAAATTGCACATCAGTCTTGCCGATCGCTTGCACCGCATCGCTGTGAACGAGCACCTGTGAGCTAGCCGCGAGTCGACTCACTTCAGCCACCGGCTGCAAAACGCCCGTCTCGTTGCTGGCAAGCATCAGGCTCATCAACTGCGGCCGAGTTGCTTCGTCGACAAGCAGTTGCTCGATCGAGGCCAGATCAATCAATCCAGAACTCAACACCGGAATACGCTGCACGCGCACTCCGCGCGAGCGAAGCTGTTCAGCGGTAGCTTGAATGCTGGGATGTTCTAATGCAGAAATCGCCAGGCCGCGGTCAGGCTCAGTCAGCAAACCATGCAGCGCCAGATGATTCGCCTCGGTGCCGCCGCTGGTGAAGATCAATTTATCGGCGGCCATGCCTGTGGTGCGAGCGCCGAGCAGTGCGAGAATTCCTTCGCGCGATTCTTCCACCAACCGCCGAGCGGCGCGACCGAAGGAATGCGGACTCGCCGGGTTAGCGCCGCAATCGCGCCAGACTTTCGTCATGGCCTCGAGCACGCGCGGATCAAGCGGAGTGGTGGCGTTATTGTCCAAGTAAATGGACTTACTCCCGCCTCCCGCCTCTCGCCACTCGCCTCCCACGCCTCAACCCTTATGACAAATCAAGCAACTCTGCTGCAGCGTCGCAACCTGCGTCATCGAAGGCGAATGCGAGCGATTTTCTTTGTGACACCGCGTGCAACAGGCGATTTCATGCATATCGAGGGCTTCGGCAATTTGCTGAGCAATTGGGCCCGTGTGGCGAGTTCGCGGGAAATTCTGATCCAACCAACAAGCGGCAGGAAGTTTCAAAGCCAGCAACTGCCGGGCTGCCTCAGCCGAAGTATTCGCGGTCGGCACGGTGACAATTCGCTCGCCACCGCCGCTGCCGTTTTTCATATTGCGAGAGCTATTGCCAAAACTCATGACGAGCATGACGACGACAATCGTAAGCGCCATCGCAATCGCGCCTTGCAAGAACATCATCCACCGTTGAGCCGTGGGATGATCATGCCGGGGCGTGTTTTCCGACGGCAGTTGCACCTCGGCCATTGTCTGGGGCAAGCGACGCGTGAACGGTTGCGTCATGGGGGTGACGTCGCCGTGGTATTCCGGCAGGTCGGCGACTTCTTCTTTCGACAGGCACTCATGAAATAGTTCGACCGCGGGTCGGAGCGCTTCGGCCAATTGCCGGCAGTCGTGACACGACCGCAAGTGGTGCTCAACGGCGGGATCGCTCTCGTGCCCAGACGGGAACGGCCCGCGGGTGAGGATGTCGAAAACTTCGTCGCAATGAATCAGGAGTTTCATCGAGAATCTCCAGCCAGGTCAGCTGTTCTTTCGCCAGTGTTCGCGAGCGGCTTGGGATTCAACCACGCAGCCAACTGCGTCAGTCCCAACCGCACGCGGTTCTTCGCGCCACTCACACTGCATTCCATCGCCTGCGCAATTTCTTCAAACTTCAGTCCGCCAAAAAATCGCAGCCGGAGCGCATCGGCTTGTGTATCGGGCAGTCGCGCGAGGAGCGCATGCAATCGATCGGCGCTTTCGCGAGCGAGGAGCAGTTCCACCGGCGAAGCCTCCGCCTGGCGTTCCTCTTTCGGCTCTTCCGTGGTTGCCGGCAACTTGCTTCGCCGCTGCGCGATCCGCGTGCATTGGTTCAGCAGAATCGTCCACAGCCAAGTCCGAAAGCTGTAGCGCGAATCGTAAGTATGCAGCCAACGAAACGCATTCAGCAGTGCCTCTTGCACGGCATCTTCGGCCAACTGCCGATCGGTCAGCCGGCTCCGCGCGGCATGTTGCAGCGGCCCTTGATAGCGCCGAGCCAACTGCGCGAACGCAGCCTCATCGCCAGCGAGTGCCGCGGCGATCAGCGAACCATCGGGAATGGAATTCGGCTCGGACATCGAACATTATTCTATCACAGCCGCTGATCGCTCAGTGAAGTCTCGCTGCCTGGATGTAGCTGAATTCGCCAGAATTCAGAACCTGTCGAGCCAGAGTTTGCCATCCGAATTCTGGCGAATTCGGCTACTTGGTCACCGTCTTGATACGATAGCATCCCGCCCTGCGATCGATCACAATACATTGTGCCAATTCGCTCCCACGAGAGGACGCGTGCTCTCACGGAGTGAAAGCCGACAGTCTGGAACTCTTCTCATGACCACAAAACTCGGCTCGATGTTCGCCGTCGCCTGGCTCTTTTTGGCGGTCTTGCTTGCGCCTGCCAGCGCTCAGCCGGCGTCCGAAGCGGCAGCCCGTCTGCGCGCACTCGGCATCGAACCGACGACCGAGGGTCTGCAGCAATATCTTCGCGAGTTCACTGGCGGCGAACTGCAAAAGACCGTTGCCAAATTGATCGCAGATCTGGGAGCCGAAGAATTTGCGACGCGTGAAAAAGCCTCCAAAGCCCTCGCCGATGTGGTGCCGCTGCCGATCGCCGCGCTGACAAAAGCCACTAAAGGAGACGACGCCGAACGAGCCTGGCGGGCCGACCGACTGCTGAAGCTCGTCCAGCCGCAAAGCGACAAAACCCTCTCCGCCGCGCTCGAGGTCATCACGCAGCAAAAGCTCCTCGTCGGCGCGCCCTTGCTAATCAAGGCTTATCATCAACTCGAAACGGCTGAGTCGCGCGGCGAAGTGCTCGCCGCGCTGCTGGCGACCGTGCAAGAAAGTGACCGCGCTGTTGTCGTCGATCTCACCAAGCATGCCGACAAGTCCAAGCAAGATCTTGGCCGGGTGCTGTTGGCCCGTCTCGACAAAAAGGACCTGCCCCTCGACTTGGCCCGCAGCTTCGACGCCGTGAAGGTCACGCCCGGCGGTGTCGCTGGCGGCGGGCCCAATTTAATCTGCGGCTGGGAGTTCAAAACCAAAGCCGACATCACCGTCACGCATCTCGCCCTGTACGACCGCAAGCCCTACGGCCTCGCCATGCCGCACGAAGTGGCCATCTACGACATCGAAGAAAACCAAAAGCCGCTCGTCCTCGAAACCATTCCCGACGGCGAAAAAGCCCCGCTCGCCGGCGAGTTCCGCCTCGTCCCCGTGCCGCGCACCCGCCTCCGCGCCGACCGCCGTTATGCCATCGTCGCCCACTATGCCGACCCCTCCGACACTACCGTCAGCATGGTCAACCCCGGCGGCCTAGTGCGTTTCCATCTTAGGTGTAGCGGTAGCCGCAGTGCTTGAAGTAGTTGCGGCACTCCTGCTCGGTGAATTCATCGAGCAGTGTGCCGCATAGCTCCCAAAGTTTTTCGACGGTGCGTCGCGCGCCATCGCGCAGTAGCTTTTTGAACTTCGCGAACGCCAGTTCGATCGGGTTCAAGTCGGGTGAGTACGGCGGCAAGTAACGCACCTCGGCACCTACGGCTTCAATCGCTTCGCGGACGCCGGCCACTTTGTGGCTGGAGAGATTATCCATCACGACAATGTCGCCAGGCCGCAACACCGGCGATAGTTCTTTCCGCACCCAAGAAAGAAACAGCTCGCCGTTAATGGCTCCTTCGACTGTCAGCGGCGCGATAAATCCTTCGGCTCGCATCGCACCGAGAAACGTCGTTGTTTCCCAACGGCCGCTGGGAACTTTTTCGATCAGTCGCGTACCAATGAGCGAACGCCCATAGGTCCGCGTCATACAAGTTTTGGCCCACGTTTCATCGATGAAAACTGCTTTTTCGGGAGGAATGGTTTGCTGCTCAGCGCGCCACTTCTCGCGCTTCTCGACAACATCCGGACGATCATGCTCGCTCGCAATCAGCGTCTTTTTTTTCGCGTGAGCTCGAGCGCGCGACACGCATTGCAGATCGTCATCAAACAAACTTCTTCGCCGCGCTCGGCCTTGAGTTCCGCCTGCAGCTCGCGCAAATAAATGTCCGGCTGAGCCGTGACTTTCGCCACCAACCAATCGCCCCACGCCTTCCACTCGGGCTGCCGCGGCGCTGCCGTCTTCGGGCCAAGCTGATTCGATTCGCGACGCTGCTGCTTCACGCGTCGCACCCACGACTCCGACACGCCGTAGCGTACGGCGACGATGCGTGTGCCCTCGCCAGCATCGCAAGCGGCAAGAATCTCGGTGCGAATTTCCACGGCAATCGGTTCCATCAGACCACACCTCCTTGAGATGATCCCTAAGTTACCGACCTTGCCCACCTGGCGCTAGATGGGTCATGGAAACGCACTAACCCTCGACTACAGCCCGCACCTCGAACCCCTCGGCCGCCGCTACACTTTCCCGCACAAAGCGATGGCCTTCCCCAGCAACTTTCAAGAAGGCAAAACCCACGCCACGATCGGGCCGAGCTTTAAGTATGAGACGCTGGAAGTCGGGAAGTAGGTCACCTTCATAACCCGCGGCATTAACCCTACGGGCGATGAAAACCGCACTCTCGACCACTCTAAGCCGTGGCTTTAAAGCCCAGGTGGTACAACCGGCGATAGAGTTCGCAGCGGCCGATGAGTTCTTCGTGCGTGCCGATGTCGAGGACTCGGCCGCCGTCGAGAACCAGCACTTCGTCGGCGAGGGCCAGTGAGGCCACGCGGTGCGTGATCATCAGTGTGGTGCGGCCGCGGGTAAATTGTTCCAAGACGCGATGGATCAGTTGTTCGCTCTCGAGGTCGATCTGGCTGGTAGCTTCGTCGAGAATGAGGATGGCTGGATCTCGGAGAATGGCGCGGGCTAGCAAGATGCGTTGCCGCTGACCGCCCGAGAGTTTGCCCCCTCGTTCGCCGACCACGGTCTGATAACCCTTCTCGAGTTTCTCGGTAATGAAGCGATGCGCGTGGGCCTTGGTTGCGGCTTCGATCACTTCGGCATCGGTCGCTTGGGGCGAGCCGTAGCGAATGTTGGCGATAACCGTGTCGTCGAAGAGCATGGCTTGCTGCGCGACGAGGCCTATCCGCGAGCGCAGATCTTGCTGCCGCATTTGTCGCAGGTCGAGATGGTCGAGTCGAATGCTCCCTTCCACGGGATCGTAGAAGCGGAGGAGCAGGCTGATGAGCGTGCTTTTGCCGCAGCCATTAGGGCCCACGACGGCGACGGTCTTGCCGTAGGGAATGCGGAAGCTGATGTTTTTCAGAACCGGATTGCCCGCTTTGTAGTGGAACGAGACATTGTCGAAAACCACTTCGGGCTGTGGATTGGCCAGGCGTTCGGCCTTTGGCGGATCGACGATCTTCGACTTGGCGTCGAGCACTTCATAAACGCGATCGGCAGCGGCCAGGCCACGCTGAATGTAGTTGAAAACATCGGCCAGCTTTCGCGCAGGATCGCTGATGCCGGCCAGCAGAGCGTAAAACGCGAGCAGCGATCCAGAACTCAGCGGCCGTTCCATGATCTTGATTCCCAGCAGCGTCGTTTGCTGATTGAGAACCAGGTAAGCGCCACACAGAATCGCGAGGGAGATGATGATCGTGCCCATCAGTTCGGCGCTAGTGCGGGCGCCGGCGTTGTAGACCGCGATGCGAATGGCTTTGAAGAAATAGTCTTTGCTGGCTTCATGAAAGCGGCGGCTTTCGTAGCGTTCCATGCCGAACGCTTTGACCGCTTGAATGCCGGTGAGCGATTCGGTGATGCGGTTATAGAGCTGCGACATTTGTTCCATCGCGCGGCGGTTGGCTCGCTTGAGCGACTGCGCCAATTTGTAGGCGACGTATCCGGCCAGCGGCGCGACAATGAGCGACACGATCAGCAACCGCCAACAGATCAGCGCGGCGCCGATGAGGCAGGCGAGCATCTTGAGAGGCTCAAGCAACACACGGCCAAACATTGCGTTGACCGCAGCCGTGACGCTGGAGACATCGGTGGTAAAGCGCGATAGTAGATCGCTGCTGCGATCGTTGCCAAAGGCTTCAAGCTCGCGGCCAAGCGTTTTCCGCATCAGCTTGGCGCGCAGATCAAACGCGCTGAGTTGAGCCAGGCGTTCGACGAGAATCATATGGCCGGCGAGGAACCCATCTTTGACGACGGTGACGGTGCACAAGATGCCCATCAGCAGCGCGAGGGCCCAGAACGAGCTGTCGGGTAAGTAGCGGACGATCCAGGGATGATAGGCTTCGGCTTGCTTCAGACCGAGACGTTCACTGACGAGTTGCAGCTGATCGGCGTCGAGTTGCTTGCGAATGTCCGCACGCTCGGCAGCCGTCGCGAGAGGAAGTTGCAGTTGTTCATCGGCGATCTTTTTTTCGAGATCATGCACTCGCTGGGCGGCTTCGAGCACTTCGTCATCGGCCCACTTGTGCGGCGATTTGCCGCTGAAGGTGATATCGACGATGGGCTTCACGAGACCAAGATTCGAGCCCCAGAAGAGGGCGACGAAGAGCGCGCATGTAACGGTCAGCGCAAAGGTCAACCGCCTCCGCAAGGTGAGTTGCATGACGCGGAGAAAATTCCTCATGACGCTTCCGCTGCTGACTGGCGACCATCCGTGATCGAACCCGCGCGACCGAACTGCTAGCAGGACCAATGCGCAATCTTGCGGGACAGTGAAGCTTTTAGCAAAACCGGGCAATTTCGCCAAGGTCGGAAGAGTGGCCGATTACCAGATCAATGGCACCGCGTATGGCTGGAATTGAGAATCGTCACTGACGAGCGTTAATTGCTCGCAAAGTGCTTGGGAGATTAGGAGGCGATCGAAGGGATCGCGATGAAGTGCTGGGAGGTTGGCAACGAACAAAACGTGTTCTTTGCGAATGTCCAGCAACCGAATCTCACTGGCCTCCAGCCATTGATCGATGACCAAGTCCAATTGCCCGTTGATGACAAACTTCCCGATACCAACTTTGATTGCGATTTCCCAGATGGAAGCAACACTGAGATAGAGTTCGTTTTGCGGGTCCGCAATTGCCGCGTTTGCAGGTGAACTCAGTTGCGCACTTCCTTGCGCAAGCCAAAGGAAGGTATGCGTGTCGAGCAGGAGCTTCACTCCATATACTCCCGGAATTCCTCCAGGGGCGCATCAAAGTCAGGCGCGATGTAGACGATCGAATCTTTGCCGAAACCCGGCGCGGCGCGAGTGCCTCGGCGGGGAGCTTCCGAAGTAATCTTGGCAATGACCTGCTGATCCTTCGTGATCACAATCTCATCGCCACGAGCCAAGCCGCCAATGAGTTCTTTCAGATTGGCGGCGGCTTCATCGAGTGAAACGGTGGTGGTCATGGACAATACGCTGCGCAAGGTGTGAACTGAGCGTCCTCAATCTATTTTCGCAGCGGTAGCTTGCTCCTTCAAGCTTTGCCCCGAAGCGTTCCTTACGCCCGATACTTATCGAGCAGCCGGCCCGGCGTGCCCATTTCGGAATAACCGCCGTCGACATGCACCGTTTCGGCCGTGATGCCGTCGGACATGGTCGATAGGAGGAAACCGCCGGTGCGGCCCACTTCTTCGTGCGTGACGATCCGTTGAAGTGGCGCCATTTGCTTGTAGACGGGTTGGAACTCACCGACACCAGCGGCAGAACCAGCGAGCGTCTTCAGTGGGCCGGCGCTGAGCGCGTTCACGCGGATGCCGTCGATGCCCAGGTCGTAGGCAGCGTATTTCATGCACGATTCGAGGGCTGCTTTGCAAATGCCCATCACGTTGTAGCCCGGCACGATGCGCTCGCCGCCGTAATACGTCAGCGTGAGGACCGACGCCCCAGCTTCGAGCACTTCTTCGCGCTTGTCGTCAACCTTGGCCTTCTTGAGGATGTCCTTAGCCGCGTTGCAAACGGCGAGCAAGCTATAGGCGCTGATGTCCATCGCCAGCTTGAAACCGTCACGCGAGGTGGCGATCGAATCGACCTTCAGATCGTCGAGTTTGGCGAAGGCGATGCTGTGGAGGAGAAAGTCGATCTCGCCGAATTCCTTCTTCGCCGTGGCCATCACCTCAGCGATGCTTTGATCGCTCTGGGCATCGAGCGGCACCAGGAATTTCGTCTGCTCGGGATATTGCTCGACGCACTTTTCGACGCGGTGGCGATTTTTCTTTTGCTTTGCTTCATCGGCGTCGGCCAGGTGAGTGAAGCCGCACACGCCGCCCTGATCCATGATGAACTTGGCGATGTACCAGGCGATCGACCGATCGTTGGCGACGCCGAGGATGAGACCTTTTTTGCCTTCGAATATGCCCATTGCTTAAACCTTGTTCTACGTCTCGAGGGACGGCCGAAGTTTCTGGCGGCCCGGCCCCTCACCCCAACCCTCTCCCCGGAGCACCGAGGCGAGGGAGTAATGCAGTGAAACAGCGCTCGCAGAATACCCCAACTTGCCGAAATCGACCATGCCAGACTTTTCGATTTGAACACACTTACTTACGATAAGCGCTATCGGGTTGACGACAGAACAGGTTGAAATTTCATGGCCAAAACTCCGCGCACGCCGCTTCAAAGCCTTGAGTCGCATCCTGCGCTGGCCGAAACGGCTTCGCAGCTGTTCTATGCGGCGGCGCTCGAATCGTCGCCGGCGGCTTTTTTGAAGATCGCCTTGCCGCTGGTTTGTCAGGCTCTCGGTGGCGATTATCTGGCCCTGGTCAAAGGGGAAAAAGGAAAATGGCGAGTCCTTGGCGCTTCTGGCCCCGAACGGCCGTTGCCGCAGGACTTGCTCGCTGAAGTGCTCGATGATGATCAGCCACAACTGAAACGCCAGTGGTACATCGCGCCTCTTGCGCCGCGGAGTGGCACGGGCGAAGTCCTCGCCGCGTATCGAACCTGGCTGGAACGACCCGAGCCGGGCGATGCACTTGAAACATTGGCCGGTTGGTTGCAAACGGCGCTGGCTGCCGTCCGTGAGCGCGAACGACAAGATCAGCGCATGCTCCGGCTGCAGGCGATTTTGGAAATCGCTGCCCGTTGGCAACAGACGCATGAGATGCAACCGCTGCTCGAACAGATGGCCGCAACCTCGACTCGGCTGTTGCATGCGGAGCGAGCAACGATCTTTTTGTGGGATCGTGCGACGAAGACACTCGTCGGCAGGCCGGCGCTGGGTGTGACCGGGAACGAGTTGAAAATTCCCGATCATGTCGGCGTTGTCGGGCAAGTGGTTCACAGCGGGCAATCGCGGCGCGTCGATGAAGACGTCGCTGCCGAGCAAGGCGAAGTCGATCGGCGTGTCGATCAGCAGCTAAAGTTTCACACGCGGTCGCTGCTGTGTGTGCCGTTGCGGGGCCGCGGCGGCGAACTCTTCGGCGCGTTTGAAGTCATCAATAAAATCGGCGGTAACTTTTCCGACAGCGATCTGGAAGCGCTCCAAGAGCTCGCCGCGCACGCTGCCATCGCGCTGGAGAACACGCAGCAAGTCGAAGAGCTGCTCCACTCGCGCAAGCAGATCACCGACGATGCCGCCGGTCGGGTGCAGATGATCGGCGATTGCCCGCAAGTGCAAGCGCTGCGTTCGACCATTCGTCGCGTTGCCGATACGGATCTCGCCGTGTTGATACTCGGCGAAAACGGCACCGGCAAGGAAGTCGTCGCGCAGATGATTCATTACGGCAGCCGCCGCCGCGCGGAGCCGTTCGTCGCCGTCAACTGCGCGGCGATCACCGAAACGCTCCTTGAGAGCGAGCTCTTCGGCCATGAAAAAGGGGCGTTTACGGACGCTCGCGAGACTCGCCAAGGCAAATTCGAATTGGCTTCCAGGGGTACGCTCTTTCTCGACGAGATCGGCGACATGAGCCTCGGCGGCCAGGCGAAATTGCTGCGCGTGCTCGAAGAAAAAATCGTGGTTCGCGTCGGCGGCTCGACGAATATTGCGAGCAACGCGCGCGTCCTGGCGGCGACAAATCAAAACCTGGCCGATCTCGTGCGGCAGAAAAAGTTTCGCGAAGATCTCTATTTCCGTCTGTGCGTAGTGACCGTCGATATGCCGCCACTGCGTGAGCGCGGCGATGACATCGTTACGCTGGCCGAGCACTTTCTGCGGCACTTCTGCCTGCAAGCACGGCGACGAGTGGTGAAGTTCACCACTGCGGCGAAGAAACGTCTGCTGTCGCACGCCTGGCCGGGGAACGTCCGCGAGTTGCGGAATTTGATGGAGCGTCTCGCCTATCTCGCGCCGGATGACAACGACAAGCTCGACGCGCCGGACTTGGCGTTCATCCTTTCTCCGGCAGCAACAGCGGCTGGCGCGCTGTCGCTCGATGCGCCGCTGACCGACGCGACGCAGCGATTTCAAACCGAATACATCAAGCGTCACATCGAAGCCTGCCGTGGCAACATGACTGCCGCGGCGGAGCGACTCGGCCTGCATCGCTCGAACTTGTATCGCAAGATGCGGCAGCTGGAGATGGATGTGGTGGAAGAGTAACAGTGTAGTCGCCACACTCCGTGTGGCGATGCACCACGCGGAGCGTGATGACTACACTAATTCGCAGGAGATGACTTTGAACGGCCAATGGCATGAGCTTTCAATCGGTGGGCATCCCGCCGATGTTTTTGAACCCGCGGTGCGGCATCCGCAGGGCTTTGTCGTGCTTTATTTGCATGGCGTGCATCTGAATCGCCTGGTCGACAAAAGCGTTTTCGTCGAGCTGTTTGCCAAGCATGGTTTGACCGTGGTGTCGCCGTTCACGCAGCGGAGCTGGTGGACTGACATCATCTGCAACGAATTCGATCCGAAGATCACCGCGCAGCAACATCTGTTGCAAAACGTCGTGCCGTGGATCACCGAGCGCTATGGCGCGCAACCGGGTCAACTATCGCCGCCGCGGCCAACGAAGATCGCGCTGCTCGGCACCAGCATGGGAGGGCAAGGCGCACTTCGGCTGGCATATAAATTTCCGAATCAGTTTCCGGTGGTTGCCGCGATCTCACCGGCGATCGACTATTACCTGCGCTACAACGAAGGGGACGAGACGATCCCGCAGATGTACGCCGATCCCGAAGCTGCCCGGCAGGATACCGCTTTGCTGCACGTTCATCCGCTCAATTGGCCGCGGAATCAGTTCTTTTGCTGCGATCCGGAAGACTTCCGCTGGTGGAACAGCGCCGATCGCTTGCGGATGAAACTCTACTCGCTCGGCGTGCCGCACGAGTGCGATCTGGAAACCAGCGGCGGTGGCCATGGCTTTGAGTATTACAACCGCATGGCGCCGCGGGCGATCGAGTACCTCGTTGATCGGCTGCAAGCAGAACAACGTCGGTTGATGTAGCTTTTTTCAGTAAGACGGACCATTGGTCCGTCTAAGAAGCGGTATCGAGCCAAACTTCGGTAGCGGCACCTGGCCGGACCAATGGTCCGGCCTACGAGGAACGTGCGATCCTCTCAAACCTATCAAGAAAACGAACAAGGCGGTTCTTGCGAACCGCCTTGCGTGGATTGTCGCTGACTGAGTTGCTTAGCGGTTGATTTCGAAACCGATATTCAAACCAGCCATCGTCAGGCCTTCGGTGTTGTCGCGGATGTCGTTGCCGCGGCCAATGCCGTCGGCGAAGTTCATCACGGTCAAGCCAAAGCGGAAGCCGATGTCGCGGGTCAGAGCATAGGCTGCTTCGACGCGTACTTCACCACCCCAGGTGAACTCATCGCTGCGGTCAAAGGCACGGGCCCGGTTCCGCAGTTCATACACTACGTCAGTACCGTTCGCATCCCCGTAGTTGGTTACAGTCTGGTCCTGGTACCGCGTCAGGTACTGGAAGTTATGGCAGGCAAACATTCGGAATTCGCTTTGCAGTTTCCAGTGGGCCTTCTCATAGAAGTGCCGGAACCCAATGTGACCACCGAGCATGTTGTTCTCGAAGTGGGCCCGATCAACCACCCGCACTTCCACCGGGCCGTCTGGCGTCGGCACGTTGAGGTCTGGGAAGTTGTCTGGATCCAGAGCATATCGGCCGTATCCATCCTGGCGATAGATGTCCTTGAAGGTCATGTACCGAGCCCCGACGAATGGTTCGAGCACACCGCCCAGGTGGAAGTCTTTCTTCCGCCAAACCTTGTTGAGCTCAATGTTCGAGAAGCGAGCCGCATTCAACGTGGCATACAGATCGTAGTACCGTGGATTGCGGTCCTGCAGAATCGGGTCGGGATTGGTCGGCGGAGTATCATCGGGGTTGATCCGGTTGATACGTTCCTGCCGCACTCGCAAGCTTTCGGCGGGACCAGCGACGTGCGTATGCGATGCATACCAGCCGTGGTCGTCTTCGGTCATGTAACCGAAATCATAGCGATTGCCCCAGGTAAAGTCGCCATCGTAACCCGTCTGGCGATCACCCGTGAAACCGATCATGCCCAGCGTCTTGATCTGATCGTTATTGAGCCCGGCCGCGAAGTCCTGCTCAAAGCCGACTCGATTAATCGGTCGCTGCGACGGCCGCTGGATGTTCCAGTACAACCGCGTGTAGTTGAAGAAGAAGCCGATATTCGGCGGATCTCCACCACCGTAGTCCGATGCATCGAATGGCGCAAAGAACTGCAGGTCCGGACCGAAGTGGTCAGGCTCGGTGAACGGCGACCAGCGTTCCAGCTGAACCGTCGGGGCTGAGGCTGGATAGGCAGGTTCCGCCTTGGCGCTCGGCGTCATGCCGGCGAAGGCTGCGCCCATCGACGCCAGGATCGCCAGGAACCACTTCTTTGTTCGTTTCAGCGACATAATTAATGCACCTTCGGAGTTGCGTTCCGTTGGCTTCTCGTCCGGGGGTATAGGACGTTCCACGCGGAAACCTTTTTTCCGCTCGTGACGGTAGTATCGGATATGCTCGCCGCAGAGATTGAGTAAACGTGGTAAAGGATTCCGAGAATTCCGGTTCTGCGGCGCGATCTTGCCATGGCCGGTACATCGACAGCCCCTGCCGCCAGCCGCCAGCAAAACGCCTCGGACCGCCTGCGACAGCCGAAAGAATTGCCGCAAGTACCGCAGCGGCGTATACTTTGGCGCTGCGGGCGCGGTATGTCCGCTAGTTTTTTCAGCAGGTTCGGCTCGGCCGATGAATGCACCGGCTGCTGTCATTTTGCTCGCTTTCCGCTCTTAGGACCGTTCTTATGCGCGCTTCCCCGATGTGGTTGACTGCCGCTCTTGTCGCTAGCACCTGGTTCAGCGGCCTGACCAGTTTCCTCTTCGCTCAAGAGACGAAGCCCGCCGATGCACCTGCGGCAAAACAGCCCGAAAAGAAGGTTGAGAAGAAGAAGGAAGAGAACTTCATTCGCATCGTGCGCAACGACAAGGGAACGGCCCTGACGATGGACACTGCCATCGCCAGCTATGTTCCCGCCGACGGCAAACATGCGGGCGTGACGATCGACCTGATTGGCGCTGTACACATCGGCGAGAAGGGCTACTACGACGCGCTCAACAAGAAGTTCGAAGACTACGAAGTGCTGCTGTTCGAGCTCGTCGCGCCGCCGAACACTAAGATTCCCAAGGGAGCCAAGGGTGGCTCGGCCCATCCGATTGCTGCCATGCAAAAGGGGATGCAATCGATGCTCGGTCTCGAACATCAGCTCGAATGCGTCGACTACACGAAGGACAACTTCGTGCATGCCGACATGTCGCCCGAAGAGTTCAGCAAGTCGATGACCGACCGCGGCGAAAGCTTCGGCCAGATGTTTATGAAAGCGATCGGCGCCGGCCTGGCCCAGCAAGCGACCGGCACGGCAGGGACGAGCGATTTCGAAATGCTATCGGCACTGTTTGCCAAAAATCGCGCCCAAAAGCTGCGGCAAGCGATGGCAGGCCAATTCGAAAACATGGAATCGCAACTGACAATTTTCGACGGCCCCGAAGGCTCGACGATCGTCACCGAGCGCAACCGCAAAGCCTTTGAAGTGCTTGCCAAACAGCTGGAAGAAGGCAAAAAGAAGATCGGCGTGTTCTATGGCGCCGCCCACTTGCCCGACATGGACAAACGCCTGCTCGCCGACTTTGGCATGAAGCGCAAGGGCGAACTGACGTGGATGAAGGCTTGGACGCTGGGTGAAGGCAAGGACGAGGGGAAGAAGGAAGAGAAAAAGTAGAGCCTATTTGGCTTGGGTCGTTGGCACGCCAATCCGTTCGGATTTCCTCCAGCCAAGAAACTGGGGTTGAATCGCGGCAGCCACCTGCGCTAGAATTTTCGCGGTGCTATGGAGGGCACACTATCGGCGGCCGTTTCTGCTGCAGCTTGGCAGCGAACACACGGCAACTGGTGGCATGGAAGCCGTCATCTGACGGATTTGAGCAACACCCGAATGACTCAGGGCGATGTGCGGTAAATCCCAAAAAGGATGAACCAAGTCAACGCCTGATTCGTAATCCGGCCAGCCCAGCAGCTCGCCGCAAGGAATGCTCAAACCGGCCGTGACTGCTAAACTGGAGGCAGCGAATTACGTGACATCTTGTCACACGATGAGCTGCAGGAGTTTCAGCGAACGTGAATTTCGCCGCATCAAATTTCGGCAGTGCCAAAGACGAAATCCGCCAGGCGATTAACATCGTCGACTTGGTGGGCAGCTATCTCGACCTGCGTCGGCAGGGGAGTGGCTTCGTCGCGCTCTGTCCGTGGCACGACGACAGCAAGCCCTCGCTACAAGTGAATCCCGCCCGCAACATCTGGAAGTGCTGGGTCTGTAACATCGGCGGCGATATTTTTTCGTTCGTCATGCAGCATGACGGCGTTGATTTCCGTGCGGCGATGAAACTTCTCGCCGATCGCGCCGGCATCGAGCTGAAACAATACGCTCCGGAAAAACACGTCACGCCCGGCAGCCCCGATGACAAAGTCGCGCTAATGGCCGCGGCTGCTTGGGCGGAACAGCAATATCATCAGTTCCTGCTAAACGCCCCCGACGCCGAAGTTGCCCGTCACTATCTCGAGGACCGCGGCGTTACGCCCGAAAGCATCGAAAAATTTCGCCTCGGCTTTTGCCCCGACAGTTTTTCCTGGCTGCTCGATAAGGCCCGCAACACACCGCATTCACCGGCGATTCTCGAAGCGATCGACGTCGCCGGCAAAAGCGACACCGGCAGGTATTACGACCGCTTTCGCAATCGCGTGATGTTCCCGATTCGCGATTCGCAATCACGGCCCATCGCCTTCGGTGGTCGCGTGTTGCCGAATTCGGCCGACAAGGGCGGCAAGTACATCAACAGCCGCGAAACAAAACTCTTTAGCAAGCGCGAACAGCTCTACGCTCTCGACATTGCCAGCAAGGAAGCCCGCAAGTCGCGGCACCTGACGGTTGTTGAAGGCTACACCGACGTCATCGCCTGCCACCAGTACGGTGTGGGCGACGTCGTCGCTTGCCTCGGCACCGCGCTCGGCGAAAAGCACATTCCGCTGCTACGGCGCTTTGCCGATACGATCACGTTGCTCCTCGACGGCGACGAAGCGGGTCAGGCGCGCACAAACGAGATCTTGGAAATCTTCGTCACGGCCGGCATCGATTTGCGCGTTCTCACACTGCCCGATGAACTCGACCCCGCTGAGTTCTTGATTGAACGAGGCCGAGAGCCGTTCGTGAAACTGCTGCAAGAACAGGCAGTCGATGCGCTCGAACACAAAATCCGCGTCGAGACTTCGGGTCTGAATATCGCCACCGAGACGCATCGCGCCAGCATCGCCTTGGAAGGAATTCTAAGCACACTTGCTCGCGGCACATCGACTGGCGCGCTCGATGCCAAGAGTCTTCGCGCTCAACAACTCCTCGCTCGTCTCGCCCGGCAGTTCTTGTTGAACGAAGCCGACGTACGCGATCGCTACATCCAGCTCTGCAGCGCTGCACAGACTCAGCAGCGTCCCACGCCCGCGCCGGCCGTTACGCTGGAACCGCCGAAGCCAGAATATCGACTTTCTTCCATCACGATGGACGAGATTGAGCTTCTTGAAATCTTCGTCGCGCATCATGATTACGCCTGCACCGCGCTCGGCGAGCTCGGCGAACTCGATCTCTCGTCGGAAGCGGCGAAGGTTGTGTTCCGCACCTATCGACAATTGGAAGAAGCCGGCGAGTCGCTCGATTTCAATCGAGTTCTCTCCGAGATCGAAGACCCACAACTGCAGAGCCTGCTGGTGCAACTCGTCGAGATCGCCGACCGCAAGGCGGCGAAGGCAACGATCGATGTCGCCACGCGGCTGCGGCAGTTACTACAAAAATTCCACCGCGGCCATGAGCAGCGGATCATTCGTGAGAAGCAAGCGTTCCTGCAACAAGCGGAGGGTAATGACCAGGAAAAGCACGATGTGTTTTTAGAAATATTGGAAGCCAAACGCCGGCAGCAAGGCATTATCGCGCCCACGGAAGGGTAGCGACTGCTGGGCCGTTTCGCACTGAACCCGCAATTTCAGCGCGAACCGGTGACAGATTAAATGCGTCCCGATTTAGTCAAACGCGGACCGACACGCACGTTCAAGGAGGAACGACATGACCCAGAACCAAATGCCGACCCATCTCGAAAGCGACCTGCAAACCCTCGTGAGCAAGGGCAAGACGCAGGGCTATCTCACCTATGACGACATCGGCGGCTATCTCCCCGATCAGGACACCAACCCCGAGAAGCTCGACAATCTGCTCGTCGCGATCGACGAAGCGGGCATCGAACTCCTCGATCAAGCTCCCCCCGGCCCCGGCGACATCCTGAAGTTTCCTACCAAGGAAGACGAAGGCCCGACGCTGACGAACAAGTCGACCGAACCGCCGACGAAGCTCAACAACGATCCGATCCGCCTGTACCTGTCGCAGATGTCGGAAATTCCGCTCCTGTCGCGAACCGAAGAAATCTCGCTCGCCAAGAAGATCGAAGTCACCCGCAAGCGGTTCCGCCGCACGCTGCTGAGCTGCGATTATGCGATGCGCGAAACGGTGAAGATCCTCACGCAAGTTTACAAGGGTGAGCTCCCCTTCGATCGCACGATCAAGGTCTCGCTCACCGAGCAACTCGCCAAAGAACAGATTCTCGCTCGCATGCCGCACAACCTGCGGACCATCGAAAATCTGCTCGATCGCAACCGCGAAGACTTCACTCGCCTGGTGCGCAAGAGCACCAGCCGCGAAGAACGTCAGCTCGCTCGTCGCAACTTCCTCCGCCGTCGTCGCAAGTGCCTGCAGCTGGCCGAAGAGCTGAGCCTCCGCACTCGCCGCGTGCATCCGCACATGGCGCAGCTCGAAATGTATTCCCGCCGGATGGACGCGGTTCAAGCGCGCTTGAATGCCATTCGCGGCGACGTCGCTTATCGTGACGAGCGCGCCGATCTTCGTCGCGAATTGTTCGACCTGATGCGGATCACGCTCGAAAGCCCCCGCAGCCTTCGCGAACGCTGCACCGCTTTCCGCCGTCAGCATCAGGAATACGAAGAAGCCAAGCGGAACCTCAGCAGCGGCAACCTGCGGCTCGTCGTTTCGATCGCCAAGAAGTACCGCAACCGTGGCTTGTCGTTCCTCGACTTGATCCAAGAAGGCAACACCGGCTTGATGCGGGCCGTCGATAAGTACGAATATCGCCGCGGCTTCAAGTTCAGCACCTACGCCACGTGGTGGATTCGCCAAGCCATTACTCGCGCGATCGCCGATCAAGCCCGCACGATTCGCATTCCGGTCCACATGATCGACATTCTGTCGAAGCTGCGGAACATTCAGAAGACGCTGCAACAACAGCTGGGCCGCGAAGCGACGACTGAAGAAATCGCTGCACAGACCGATGTGCCGATCGAAGAAGTTCGCCGCATCATGGACATCGGCCGCCATCCGGTGAGCCTTGACCGCCCGGTCGGCGACAGCGAAGACTCGAGCTTCGGCGAGTTCATCCAGGACAACAGCAGCGACAACCCGGTCTACAGCGCGACCAACGCGATCCTCCGCGAGAAGATCGAAACGCTGCTGAAGACGCTAACCTGGCGGGAACGCGAAATCGTCCGCCTGCGTTACGGCTTGCAGGATGGCTACACCTACACGCTGGAAGAAGTGGGCCGCATCTTCAAGGTAACCCGCGAACGCGTCCGGCAAATCGAAGCCAAGGCTGTGCGGAAGTTGCAACATCCGAACCGCAGCCAGCACTTGGAAGGCTTTTTGAAGCCGATGGCTGGCTAAGTTCTGGAGCACATTTCGAAAATCAAATCCCCAGGTGTGGCGCAATTGCGGTGCACCTGGGGATTGTTTTTGATACTGGCTCGGTGCCTCATACCTTCGGGATAACTCCTTGGGGATTGCATTCGCTGAGATAACCTCCATCCTGATGGCATGACACAATCCATCTCTCTCGCCGACATCCGCGCTGCGCGTGAGCGCATTCAAGACGGCGTTGCTCTCACGCCTTGTCCACTTAGCGTGCCGTTGTCGGAAGTCACCGGCTGTGAGATTTATTGCAAGCTGGAGTTCTTGCAGCGAACCGGTTCGTTCAAAGAGCGCGGCGCGCGGAATGCGCTGCTGTTGCTCAGTGATGAGCAGCGGAAGAAAGGCGTGACTGCCGCGAGTGCGGGAAATCATGCGCTGGCGCTCGCGCATCATGGCAACTCGCTGGGCATTCCGGTGACGGTGGTCATGCCGACGTATGCGCCGCTGATCAAGCAGACGAATTGTCGCAAGCTCGGCGCGAAGGTCATCGTGCAGGGGAACAGCTTTGCGGAAGCCGCAGCTCTCGCGCGAGAACTCGTTAGCAACGAAGGGCTGACGTATGTGCATGGCTACGACGATCCAGGCGTGATCGCGGGGGCAGGTACGCTTGGTTTGGAAGTGCTCGAGCAGGTGCCCGATGCCGATGCGGTGATCGTGCCGCTCGGTGGCGGCGGCCTGGCGGCGGGGGTGTCGCTGGCGATTAAGTCGTTGCGGCCGCAGGTGCAGGTCATCGGCGTGCAGGCCGCCAATGCGACGGCCTTTTCGACTGCTTTTTCGGCGGAAAAGCCGGTCGAAGTGACGACTCAACCCACGCTCGCCGATGGACTTGCGGTTTCCAAGGCGGGAGCCCTCGCGGTGTCGATTGCTGGGCCGCGACTCAATCAAATCGTGACGGTCAGCGAAGCCGAGTTGGCCCTCGCGGTGGTCCGCTTGATGGAACTCGAGAAGAGCGTTGTCGAAGGGGCCGGCGCTGCTTCGCTCGCTGCCGTTCTCAGCGGCAAGTTACCTGAACTCGCCGGCAAAAAAGTTGTGTTGCTCCTCTGCGGCGGCAACATCGACCTCACGATTCTCGCGCGCTTGATCGATGCCGCGCTCGTTGCCGATGGACGTCTCGCGCGGTTCACTGCCGAGATCAGCGATCGGCCCGGCGGTCTCGCGACATTCACTACGCTGCTCAAAGACATCGGCGTGAGTGTGCAAGACATCGTGCATGATCGTACGTTCTGCGGAACCAACATTGCCGCCGTGAATGTGCTCTGCACGGTCGAGACGCGCGATGCGGCACATCTCGCGCAGCTCTATGAGCGTCTGACTGCGGCTGGCATTCGTCACTTCGCGCATGTCGGTCGTGAGTGAACGATGATCAACGCGCAAGCGCGCGGCGCACTTCGTCATCATCAAGCGCGCAGAAAAAGTTTGCAAAATTTCATGCGCTCGCGTGAGTTAGCAATTGCAAATGCGCGGGGTCGTCGATTACTTTGAATCATGCGAGATGAATTGCGGCTTGGACCGCCATTCAACCCAGCGCGCGATGCACATCACTTCCCTCCTCGCCGGTGTTGATTCGAGTTGTTGTGAGTGAACAACAACGAACAGCACACGAAGTGAACTGCGATCGCCGCGCAAGAGACCCCGTGAGCGACGGATATGTATCAGGAGTTTGCCCGCTTTCTCGAGCTGCCCGGCCGCGCGACGTTCATCGCCGCGCGGGCTGCCTGGCTGCAACAGAAGGTGTCGCCTCTCACTCCCGAAGAATTGCAGAGTGTCGCTCAGTTGCTCGCTGCTGGCGAAGCAACGGCGGTGATCGAGCAAGTTCACAGCTGGAAGTCGCGGGCCGCTTTTTCACCGCGGGCGCACTACTTTTGTGGTGAAGCCCATGCTCTGCTCGGCGAGCTCGAGCAAGCCGAAGTCGAACGTCTCGCCTTCAGCGCTTGCTTGCAGGGCATTCTGGCGACCGGTGATGGTTCGCGGCTAAAGCCCTACATAATCTCGCAAATTCCCGACGAATACGACGTTTTGAAGCTCCTCGGACTGACTTGTCAGAAGCAACGTCTGGTGCAGCGCGGCCGGCGGTCGTGTGATGTGCTGACTTGCCAGGACGGCAGTTCGGTGTGGTTCAACATCAGCGATTTGCTGACGCTGCCCGCCGCGGAGACCAAGTCGCCAGCGATTGAACGCGTGCAAATCGAGCGGGCCACGACTGGCTTTATTCGAACGAAACGTCGACCTTCCGGCCGTCTACGAGCGTCTCCCCGGTGAAGTGATACAGCTGTTTTTCCAGCAGCTTGTTCACACTCTCAAAGTACCGCGCGATCTGCTCCTTCTTGCCGGATAGATCGGTACCCTTCAGCGTCTTGCTGCGCGAGATCACCAGCACGTAGTACTTGCCGGGCCGCGGCACGGTGATGCTGTAGTTCCCATCCTTATCGGTGCGAGCATAGCCGCCTCCCATCTGTTGCAGAATGAGCAAGCCGCGATGATTCTCTGCTGGCGCGGCGTCGCTGGGCCGCAGGCCGTCAACGGGCACTTGTTCGTCGATGTTGCGTGAGTCTTCCGGCAGAATAAAAACCGCGGCGCCTTCTTCGGGCTGAGTGGTTTTTCCCTCGGCGACATTCACCACGCCACTTATCTTGCATGGTCCGGCTTGGGCGACATCCGTTCCGCGCAAGAACGCGCTTCCCATGAGTGCGCCGAGCGTAAAGCAAACGATGGCCACGGCGGCGAGCAATCCGGCCTGCACATATAGCACGCGCCGCGGCAACGTGATCAGGTCGGGATTGTCGTGCTGGGGAACGTGCGGATGCGTGTCGATTTGTGATGCGGTTATGGAGTGCCCCAATCCGGGGTCGCTCAAGCCCGTGTCGTGCGGCCGCGCCTCGCTAGAGATGGCGTTGCTCAGCCCTGAATCTTCCACACCGATTTCGAAGCCGAAGTCGGCCGGCTCGATGGCGAAGTCTTCATCGCCGCCGATAGCCAGGGCGGGATCGTACGGCGCCGGCTGCTCGATGGCTTGGGCTTGGCCTTCCATCACAATCACCGACGCGGTCATCGTCGCCGCGCCGGGCGTGGGATCGTCGGGGACGCGGATGGTCTGGTGGCACCGCGGGCAATCGGCTTTCGAGCCGCCGCGTCGTCTGCCGACGGTCAGCTTCTGGCCGCAGTGGTGGCAGACAAAACGAATGGGCATGAGAATCTGCGTTCCTGCGTACTCGCAGCATCAAACCCGTAGCGCCAAATCTGGCCCGGGCCGCAACGGGAAAAAGGACAATCCTTCCAGAGTAACTAGCGAGCCGGCGATTGCCCAGCGAGACCCGTTCGTACGGCAAAATTCTCTTGCAACTTGCCAGCCAGTTCGGCATCCTAAAGTGAAACCCCGCCTCACTTTCCCTCCCGAGCGTTCACCATGTCTACCCGCAGCAACGGCCTGTTGCTTCTCGTTGTTCTTGCCGGCACGGCCGCCGCGGAGCCACCCGACACGGCGTATCTGTTTCCCGCCGGCGGGCAGCGCGGAACAAAAGTGCCGGTGCGAATCGGCGGCTACTACTTATATGAGCGCACTCCGCTGGAAATGATTGGCCCGGGCATCACGGGGCCGGCGGAAATCGAACGCGTGCCGACCAAATGGTTCGAAGGGCCGGTCATCAAACAGCCGGCGAGTCAGCAGAAAGAAGATTATCCCAAGGACTACGCGGCCGAACTCGTGATCACTTCCGACGCGGCGCTCGGCCCGCATGGCTGGCGGTCGTGGAACGCGCAAGGGGCCACGCCGGTGCGGCCGTTCATCGTCGGCACGTTGCCGGAAGTTGTCGAAGAAGAAACCGACGGCGATCCCTTGCCCGTGGCGGTCACACTGCCGGTGACGATCAACGGCCGAATCTTTCCGCGCGAGGATCTCGATGAATGGACCTTCACCGCCGAGGCCGGCAAGCCGATCACAGTCGCAGTGATGGCCGAGCAAATCGGTTCGTCGCTCGAACCGCGGATTGAAATTCGCAGCGCTACGGGCGCGCTCGTCGCCGAAAGCACCGGTCAACTCAATCGCGATCCGCAACTGCGATTCACTCCCGCCACGAGCGGCCAATATGCCGTGCGCATTACCGATACGCGCAGCGCCGGCCTGCAGACGTTTGTCTATCGAATGACGATCACGGCCGGGCCGTGGATCGATTCGATCTATCCGCTCGGTGGTCAGCGCGGCGTGGCGACGAAGTTCGCTGTGCGCGGTCAGGGCGTGGAAACACTCGAAGAGACGTTGCCGGCCGCGACTGGAACGGTTTCGCATTACTTCACGCATCAGGGGAACTCGCTGAATGCGGTGAAGCTCGATATTGATGAGCTCGCCGAGATTCGCGAACAAGAACCGAACAACTCGCTGGAGCAAGCGGCTGAGTTGAAACTCGCCATGATCGCCAACGGCCGAATTGATCAAGCCGGCGATGTCGATGCCTGGAAAGTGACGCTCGCCAAGGGCGAAACGGCGCAATTGGAAGTTCGTGCAGCGCGACTTGGCTCGTCGCTCGATGCGGTGATTGTGATTCATGATGAAACGGGCAAGGAACTGGCCCTCGGCGAGGACTTGCCGAATGGCTCGCCCGATTGCGAAGTGAAGTTTACGGCGGCGAAGGAAGGGACTTACGCCGTCCTCGTGCAAGAACGCTTCGCCTCGCGCGGCGGGCCCGATTTTGCGTATCGTCTGCGTTGCACAAAACCGACGCCCGATTTTGCGCTCGATATGACCGTTGATTCACTGCCGGTCGACATCGGTAGCACGAAAAAACTGCCGATAAACATCACGCGGCTCGGCGGTTTCGCCGGCGCGATCACGTTGACTGCGGAAAATCTGCCGACCGGCGTCACTGCTCCGGCCGTCGAAGTGAAAGCCAATCAAAACAAGGGTGAGCTCGTCTTCACTTGCGAATCGATGGTGCCAGTCAGCCGCACGGCGATTCGCATCGTCGGCAAGGCGGACATCGACGGCAGCAGCGTTACTCGCCTGGTAAAAAGCGTCGCGCCGCCGAACAACAACAATCAAATCTCCGCGCTCGGTCTCGTCGATGTCGATCATCTGCTGCTCGTCACCAGCCTGGCCACTCCGTTCAAATTTGCTGGCCAGTACGATCTGCAATACATCGTCCGCGGCTCGACGCTCCGCAAAGGCTTTGAAATTGACCGCGGCGGATTTGAAGGGCCCATCTGGGCGGAACTTTCCGACAAGCAAGGCCGCCACCTGCAGGGCGTAGCCGCTGAGCGAAAAACCGTGCCGCCCGGCAGCAGCGATTTTGAATTCGAAGTTTCGTTGCCCCCCTGGATGGAGCTCGGCAGGACGAGCCGCACACAGCTGATGGTTGTCGGTGAACTCGCCGATGTGACCGGCAAGAAGCACAAAGTGAGTTACACGACGAACAATCAAAACGAACAGCTGATCGCAATTGTTTCGCCCGGCCCGCTGCGTGTTTCTGCCGAAGCGACCACGATGTCGATTCGGAAGGGAACGGAATTGGTCATTCCGCTGCAGATCAACTGCGACCGCACTGTCGGCAAACCGCTGAAGATCGAACTGCTCATTCCCGAGCATATGCGCGACCTGGCAACCACGGCCATCGAAGCCAAACCGCAAGACACGACGGCGAAGATCAAGCTCCGCTGCGGCGAAGCTCCCGGCCCGCTGAACATGCCGCTGACGATTCGCGCGACGAGCGAACGTGACGGCAAACCGATTATTTCCGAAACGCCGCTGACGTTGTTACTGCAGCCGTAATTCGTCGAGCAAGCAAGCGATTAACCAAACCGGCCCGTCACGTAGGCTTCGGTTTCTTTCAACTTCGGCCGAGTAAAAATTTCCGAAGTCTCGCCGTACTCGATCAAACGGCCGAGATACATGAAGGCCGTGAAGTCGCTGACGCGCGATGCTTGCTGCATGTTGTGCGTGACGATCACGATCGAGTATTCGCCGCGCAACTCTTGAATCAAATCTTCGACCTTCGCCGTGGCGATCGGATCGAGCGCCGAACAAGGTTCGTCGAGCAGCAGCACTTCCGGTTCACCGGCGAGTGCTCGCGCGATGCACAACCGCTGTTGCTGACCACCCGACATCCCGAGCGCGCTATCGTGCAGTCGGTCTTTCACTTCATCCCACAGCGCGGCGCCCTTCAGGGCTTGCGCGGCTACGTCGCGGATGATCGCGCTGTTGCGTTCGCCATCGATCCGCAGCGGATAAACGACGTTCTCAAAAATGCTCATCGGAAACGGATTGGGCTTTTGAAAGACCATGCCCATTTGTTTCCGCAGTTCGATCACATCGACGCCCGGCGAATAAATCGACTGGCCGTTGATCTTCATTTCGCCTTTGATGTCGACGTTTTCGATCAGGTCGTTCATGCGGTTGATGCACCGTAGCAGGGTGCTCTTGCCGCAGCCGCTCGGCCCGATGATGGCCGTCACCTGCTTGCGGGGAAAGCTGAGGTTCACGTCAAACAGGGCCTGCTTTTGCCCGTACCACAGATTGAAGTTTTGCACTTCAACGACTGGATCGATCCCCTGCAACGATTTGTGGATGACCGGTTGCACTGGCTCGCCGCGAGCGATGGCATCGAGCCGCGTGTTGCCGGCGCCGGGCGCGGGGGGAGGCGTTTTGACAGGCTGATTCGGCAGAGGTGAAGACATGGGAACGGCACAGAAGATTCAAAGTAGCTGAATTCGCCAGAATTCAGAGCGCACCGCGGGACTCAACCGGCTGAATTCTGACGAATCCAGCTGCTGAAAACAGACGCGGGTCCAACTATCCTAAGCTCCGTCGCATCTTGCGGCGAGTCGCCTGCTGGTTAAGAATTGCGGAAGTTCTGCGGGTTTTTGACCTTTCCCGTTTCCATTTCTCTCTGAGATGAAGTTGGTTGCCATGAATCGTGCACCTGTTTCGCGTCGTGATCTGCTCAAGTGGACCGCTGCCGGCGCTGTCGCCGCTACTCTGCCCGGCTTGCTGCGGGCCGAAGATAAGAAGGAACCCCTCTTCAAGATCTCGCTCGCCGAGTGGTCGCTGAATAAGTCGCTCTTCGGCCGCACCGATTGGAAGATCACCAACATGGACTTCGCCCGCGTCGCGAAGGAAGAGTTCGGCATCGAAGCCGTCGAGTACGTCAATCAATTCTTCAAGGACAAAGCCAAGGACACCGCGTACCTGGGCGAACTGAAGAAGCGCTCGGACGATTTGGGCGTGAAGACCCTGCTCATCATGTGCGACGGCGAAGGCGCGCTGGGCGATGCCGATGAAAAGAAGCGGACGCAAGCCGTTGAAAATCACTACAAGTGGGTCGAAGCCGTGAAGTATCTCGGCGGGCATTCGATTCGCGTCAACGCGCAATCGAGCGGCACTTACGAAGAACAGATCGATCGCGCTGCCGACGGTTTGCGGAAGCTGAGCGAATTTGGCGATACGCACGGCATTAACGTGATCGTCGAAAATCACGGCGGCAACTCGAGCGATGGCGAATGGCTGTCGAAGGTGATGAAGAAGGTCGACCACAAGCGCTGCGGCACGTTGCCGGACTTCGGCAACTTCAACATCGGCAACGGCAAGGTCTATGACCGCTATAAGGGCGTCGACGAACTCATGCCGTTCGCCAAAGCCGTGAGCGCCAAGAGCCACGACTTCGACGCCGATGGCAACGAAACGAAGACCGACTACAAGAAGATCATGGAAATCGTGGTCAAGAAGCACAATTACCACGGCTACTGCGGCATCGAATACGAAGGAAGCCGCCTGCCAGAAAAGGAAGGCATCATGGCCACCAAGAAGTTGCTGGAAAAAGTCCGCGACGAACTGGCCAAGGCTTAGTCTGCCCAATCAGTCGCCTTTCACTCCGTGAAAGGACGCGTCTTCGGGAAGCCACCAACATCGGTTGGTGGCTAAGAGGCTAGGACGAGCGCGATCATTGCGAAAGCATTTCTAAATGCGTCGAGTGGCAACTAGCTGGGCGGCGATCGAAGCGATACTTCAAGAGCAAGCGCGCTCGACCTTCAAAACGCTGCGACCACCGGCGACACCAGCCGCCATCGAAAAACTCGAGCGGCAGATCGGCTGCAAATTGCCGCCAGCAATCGTCAGTCTCTGCTGATCCATAACGGTATGTCGACGCGCGGCGACTGCACGTTCATCGATTACGTCACGCTCTTGCCGGTTTCCGGCATGGCCGAGTGGCGCGGATCTGCCTGGATTATCCGTGGGACGATCCCGGGCCGAGATTCAGCGCTGGGAAGAAAATCCTCGGCGACTCGCGCTGGCGGCAGCGCTGGCTTCCCATCGCCGTCGATGCGGGTGGCAACTTACTCGCGGTTGATCTCGATCCTGGTCCGCAGGGCTCGCGCGGCCAGGTGATCGCTTGGAACGGCTCGCCGCCGCCACGTGTGGTCGCTCCGTCGTACGCTGCCTGGCTTAACGCCATCGCCGAGGAGCTAAGCGCGCGGCGCTTTGATATCGACGACTGGCATGCACTTTGCGACTCCCGTGCGAACGTCGCACAACGTCCTCTTCAGGAGCCCGCAAATGTCTACGTCTTCCATTTTTCCCAGTACGGTTGATCGCGTACCTGCCAACACGGCGGACGAATACAACCAGCGGATTCAGCAGCAAACCGAAGAGCGCGTCGCTCAGCTAGCTCGCCAAGGGCGGGCTGCGATCGACCAGCGGCTTGAGGAACTCGATGAAGAATGGGACGTCGAACGGCGGTTGGAAACCAACGCGGCTTGCGCGGTGGTCGTCGGTTCAGCGCTCAGCGTTCTGGTCGATCGGCGGTTCATTTTGTTGCCGATCGCAGTCGGTGGATTTCTGCTGCAGCACGCACTGCAAGGTTGGTGTCCACCACTGCCGGTGTTCCGGGCTTTGGGTGTGCGAACGCAATCCGAGATCGATGAAGAACGCTACGCGCTGAAAGCGCTCCGCGGCGATTTTGTTTCGACTAACGGCAGTCAGCCTGGCAATCGTTCGCCGCAACAAGCGCTGGCGGCAGCGCGGCGATAGTTGTCGCTGGGCCTACTTCTTATCGCGATCTCGCGCCCGTACTTCACGCAGTTTCTTCAGCAGCCGATCGGAGTATTGTTCTTCGTCGGCTTGAGGCGTGATGGGCTTAGTCTCGGCAATTTTTGGCTGCGGTGTAGATATACCTTCGCTCGCAACGGTGCGAACTTCGGCGGGCGCTTCGTCATCGAGTTGCGGCGGAGTCCAATGCCGGTTGGAAGTGGTTTGCTCTCGCACTTGTCGCTTCGTTGCTTGTAATCGATCGAGCGGATGAGCCACGGCGACTGCTGCTTCGCGGCGAGTTAAGCGCGTCCAAACATCGGCGAAGTAATCCCAGGGAATCTGCACGCGGCGGTTGAAGATATCGAAGAAGAACAGGCACGCGCCGATCAGCACGACTGTCGGCCAGATGGCGGTCAAGCCGCGGCCCGGTTGCAGATCGCGGCGGAACAGATTCGGTCCCGCGAACTTCCGCCAAGTGTCTGGATCATCCGGCAAGCGGATGAGTTCGCCCGCTTTACCGCCGGCGGGCTTCAACTGAGCCAGCGAAGCGAGGAGTGCTTCATTGGTCGTTGTTTCACGATACTCTGCCGACGGCGGCACGTTGATGCCGGTGCGGAGTACACCCAGGCCGGGGCCCGGTTGAATGCCGAGGAGATAAGTGCCAGCCTGCGCGATCGGCACGCGGGCTCGGTATTTTCCCGGGCCGGTTTGTTCGAAGCGGAGTTCGGCATCGCCGCTGGCGGTGGTTTCGACTGCGGTGGCATCGGCGTTTGTCAGGCCACCGATCATCGTCAGGTTATTGACGAAATCGCCCGCCGAGGTGATGGCTTGCACGTTCACCTCTAGCTCGCCGTCGCGAACTTGCGAGTTGACGGTGAAGTTGCCTTGATCGAGCAACGGCCGCATCGACCAGCGAACCATTTGCACAAACAGCTTGTCGCGATCGGCCCAATTGTTCCACGAGGTCGCCCACCGCTGCCCCGTATCCGAGGTGAACGCCACCGTTCGGCCGAGGCCATAGGTCCATGTCGCGAGCACGGTGTTATTCGGCGCGCCTGGCGCGGATGCGAGGAGCGGCGCTTCGACCAGCGGGTTGGCTTTCAGCGTGGTCAGCACATAACCGGTGATCGGCGGCAGCTCAGTCGACACTCCGGCGAGGATTTCATGATCGTGCGACCGCTGCAGCTGCAGGCCGCTTTCGTTTTCATACACCAGCGGCCGCACCACGCGGCGCGTCTCGCGCATGAAGATCTTCGGCAGCACCTTGGGATTGGTCGCTTGATAAAACTTGCCGTCGCCACGAATCGCGATGTCTTGCAGCAAACCCTTGGCTGCATCGGTGCCGACGGCGACCGTGGTGGTGGTGATCTGATGGCGACTGCGCATCGTGGCCGATTGCTGGGCGTAGCCACTGCCGGTCGTCTGCCCATCGGTGAGGATGATCATGTGCTTCACCGCCGCCTTGGAACTGCGGAGTTGTTCATAGCCGCGTTTGAGTGCCGACTCCATGTTGGTGCCACCGCCGGGCCCGAGCCGCTTGATTCGTTCCTTGATGCGGTGGGCGTTGCCGCCAAGCTTTTGCAGCGGAATGACTTCCTCGTGGCCGTCGTCAAAAGCGATCACGCCGATCGAATCATGCGGACCGAGCATGCCGGCCGCGGCGATCGCGGCCCCTTTGCTCATCTCCAATTTTTCGCCCGCCATCGAGCCCGACTTGTCGATGATGAGCATCAACGCGCCCACAGCGGCAACCTTGGAGTTGCTCACTTGCAGATCGACCGGCAGGGCTTTTTCGAGCTCGGTGTTTTGCCAGCCGCCGGCGCCGAAGCTATCGGGGCCGCCGATCATCACCATGCCTGCACCGAGTTGCTCGACGTTTTTCACCAGCATGTTCACTTGCTCGTCGGTGAATTGCACCAGCTCTTCGGCCTGATTGCCGGTGGTCCGCGCGACATTGCCCAGCACCACACAGTCGTAGTTCTGCAGCTCGGCCAGGCTTTGAAAAAGAGCGCTCGTTGGCTGGATGGTTACTTCGAGTTCATCCTTCCGCAGCAACGAAGCCAAGCCATCGAAGGCCGCGGGATTTTCGGAGTCGACAATCAGCAGCACGCGACCGCGACCCTGCAGATGCGTGAAGGCCGTCGCGGTGTTGTTCTGCGAGTAATGGTCGGCCTTCACATCGTCGGGCTGAAACTTCGCTTCGTAGCTGTAGAACGCGGCTTCGGTCAGTTGCTGGCGAAATTGAAACAGCTGCTTACCGGGACGGAGTTTGACTTGCTCCTCCGCGATCAGGTGCGTGTGCCCCGATGATTTGCGAAGGATCACCAGTTTGCCGCCGACGGTTTCGGCTGCTGCCGGGCGAAATTCGTTCGGCGGCGGCAGGCGGTAGTCGACGAGCACCTGCACGTCGAACGTGGTGCCGATGCGCGCACCGGCCGGCGCGGTGACGCGCTCGATCACCACATCGCCATGCGGGCCATGCGCGAGCGGAGCCACGTCGATGCCGATGCCGGCCGCAGCCAGGTCGCTCGCTTCCAGCAGCGCATCGCCGGTGTTTTGATTGCCATCGCTGAGAATGATTACCCGCTTTGCCGATTCGGCGGGGAACGAAGCCTTGGCCAAACGAAGCGCCGCGGCCAGATTGGTGCGACTGTCGTCGACTTCGCTTTCTCGCTGCCGGACCAAGTCGCCGACGGCGGTGGGGGCTTGTTCGATATGGGCGCTCGCGCCGAACACGATCACGCCGGCGGCGTCTTCGACGATGGTGTTGCGATGCTTCGCGACAGCGGAGTTCGCGTACGCAAAAGCCGCGCTCCGTTCAGCGGTGGCGACGCTCGTCGATTGATCGATGAGGAACAGCGCCACAATCCGCTGCGAAATGCGGACGATCTGAATTTCGGCCAGCGCAAAGACAAACAGAATGAGCAACGCCGATCGCAAGCCGAGGGCTAGCCAAAAACGATATCGCCCGAGGCCGGACAAACTTTGCCAGCCAATCCGCCAGATGACCGGCAACAGCAATAGCAGCAACAACCACCAGGGACGATCGAACGAAAGTTGCAACCAGTGCATAGGCCTGCGATCCTCGGGCGGACTTGCGATGCGGTTCTTCCATCATAGCTGGCTGGGCAGCGGGCGTTTGGCAGTAGCTGAATTCGCCAGAATTCGGAATCCGGCATGCACGCGAGACCTTCTGAATTCTGGCGAATTCAGCTACTTCTTCTTCCACTTCTGCAACCGCTGCTTCAGCTCGACATTTTGTTTCTCTAGCCGAATCGCTCGCTCTCCCGACTCGATGGCAGCCGCTCGGTCGCCGCGGACGAAGTAGATCTCGGCGAGCGCGTCGTGATATTCCGCGTCGTTCGGTTCGAGTTTCATCGCGTCCTTGGCGAGCTGCAGCGCTTCATCGAGCCGGCGGTTGCAGCGCGCGAGCATCAAGGCGAGCTCGCGGCGATGGTACGAAGTTAGGGGGTAGTCGCGAATCGTTTGTTCGTAACGCTGCGCCACTTCCTGGAAGAGTTCCGCGGCGACTTCTTTGCGATCGGCCTTTTCGAGTTGCGGCACAAACTCTTCGATCATTCGCACGTTGCCCGGCATGATGTTCAGCACGCGCCGCAGTTCCGCAATGGCTGCGTCAGGTTTGCCTGCCGCGAGGTGGGCCTGAGCGCGGCAACGATGGATCAACTCTGGATCGGTCAAATAGTGATCGAACAGGCTGTAGTTTTGCGAGCCCCACAGCATGCTGAGGAGCCACCGTTGCCACGCATCGGCCGATGCGGCAGGCGTTTCGATCGACGTGAGATTGGCCCGCAGATGCCCCGCGGCCAACGTCGGTTGCTGCACGGTCGGGTTTGCGGTGCGGATGATGATCTGCGCTTGTTCAGCCGCGGCGGTATTGAAGCGTCGCTCCTTCAATTGCTGGGCGAACGCGTAGCGCGTAACCGGCGACAGCGCCGCGAGCGAAGCCCGCCGTTGCTCCTTTTCGCCTTCCTCGCGCTGTCCGGCATCGATCAACGTTTGGCCGAGCAGATAGCGCGGCAACGGCAAGCCGGGCAATCGCTCGAGCGCTTTGCGATACCATTTTTCGGCGGCCTTCCAGTCCTGATCTTCACGGGCCAGATCGCCGAGGCGGACCGAAGCGTCGGTGGTGTGTGGCTCCGCGCGTTCGAGCCAAGTGCGGGCCAGTTCGCGTTCGTCGAGCCGCAGATAAACTTCGGCGGCTCGCATATGCAGGCGGAAATCCGTCGCTCCTTGCCATGGATCGAAGAGGGGCGCGAATTTTTTGACCAGCTCCTTTCGTTCGTCCTCGGTGTAACCACGCGGGCCAAAGAGCTGTTCCAGCAGCGGCAGATAGTCGGGCTTTTGCACACCATCGGCGGTGAATTTCAGATGGAGCCCATCGACCAGCGCCGCGTCTTTTTCATAGACCATCCGCAGGACGGACGTGGAGTTGACGCTGGGACGGAGGGCCGATTCAAGATCGATGAGCGCTTGCGCGCGATTGCCGCTTTGCACAGAGGCATCGATGAGCGCCGGCCAGTGATTGCCGTTCGGATCTCCTTCGCTGCGAACGATGGCGACGATCTCTTTCGCCCGCTCGCGCTCACCGAGCAAATAGAGTTGCCGGGCGAGATCGCGGGCGTAATTAAACCGTGGCACGAGTGACTGCGTGACCACGAGTCCGCCGGCAGGGAGCTTCTCGTACCAGGATTTGTCGAACTTGGTATCGAGCGTGATGCCGGCCAGCTTCTGCGAACGAGCATACTTCATTCGCAGAAAGTCGTAGTACGAGGCCGCGGCGGGAATGCTTTCGGAGAGGAGTTCGGTGGCTTCCTCGATTTGTTCGCAAGCCAGATGAGCTTCGGCGGCGAACCAATAGTCGCCGGGTTGCCGTCGCGCGAGATCGCGCAGCTCTAGCAGTTTTGCATCGGCCACTCCTTGATTGCCCGCAAAGAACTGCAGCGTGGCCGAATACGCCGTGAGCTCAGCCGGCGGCATGCGATCCTTGGCCAAGCCATCTTGCACACCGGCAGCAGCGGCCCAGTCTCCTTTTTCCAACAGAATGGCTCGCTGATAAAAGCCCAGCTGTTGTTGACCCGCCAGCTCGGCGGCGCCCGCAAGATCGCCGGCGGCGCGACGGTAGTAAATGACTCGTTTGGCGAGCGCAGGATTCGGCGAACGCTTGTAGAGCTTCTCGGCGGCTTCGAGTCGTTCGGGCAAACGGCCGGTGATGAGCAGCACGGCGGTCAGCCGCTCAAGCGTGGAATCGGAGGTGATGTCGACCTGCTCGAGAATACTTTCGGCTTCGCTATACTCCTCGCGGACGAGCATCTCGGGCACATACCGCTGGGCCTGACGGGCAGTGCTCATCAGCAGCGTATCGCGTTCAATATCCACGTTATGCGAACGGGCCAACTGCATCGCCAGTTTGACTTGCTTTTTGTCGACCAAGACCCGCAAGGTGTTCTGCTTGGAATCGAGGTCGCCGCTGCGAAATTGCGCCAGCAGCGTTTCGAATTCCGGTGGCATGTCGGGAGTCAGGCCGAGCTCGAATTTTTCGAGAATCAACCGCGCCCGCATCTTCACTTCGGGATCGTTGCTCGTCACCGCTTTTCGAAGCACTGCTTCGGCGTTGTTGCCGGCCAGCCAGAGGAGCTTCGAAGCGGCTTCACGCGTGGCGAACTCTTCGTGACCGAGCTCCACCACTGCCTTTTGAATGGCAGCCGCATCGGGCTTGGGGCCGCTGACTTTCTTCTCCGGCAGATCGGCCTGGCCGTGAGCCAAACGAATGCTGCCGAGCAAGATGAGGGCTGCTATCCAGATTCGTGTCGACATACGTTTCGGGAGGGCGAGGCTCCCGCCGAGCCGTGGAGGTGGCGAATCGAAAAATGCTGTGCCCTGGAAGAGAACCAAAATTGATTATGATAGTCGCATGAATACACAACAACCGCTGGTCGGCGTGATCATGGGCAGCAAGTCCGATTGGGAGACGATGCGTCATGCCGCCGAAATGTTGACTCAGTTTGGCGTGGCTCACGAATGTCGCGTGGTCTCGGCCCATCGCACGCCGCAGTGGATGTGCGAATATGCCGCCTCGGCTGAAGAGCGCGGCCTGGCCGTCATCATCGCCGGAGCCGGCGGCGCCGCGCACTTGCCGGGCATGGTCGCTTCGCAAACGGTGCTCCCTGTGCTCGGCGTGCCGGTGCAAAGTCGCGCTCTCTCGGGACTCGATTCGCTCCTTTCCATCGTGCAAATGCCCGGCGGCATTCCGGTCGGCACGCTCGCCATCGGCGAAGCCGGTGCCAAAAACGCCGGTCTGCTCGCCGTCCGCATTCTCGCCGTGCAAGACGCCGCGCTCCGCAAAAAGCTGCAGGAGTTCACCGACGAACAAGCGGCGAAGGTGATGAAGGATACGCTGCCACCGGTGTAGCGAAGCGTGCAGTGACTTCCCTCCCGTAGGACCGGACCATTGGTCCGTCCAAGAAGCGGGTACCGCGTCAACCAGGCAGCACGCGCTGCCCATCAACGGACCAATGGTCCATCCTGCCGACTGGCAGACCCACTGTCGCCCAACTTATCATGCGAGCGCCTTCCTTCTTTCCTTCCGAGGAGCCTCTCCCATGCTTTGCCGTATCTGGTCCGTATTCTTCACGCTGGCCGCTATCTCCATCGCGCACGCCGCCGAACCCGCCGTGCCCCTCAAGCTCAAAGAGAACGACGTGTGGGTGATGGCTGGCGACAGCATCACTGCCCAGCGGCAACACTCGAATTACATCGAAGCCTTCTTTCGCACTCGCTATCCCGAGCTGAAGTTGCAATTCCGCAATTCGGGCGTCGGCGGCCACACGATGCAAAGCACGTCGGCCCGGTTTGATTACGACATCGCCGCCTTCAAGCCGACAATCGTCAGCATCGAGCTCGGCATGAACGACGTCGGTGCCGGTGACGACCCGAAGAAGTACATCGAAGGCGCCGTGAAACTGATCGGCCAAGTGCGCTCGGCCGGCGCAACGCCCGTGCTCATCACATCGAGCCCGGTCAACGACGGCAGTAAAATGGAAAGCTGGAAGGGCGATCGCTGCCGCCGCATTCATCCTTACTCGGAGGCTTTGAAGCAACTCGCCACCGATGAGAAGCTGACCTACGTCGATCAATATCATCCGCTCCTCGCCCTATGGGCCAATAACAAAGATGAATCCAACAAGGACAAGATCGGCCTGATCGGCGATCCGGTGCATCCGGGCCCAGTCGGTCAATACACGATGGCGGCCACCATCATCACGGGCCTCGACGTCAACCGCGAAGTCAGCTCGGCCACCCTGCAAGCCGATGGCAAGGTCGTCGAAACGAAGGGCTGCATGATCACCGCGACCAAGGCCGCCGATGGCGGTTTGACCTTCACGCGGCAGGACGAAAAGTTGCCCTGGCCGATCCCAGCTCAAAGCCGCGCCGCGCTGAAGCTCATGCCCGAGATCGCCGACCTGTCGCGCTACCTGCTCACCGTCACCGGCCTGGCCGCGGGCGATTACACCATCTCCATCGGCGGCAAAGACGCAGCCAAGGTCACCGCCGAAGAACTGGCCCGCGGTGTGAACATGGCCACCTTCGAAAACGGCGCGATCGCCGAACGCGGCGCCAAGATCGTCGAGCAGATCAACAAGCTGCAAGGCGGCCTGAACAACAACTTCCGCGGCGCCAGCAAAGCCAAAGACGAAACCAAACTCGCCGAAGCCCAAAAGGAAATCGCGGCCACCGAAGCCGAACTCACGAAGCTCGTTCAGCCCGAAGCGGTCGAGATCGCCATCAAGCCGGTGAAGTAGAAACCACCTGAAGAAAAGCCAGGCGTCAACATAACCATTCCATTCGTTCAGGTGGTTATAATATAACAGGTTATCAAATTTTCATTTGGCCGTAAGGCGTTTCGGTTCAACGCCTTACGGCAAATCACTCTCCCGGGGTTATAACCTTTTATAACCCCTGCGATGTCTCTCTAACGCGTCGCCATGTCGCCCGGCGAGCATCTCCCGCGTCCAATCCGGCGCGCACCGGTAGCGCATGGATCTTTGTCCCAACGCGCGCACCACCACACTGAGAAAGAGCACTCGCAAAATTAGACAATCCCACCCTGACAACTCAGGTCCGCGCGCGGCGAGAAAAGTGAAACGTAATCGTTCACGTTGACACAGAGTCCGCGACCACCGGGCTCGTCCCGGTTGAGCGCTCACTGGTCTGCTACCCGCAGATCCAATCGACGCGGCGACCATCGGCCTTGTGCCCTCACTGAGCGGCTGAGGAAGCTTAAAGTGATCGCTCCACGGGGATGAACCCCGTGGTCGCGAAGGAACGTTTCTCGCGTGACATTGGTAGCTGGGGAGTGATCGCCCCACCGGCACAAGGCCGGCGGTCGCGGGAATCGCAACCGCTTGGCAACGGTAGCCGGCGTGAATGGTTGCTGACCAATCCCAGAAATGTCACAGGTTCAAGTCAACCTCTAGCCCCTCTACAATAACCCGCCAACCCTCTTCGAGAAGGAGCTCGCCATGCGCTTCGGATTACGAACGCTCTTAGCCGTCAGCACTGTTTGTGCGGTTCTCTGTGCGATCCTGTTCGCCTTCCCCCTCGCCGTCGAGTTGCCGATCTTGGCCCTCATCGTGCTCGTCGCTCCCAGCTTTTGGATCAGCGGCGCGTGCTTCGCTCACGGCGGTTGGCGAGCCTTCTTTGTCGGCGGCATCTGCGCCGGCTGGCTCCCGCAAGCGGCCCTCATGTACCTGGCCGCCACCGTAATCGTCTCCAGCCCCGCGCTACTCACCTCCGGCGAAATCCCGAGCATCTTCAACGACCCCGGCATCCGCGGCAGCATCGCGTTCTACTTCTTCCTCCCCCTCCTCATCACCCTCTGCGGCGGCGCCTGCGGAGCCCTCGTCCACCACTTGTTCAACCCCGCAGCAACTCGCACACCCACACCACAACCCACTCCCGAATCCTCCCGCCTGCATGAGCCATATGTATTGCTCGAAAGCAGACTGACAGCGCTGGCCAAGGAAGAGACGAAATAGCAACGACTCAACCGCCGGGTGGCACGGCGTGTACTCACCCGTGTCTTCTTTTAGATCTTCTGCGGTAAGTCTCCACCACGAAGCCCGGCGAAACCCCAATAAATTTCGCCACCCACGGCAGCACGCCCTTAACTCAGAACGGCCCGATCTCCACCGCCGACTGCCATTGATCCTCAACCGAAAATGGCCAACGAACACTGGTGAGTACACGCCGTGCCACCCTGCAGAATCTCCGCGGCTGATACCCTTGGTCTAGTGTAAGTCGATTGACCGTGGAATCTCGGACGTAATTCGCAAAGCACCTTCATTCGCGGGCACCAAAAAAGATTCGCCGTCGTCGCGAATCGCAAGCACGGCGACGGGATCGCCAGCATTCGGATGCACAAACACGCTCCAGCCATGTGGTCGGCGTTCGACTAGAAGATCGGGTTTCGAAACGTCCGACTTGTCGCGAGCCCCCAAGATCAAGCGAAGACCGCTTGAGCAACCAATAAGTATTGGCGTTTTCGAATATGTGTACTCGCCTGCTTCGGTATTCGGGCTGATTGTCAAATTTCGTTCCCTAACGTAGGTCGGCACGAACACCACGAGCTCAGCGCCAACATCGTCGCGTGACGATGAGTTAGCTTTTTCACGTTCGTCGAGAAAGCGTTGAAGTAAGTCGCGAACTTCGCGTTGCGACAGCGGTGACTCTCGCGAGAGCTGGCTTTCATCCATGATCCGCTGATCTTCATCGTAGAGCCCCTCCTCCCAAAAATCTAAAGCCTCGACAATGGTGGAGAGCTCTCGTTCGGTGAATTTCACATCGATGCTCCTGTTTTGGGAGCATCGTAGCACGCTCCGATAATCGGAGCAATGCAAAAGTCGACTCATACGAACGATTATCGAAAACTGCGGGCCGCACTCGTTGAGGTGCGCACAGCGGCAGGGCTTACTCAGCGAGAACTAGCGACCATTTTGCGAGTCCAACCCAGTTGGGTCGCAAAAGTCGAAACGGGAGAGAGGCGAATCGATGTGCTGGAGTTTTGTTGGTACGTGAGGGCATGTAACGGAGATCCTGCAGCCACGATAGCAGAGTTCTCAGCGACGAAAGGCGCGAAAGGAAATCGCGCGTCATGACTCTGCCGCTCGACGATTTCCACCGAAAGTCGCTGCTCGAAGTGTTTCGCATGCCGCTCGCGCAGTCGATGCTTGGCCGCAAGTCCAGCATCACTAACGCCTTCGTGAATGCAATAATTCCCATCGTGAATCCCTCGGCCGAAGAGATTCACGAGGCGCTCACCATTCTGGAAATGACGCCGGAAACAACTCGATGCGCATACTGTGGTGACAAACAAACCGAGTGGGATCATCTGCGACCGCTCGTCGACAAAATGAGGCCCACGGGATTCATTTCTGAGATTGCCAACCTTGTTCCGTCGTGCTCCAAGTGCAACCAGAGCAAAGGAAACAAGTATTGGAAAACATGGATGTGTGGTAGTTCTAAACTCTCACCGCGCACCAGAGCAATTGCTGATGTCGATTCGCGGATTGCTAGGCTCGAAGCATATGAACGTTGGCGAGCACCGACCAAGGTCGACTTCCAATCGTTGCTCGGAGATGAAGCCTGGCAGCACTACTGGAAGATGTGGGAAAATTTGAACGGCGCGCTGGCGGAGGCGCAAGCAGTCGCCAATGAAATGCGAGATGCCATTCGCGATCGCGTCAAGAGTTCGAAGAACGAGCGCTAGCTCGGACCAATTGCGAATCGCTTCGACAGTGGTTGCGATTTGCTCCGAATATCGAAGCGCGTTACCATGCTCCCCAATCAGGAGCATGCTTAATGTCGCCGAAGCGAGAACGCCCTATTTCTGCGGATCCCATTCTGTTGCCAGCTCTCGCATGCTCGCACTTAGGCGCCTTCGTGACGCTAATTCTCGGTTCCACCGAAACGCTCTCGGCGGGTGGACGTGTTGCACGAGCACTTGTAGATGCCAAACTGCGCCTTCGCTTTCCCAGCCACATGGTCACGAGGTGCGAAAAGCGAGGTTCACAGACGTTTACGGAATTCACGGTCGGAAGCCTGCGCGTAATCGTCGCGATACCTTTGTCTGACGAGGCCTTCAACTCCGCTGGAGCCTTTGCAAAAAATGAGCGACAAGTATTTTTCGTCGTCCCAGCAGATGACGTAGAGTATGCACACCACCGAATCAAGAAAATGCGATGTCGGCTTGAGTGGGTCCGGGTGAAATCGGTCGATGACTTTGTCACAGACTACATGCACGGTGTTGCAACGGATTTGAGTTTGACTCCTGCACAATTCTGCCTCAAATTTATCGCGGAGTACAATCGGCGAATTGCCGCTGATGGTGATCCTTCGCTGCAAGTACTCCTGCCGGCAATTGAGTAGCAAATGGCCGACACATATCGCCCTCTGAGCGCTCGCGAATTATGGCAGCGGTGAAGTCGACCGACACTTCGCCGGAGTTGGTGGTGCGGCGGTTGATTCATGCGATGGGATATCGCTACCGGTTGCATGTAAAGTCGTTGCCAGGGACACCAGATTTGGTGCTCCGCCGACTGGGCAAGGTTGTCATTGTGAACGGCTGCTTTTGGCATGGCCATTCATGCGGTAGGTGCCGCATACCCGCAACCAATCGCGACTACTGGGTGGCCAAGATCGAGCGCAATTAAGCCCGCGACCGGCGAACACGTCGCGCGCTCAATCGGCAGGGCTGGCGAGTTATGACCGTTTGGGAATGTCAGACCGTCGTGCGCCGCCGTGAGGCGCTGCGGCGGAGGTTGGCGACGTTTTTGAGCTCGAGTTAGCGCGGAGAGCGCAACTAGTTCGACGTCGTGAGAGAGATTTCACACTGCATTAGCCCCTCTCCCCGGAGTACCGGGGCGAGGGAGTTTGGAAAGGCAGAGCTGCGAGCGTTAGGCGGTCGAGGCTTCTTTGCGGCCTTCGCGGCGGCGGTCGTGTTCCTTGAGGAGCATTTTCCGCAGGCGGATTTGCGTCGGCGTGATTTCGACTAGCTCGTCGTCCTCGATGTATTCGAGGGCCGCTTCGAGGTCCATGCGGCGCGGCGGCTTGAGCAGGATGTTGTCATCGGTGCCCGAGGCTCGCATGTTGGTGAGCTTCTTTTCCTTGGTCGGGTTCACGGCCAGGTCGTTGTCGCGGGCGTTTTCGCCGACGATTTGACCTTCGTACACTTCGTCGTTGTGCGTGACGAACATGTCGGCCCGTTCTTGCAGCGTGTTCAAGCCGAAGGCGTTGGCTTTGCCGGTGACCATGCTCACATACACGCCGTTGGGCCGCTTCGGCACTTCACCGATCACAGGCTTGTAGCCGGCGAAGCGGTGATGCACGACGGCGGTCCCCTGCGTGCCGTTGAGCAAGCGGGTGCGGAGGCCGATCAGGCCGCGGGCGGGGATCATGAATTTGCAGTGCGTGAAGTCGCCACGGACGTGCAGCTCTTCGGTTTCGCCGCGGCGAGCGCCGACCAGTTCCATCACCGGGCCGAGCTTGTCCGAGGGGACTTCGACGACCAGCGATTCAAACGGCTCTTGCTTCACGCCGTCGATTTCCTTCATGATCACCTGCGGCTTGCCGACCGAAAGCTCATAGCCTTCGCGACGCATCGCTTCGATCAGCACGGACAAGTGAAGCACGCCACGGCCCGAAACGGCAAAGGCATCGCTCCCTTCCACCTGGCGGACGCGAAGAGCGACGTTACGCTCGAGTTCCTTGGTGAGGCGTTCACGCAGCTGGCGGTTGGTGACGTACTTCCCTTCCTTGCCGGCGAAGGGGCTGCTGTTGATCGTGAAGATCATCTCCAGCGTCGGTTCGTCGATCGTCAGGCGCGGCAGCGGGCGAACATGTTCGCGATGGCAGATGGTATCGCCAATTTCGACGTCTTCGACGCCGACGATCGCGCACACGTCACCGGCTTGCACTTCTTCGGTTTCGGTGCGGCCGAGGTTGGTGAAGATGTAGAGCTTTTGAACTTTCGATTCCGTGACCACGCCGCCCTTCTTGACGAGGGCGACGGTTTGGCCACGCTTCACGCTGCCGGCTTGCACACGACCCACCGCAATGCGGCCGACGAACTCCGACCAGTCGAGCGTGGTGCAGAGCATCTGCAGCGGCGCTTCGATATCGACGTCGGGACCGGGGATTTGTTCCAGCACCATGTCGAGCAGTGGCTGCATCGACTCGGTCTTCACTTCGGGATCGGTCGTGGCGTAGCCAAGGCGGCCGCTGGCAAACAGGTATTTGAAATCTTCGAGGTGCTCTTCGGCGCCGAGGTCCATCAGCAGAGCGAACGCTTCATCGAGCGTCTCATGCGGGCGGGCATCGGGGCGATCGATCTTGTTGATGAGCACAATCGGCTTGAGACCAACTTCAAGGGCCTTCGAGAGGACGAACCGCGTTTGCGGCATGGGCCCTTCGGCAGCATCCATCAGCACCACAGCGCCGTCGGCCATGCGGACGACGCGCTCGACCTCGCCGCCGAAATCGGCGTGTCCGGGGGTGTCGATGATATTGATCTTCACGCCCTTGTAGGGGAGCGAAATGTTCTTGGCGAGAATGGTGATCCCGCGTTCGCGTTCCTGATCGTTGGAATCGAGGATGCAGTCGCCCTGGAGCTGGCTTTCGCGGAACTGGCCGCTCTGGTGCAACAGGCAGTCGACGAGAGAGGTCTTCCCATGGTCGACGTGGGCGATGATGACGATGTTTCGAATGTCGTTACGGCGCATTGTGATTGCTGCGGGTACGCAGAGTGGGGTTTTTGGCTGCGAGTACGCAGGCTCAAATTCCGGGCAAATTTCTCGCTAATCCTTATTTTTAGGCTGTCGGCGTGAAATGGCCAAGGGCAACGATGGTTTTGGGGGCTGGGAACTGGGGGCTAGGGGCTGGGGAGGAAAGCTTTGGTGAAGAACGGATGAAGCCAGGGGCTGAGGCAAAATCTGCTTAACTGTGCTGCTGTCGGGAGTTACGATGACGGCAGGAGGAGAATATGTCGAATAACGAGCCCCAGCCGAATCCCTTTGAATCTCCGGTGGAAGCAAACCCCGGTGACGAGCAATCTTCGGAAACCGGCAAGTTGATCTTCAAAACCGTCAAATACGCCGGCGGGGCGCTGGTGCTGTTGGTTGCCTTGCAGTTCCTCAACATCGTGGGATTTACGTATATCCGCCGCGTGGACAACCAACCGCTGAAGAATCCGATCCGCGTTATTCGCAACAGCAACGACGAGTTGGAATTGGCCGATGGTCGGGTGGTCGTCAATTACTGGGACGGTCAGCGCTTGGCTGAGGTGATGAAGCGCACAGGATTGAATGACGTCGAAATCGAGTCATCCGACCTGGGGCACGATAAGGTCGATGTTTACGTGCGGGACCACCAGTTCATTTGTGGCATCGGCGGCCCGATATTCATCATTCCTTTGATTCCCTTGAACGCGCCGCGCTACAAACGGACGTCCGCTGGCTACGGGTATCGAGTTCAGCAGCCAGATCAAGTGAGTGAGTGAGGCAGTCGCACGGAACTATAGTCCCGCGAGCTCTAGCACTTCTTCGAACTCTTCTTCCGTCACCGGTTGCACGGAGAGGCGCGAGCCCTTGCGCAGCAGTTCCATCTTGGCCAGCGCCTTTACTTTCTTTAGCTCGTCGAGTCCCAGCGGCTTGTCGAAGATTTGATCGAGTTGGATGTCGATCATGTACCAGCGCGGGTTTTCTTTGGTGCTCGCGGGATCGTAGTGATGGTGCTTTTTGTCCTGCGCGGTGAGATCGGGATAGCCTTCCTTCACGACCTTGGCAGTACCGACGATCGCCGGGGGATTGGCGTTGCTGTGATAGAACAGCACGCGGTCTCCGGACTTGATTTCGTCGCGGAGAAAGTTGCGGGCCTGGTAATTTCGCACGCCGTCCCAGCAGGTCGTTTGCTTCGGCGCCTTCTGCAGGTCCTGGATCGAAAACGACTCGGGCTCGGATTTGAGCAGCCAGTATTTCATGGTGACGTATCTGGTGAGTGACTACATTGCCTTCATAACCCGTGGCAGCAGCCAGGGAAAATGAGAGTGTAACAAGATTCGCCTGTACGCTGCGAATAACCAGCCAGCCAGCCACGAGAGGATCATCATGCTCGCCCTGTTTGGAATCGGTATGATCGAGTTGATCATCCTGGCCGCAGTCGGCGGCTTGGCCTGTTTGATCGGCGCGATTGTCCTCGTCGTGATCTTGATGGCGGCGTCGAAAGATCGGCGTCGGGATTAAACCTCAACCGCAAAGAACCAGACTCCATGGGTCCGGCACCAATGATGTCATTCAGCATTCTGCTTATCGGCGGCGTGATGGCGCTCGTCTTCGTCGTCGGCCTGATCGTCGTGGTCGCCGCAGTGGCTGCATCGTCGGGCAAGCGTGGCGATCGGCGCGAGGACTAGCGTCGCCGCAGAACTATGTCGCGATAAACGCCATCCAGTAGAAGATCCACCCGGTCACGCCGGTCATCACCATGCCTGCCGTGGCGATCATGCCCCAGCGGCGATGCCACGCCGAATGCTTTCCCGGTTGCGGCGGACTCGGAAAGTGCCGCAGCGCTTGCACGATCACCACGATCCACAGCAACAGCGTGGGAATCGCGAATGACAGGTGCACGATCAGGCTGTAACCAACCGGGCAGCTCCAAGGCTTGGTCGCATCGAAATAGGGCGACGGCGTGGCGAGGGCTTTCCAATCGGTGAAGAACCGCATGTCGAGCTCAAAAGCCGTGACCGCGATCAGCAGCACCGTGCCGAGGACAATCTGCAGCTGTTTATGCAGCTGATACCGCCGCAGGTACTTCACCTGATAGACGCTGAAGAGCAACACCGGCACGACGAGAAACATGGCTAGGAAGACCACGTCGAGCATCAGTGAGCCGCGGCCGCCCAGAAAACCATAGGCGCCTTTCACGGGCAAAGCCGCATCCGCAGCCAACAAAAATTCCACGCTCAAACTCCGCGGCAGGTGTACTTCAAGGATGCGGAAGATTGTACCACCGCAGCCTAGGGCGACGAATGGCGGGTTCGAGTTGCCATTCACCACGGCTTGAGCCAATTCCACCAACCGCCACCGAGCTTGCGGAGCTCCTCATGAGGAGATTTGCGGAGGCTTTCGCGAGCGAGCGTGGCGATCGATTTGGCATCGCCCATCCAGCCGAGATTAGTCCGTCGGCTGGGAGTTTTGGTTTCGGCGAGCAATTTTTCCGCAACCGGTTTTGCGCGGAGGTCGCCCAGTTTGCACAGGCTTTCGAACGCGGCCAAGCGGTGCAAATCATCGGCGTCTGCGATCCATTTCAACAGCAGGTCGACGTTCGTCTCACCCGGAATATCGCCCAACAGCCGCAGTAGGTTGTCGATGTGATTCGGGTCAATTTCGCGCGCGAGGAGTTCGGTAGCCGCCGGCAAGCATGACGGATTCTTCAGCTGCCGTAAGCCGAGAATGGCATAGTGGCGAACGCTGAAGTTCTCATCGGCAAGTAACTCGATGAGCAGCGGCACATCGTTGAGCTTCCAGTCGATTGCGTTCGCCGCGAAACCGCGCAGCGACCGATGCGGCGAACGGAGCAACTGCAGGAGGATTGCACGCGAATGGGGCTGCGTCGCATTGAGCGCAAAGTAAGCACTCTGCGCGACCTCTTCGTTCTCGTCAAAAAGAAGAACTACGGCTTCTGGGTCAAATCTCTGCTGCAGATTTTCGGCGGCATATACCGCTGCTTGCCGCACTTCGGCTGCTTCGTCTTGCAGACGAGGGACCAGGAGCTTCGCTGCCTCGTGAATCTGGAACTTTCGCACGACACGACAAGCGGCAGCTCGAACACCGGCCAGCGGATGACCGAGGAGTTCGGCCGCGCGGCCGCGCCCCGCCCGAGATAACGTCGGCCAGCGGAGGAGCGCATCGACGGCGAACCCACGATGACGATCCTGAGTGGCAGGATCGTCGAAGATCTGCCATAGCTGCGGCTCCTCGCCCCTCAGCCCGTAACCAAAACCACTCATTTCGCAGCCGGCGAGCAACTCATCGAGCCAACGCTCATACCAACTCAAAAAATCAGGTTCGAGAATCACATACGGCGGTTGATTGTCTTCATCGAGATACACCACGCGGCCCGCGTACTCGCCGGTCACAATCAAGCCGATCATGTACGAACAGCCTTGCGTGCCGATCACCAGAATGCCGTGGTAGACATCGTTGTTGAACTCCTTTTCCCAATCGTTCTCGCGCGACATGTCAGGATAGAGCGGGCACGGCAGCGCCAGAAAATTGGCCGGCGGATCGTCGACCGTGTAGTCGAGCGGATGCATCTTCTCGATGCCGTAAATCCCATAGTAGGGCCCCGCGCCGCCATTTCCGGCGAGTTGCAGAAACGCCGCAAAATCAGCGGGCAAACGGATCTGATGCTTCGTTTCAAACTGCCGAATATCCACTGCGCTCAGTCGCGAGTTCAATTTGAATTTGTGTGAATCCGAGCCAAAGCAGGACAAGCCCCGGCTGCGAACCAGGCCGAGCTTGGCAAGGATTTGCTCGATGCGATCGGCGTGGGAAGCGGTGATGGCTCTGCCCTTACTTCATTGCGAATTCAAATTTGGCTGAGTTTGAATCTGCTTGGCAATTTCTGCCTGGCGCTGTGCCGATTGAATCGCGCCGTCGATGTAAAAGCAATCGTAAAGCGCGGCGCAGAGTAATCGAAATCGCTCTTGGTCGGTCGAGGTCTTCCTGGGATCGGCGTAGGACGGATAGGCATTCACGCCCGCAGCTTTGTGGCTACGGCCGTCGATCTCAATGTTAAAGAACCACACGCCGCCATCTAGGACTTCGTGGCCGATGTCGTTGGGGTTGTAGTCGGTTCGCCAATTCCAAACATCGAGCAGTTGCAACGCGACGACGAACTTCTCAACTTGTTGATTCGATGCTGGAATGCGGCCGACGATCAAGTCCTTGAAATAGTCTGTACCGCGATAACGAAGCTCGCCGTCCTTCAATCGCCAGCTGTATTCGCCATGAAAACAGAGGCGTTCAGCGAGTTCGAATTTTGAATTGGTCGGCGACATAACGCACTATCAAAGAACGCTACTTCGCTGATTTGTTGAGCGCCTACTCGCGCGTCAGCGCATGAAACTTTGCGGTCAACTGCTTCGTCATCGGCCCGGGTTTGCCGTCGCTGATGCTGCGGCTGTCGATTTCGACGACGGGGATTACTTCGGCGGCGCTGCCGGTGAGGAAGACTTCGTCGGCGATGTAGACGTCGTGGCGGCTCAGCGGGATTTGCTTCACCGTGATGCCGGCCTTTTCGGCGAGCTCGATCACGGCGTTGCGGGTGATCCCTTCGAGAATGCCCGCGTCGATCGGCGGCGTGAAGAGCACGCCGCCCTTCACCAGGAAGATATTGTCGCCGGTGCACTCGGCCACTTCGCCTTGCGTGTTGAGCATCAGCGCTTCGACGCAGCCAGCTTTCAGACCTTCGATCTTGGCGAGAATGTTATTGAGATAGTTCAACGACTTGATGCGCGGGCTGAGGGCGGCGGTGTGATTGCGCACCGTCGACGCCGTCACAATCTTCAGGCCGTTGTCGTAGAACTCTTTGGGATAGAGCTGAATGTGATCGGTGATGATGATCACTTCGGCCACCGGGCACTTGTTCGGATCGAGGCCGAGCGTGCCACTGCCGCGGGTGATGATCAGGCGGATGTAGCCATCGCGGATGCCGTTCTTGGCCAGCGTTTCGTTCACCGCCGTGGCCATCTGCTCTTTGCTGATCGGAATGTTCAGCCAGATCGACCGGGCCGAATCCCACAGGCGGTCGAGATGCTCCTCCAGCCGAAACACCTTGCCGTGGTAGCTCCGCATCCCCTCGAACACGCCGTCGCCGTAGAGCAGCCCATGGTCATAGACGCTGATCTTGGCGTGCTCTTTGTCGTAATACTTGCCGGAGATGTAGATTTGGAGAGTCATGGCGGAAGGGGCCAGGGGTTAGAGGTCAGAGGTTAGGGCTGTGGGGCGAGGCGAGAGACGGGGGAAGTCGTCTCAAACCATTGGGCCTGCTCCCCAATCATATCGGAGTTCGAGAGACTTGGGAGAGAGTGAGCAGCGAGCGAATCGGTTCGCGCGGCGGGGATTTTTTCTAACCGCTCCCGTCGCTTGAGCTCCGCAGGCCACCACTTTCACAACAGTGGTTGCAGTATTTTGAATCGGCGGTAAGTCCTTTGGGTGAATTTGGTTGCGGCAGAAAACAAGGGTTGTTTTGGTCGGATTTCACAACAGTTCACAACAACTCCGCAGGTAGTGCTGGATTAAGTGGACCTGGCCGGGAAGGGCGGAACTAAGGGGAATCGGGTTAGTTTCACCTACTGGTGGGACCAAATAACCGGCGGTTCCCACGCCCCCGGTCGCAATCGGCGGTCAGCGTTCTCGATTGGCCAGAAGAAAGACTCGGCCCACTTTCCGCCAACTCGATATGTCTTGTACTTTAGAAGGTCGAGAAGAACATCCCGATTCGAGACTTCGCCGTAGCGTGTCTCAGTCCCATCAGGCATGACACACACACTTCCCGGCAAGACCAGAGCCAGATAACTTCCCGCGTACAGCACCGGCAAAACCAGTAGCACGATGGCGACGATCAGGGGTGCGCGGGATTCGCGTTTCATGGCCCCTCGCTTTCCTGAGTGACAGTGCCATCCCGCAAATTGACAATCAGTGCCATATAGCCGCCATCAATCACGCTACCTTGTGGTGGTACCGGGGCAAATACAACCTGCCACCTAACCGGATACGGCGTATCCACTGCTGCCGGAGATGGATATGTGCAACGATGGTAAAACATGTCGCCACCTGGAATGCCAGCGATCAGCGTTTCGGCCCGCTGCCGCGCAATCGCTGCCGCTTCTGCCCACGTAAGACTGACGTTGCCCATAGTCACTCCACTGCGTATTTCGGCATCAGTCCGGCAACTCGATTCCCAGCAGCAGATCAGCTTAACCGCCATTCGGCTCGACTGCGCTCATTATTACTCGCGCACTGACAACTCAGGTCTGACCAATTCGCGCACGGTAACCGTGCACGCCAGTGCCGCTGTCATCGCCTTTTTCTCTCTCCCCTCGCCCCGTTTCGGGGAGAGGGGTCGGGGGTGAGGGGATAATGCGTGAGTTTGACTCAATTTTCTGGCGAACTGGTCGGCAATCTATAGTGCGTGCTCATTAGCAGACTCTCGCTTCGGTTCACCCCTCACCCCCAGCCCCTCTCCCCGAAGCGGGGCGAGGGGAGCAGGACAGGATGCTGCCTGCCGAGCGCTCACGATCATGCATTGCCAGCGTGAACGGCTACCGCGCACGCGAGAGTTGCGCGCGGCCTCGCAATTCGTCCTCTGGTAAGCGGAGATTCGTGTGCAGGCTTGTGGGGAAGAATCGACGCCAAAATTGTCGCGCGGCTCGTCGGCGAAGAGTGGAACTTGCCGAACGCCAGGTGCGGAAAAGCTGTTGCCAAATCACGGCTGAGATAAGCCAAAACTGATTGCGGCAGACCGTGTGGCAAAAAACATTGCCAAGCCAAAATTTTTTCCTATAAAGCAATTCACGCGAATTTTTCGGCAGTAGTCCGAGGCTGCCGGATCGATTCGTTCTTTTCTCTTGCTTCGTCCGCCGGAACGGCGAAGCGCACTTATCTGTCGCCGACCAACGGCGAACAAACACTGCGGTGGCATTCTGTCGGCTACCCAACACGGAGTCTTTGCCTTGAAGAGGTCTACTCTCTCCCTGCGCCGTTGCTCTACTTCACGACGGCCTCGCACGACTGCTCAACGGAAAAACTTGCGGCTCGAATTTCTCGAGCCTCGCGCGGTGCTCGCCGCCGATTGTGGTGTGGATCTCGCGCACACCGATGTCGTCTTTGCTCCTGGCACTTCGGCCGAAGTGATGGCCGCTTACGACGATCTGCCGAGCCAAGACGGCGTGGCGAATTTCACGTTCGACGACAGCGATCGCTGGACGCGCACCGCGACCAACACCACGACGCTCGCACAGGGCGATCCGACCATCATTCGCTGGAGCGTCGTGCCCGATGGCACCGCGGTCGCGGGTTCGAATGGCGAACCGGCAGCGCCGAGCAACCTGCGCTCGTGGCTCGCGGGCATCTATGGTTCGAATGCCAGCAGCACGGCGGCCGCCGATCAGCCCTGGTTTCCGGTGTTGAAATCGGTTTTCGATCGCTGGAGCGCGGTCTCGGGGGTCGAGTATGTCTACGAAGCAGCCGACGATGGTGCGGCGCTTGGCTCGCAAAGCAATGGCGTGATTGGTCGTCGCGGCGATGTGCGGATCAGCGGCCATTACATCGATGGCCCGAGCAACATTCTGGCCTACAACTTTTATCCGACCGTCGGCGACATGGTGCTCGACACGGGCGACACGTTCTTCAACAACACGGCGAACAACTCGCTGCGGCTGCGGAACACGATGGCCCACGAAGCGGGGCACGGCTTGGGGCTCGATCACGTCACGCCGGTGAACGGCACGAAGCTGATGGAGCCGTCGATCTCGCTGAACTACGACGGCCCGCAAGCCGACGACATTCTTGCCGTGAATCGCGGCTACGGCGATCGCCTGGAAAAGAACGGTGGCAACAACACCGCCGCCACCGCGACGAGCCTCGGCAGTGGCGCGACGTTCTCGTTTGATACGCTGAGCATCGACGACGACAGCGATGTCGATTGGTTTCAGTTCATCGTCGGGGCGAATTCGTCGGTGAGCGTCAATCTCACGCCGACCGGCAGCACTTATACGTCGGGCAGCACGTCGTTCAATTCGCTCGCGCAGAGCAACCTGGCCTTTGCGATCTACAGCAACAACGGCAATACGCTGCTGACCACGGTCAACTCCACCGCAGCCGGCTTGGCCGAAACGCTGAGCGGTTACAACCTGCCGGGCGCGGGGACTTACTATGTAAAAGTCACCGGCTCGGCCAACGCCGCGCAGATGTACAAGCTGACGGGATCGATCTCGGGCGTGACGACCACCACCGCGCCGGAAATCGGCGTGCTCGACGGCAGCACGAACATTGTCGATGGCACGGGCTCGGTGGCGCTCGGCAGCGGCAACGTCGGCAGCACCGTTTCAAAAACCTTCACGATTCAAAACACGGGCAATGCCGATCTGACGCTCGGAACGGTTACGGTGCCGACGGGCTTTGTGTTGACGCAAGCGCCGACGAGCACGGTCGCGGCGGGAGCATCGACGACGTTCACGGTCTCGTTGAATACGACCACGGCAGGCACCTTTAGCGGTGAGTTGTCGTTTACGAATAACGACGCTGATGAGAGCCCGTTCAACTTCGCGCTCAGCGGCACGGTGAATACGACCACGCCGACGACGTCGCCGGAAATTGAAATCCTCGACGGCTCGACGGTGCTGGTCGATGGCGCGAGCACGGTCAACTTCGGCAGCGTTGCCGTCGGCAGCACGGCGACGAAGACGTTCACGATTCGCAATCTGGGCACCGGCAATCTGACTCTGTCGCAAATTGTGTTGCCGACGGGTTACTCGCTGTCGGCGGGACCGGGACAGACGACGATTGCTCCCGGCGGTTCGACGACACTCACGCTCGCCATGAATACGAGCACGGCGGGAACGAAGGCCGGCGGCGTGGCGCTCGCTAACAACGACGCCGACGAAGGGCCGTTCAATTTCAACGTCACCGGTGTGGTGACGACGCAAACGCCGACGACGGCGCCCGAGATCGATGTGCTCGACGGTTCGACGTTGCTCGTCGATGGTGTGAGCACGGTCAACTTCGGCAACGTGACGGTCGGCAGTGTGGCCACGAAGACGCTGACGATTCGCAACGTCGGCACCGGCAACCTGGTCCTCTCGCAACTCGTGCTGCCGCCGGCGTACTCGGTGACGGCGGGGCCGGGCGTGACGACACTCGCGCCGGGCGTTTCAACGACGATCACGCTCTCGCTGAATACGGCGAGCGCGGGAACGTTCACCGGCGCGTTCGAGCTGCGCAACAACGATGCGAACGAAGGGCCGTTCAATCTCACGCTCACGGGAACTGTGACTGCGACGACGACCAATCCGACGGCGCTCTTCAGCGACAACTTCAACCGCACGAGCAGCACGTTCATCGGCAACGCGTGGACGGAGCGGGCCGGCAACTATTCGATTTCGAATCAAGGACTGGTCAGCACGAGCTCCGGCGCTTCGGTCGCGACTGTGAACGTTACGGCGACCGATGTCATCCTCTCGGCCGATGTCGACATCGGCACGGGGACGAGCACGCGCGATACGGGCCTGGTCGCTCGGCAAAGTGGCAACGGCGTCGGTAGCCAATACTGGGCGGGCATTCGTTACAGCAACGGTGGTTACTCGGCGGACATTTACAAGGCGATCAACGGCAGCTGGACTCGCCTGGCCACGACGGCAGTGACTTCCGGTTCGGCGGCTATTCGCTTTGAAGTGGTGGGCTCGTCGCTGAGCTTCTACGTCAACGGCGTGCTGACGACGAGCGCGACCGATACGTCGCTGACGACGGGCCGGATCGGCGTGTCGTCGACCAATGCTAATACGCGGCTCGATAACTTCGTGGCGACTCGGCCAACCGCGCCACTGACAGCCGCCGCCACGGCAGGGACGGCCAACAACAGTGCCTGGCTGGCGGCGCTCGATCAGTTGTTGGCACAGTGGAATCAGCAGTCGCACCGCAACCCGTAAGTCGGTAGCCAGCCACGCTCTGGCGAGCGTGGCTACGGGCAGGTTATCTAGTTGGCGGAGCTCTAGGACAGAGAAAGAGCCCTTACACGGAATCGTAAACGCCAACGGGAGCAGGGCGGAGTCATTACTCCGCCCTGTTTCCTTTTCTGTTTCCCATTTTGGCAGGTGCAGGCAGCCAAATGCTTGCGAAAAAGCAACCTGCAATCGAACATGGGTCGGTCAAGGCAACGTTGGGCTTCCGGCTGCTCATGAACTAGCGGCAAACTGCCGCAGTGACCGCGAAAAGTGACGAAAGTCAGCCAAACGGGTGCATTTTTCCCTAGGCGATTGCCGGTGGGGGTGAGTAGACTTAGGGTTCTAGTAGTTTTGCTTATAAAGCATCCTCAAACGAATATAGCGGTGGCAGCCTAGCCGAATCCTGCCGGTCGCGAACTTCGGACTTTTTGTTGGAGCTCTTCGCTCGGCGGAGCGCGAAATCTGAGGCGGCACCAGTCGGCGACAATCACGGAGTTTATGCATTGAAGAGGTCATCCTTCTCCTCGCGTCGTCCTTCCCTGCGACGAAAACCAGACACGACCGCCCGGCGTAAGCTCCAACTCGAGTTTCTGGAGCCCCGCGCGGTGATGAATGCCGACAGCGGCATCGATTTTATCTTTGCGCCCGGCACGTCGCCCGATGTGATTGCGCGCCACGAAGACACGCCCGGCCATCAGAATACTCCCCGGTTCACGTTCAACGACGTCGACCGCTGGGATGTGACGGCGACCAACACCGTGCCGTTGAATCAGGGCGATTCGACCACGCTCACTTGGAGCATCGTTCCCGACGGCACACCCGTCGGTGGTTTTAGCGGCCCTCCCGAACCTGCTGCGCCGAGCAACTTGATTTCGTGGCTGGGGACCGTGTATGGGACCAATCCCACCAGCACGCTTGTCGCCGATCAGCCGTGGTTTAGCGTCATCCAGTCGGTGTTTGATCGCTGGAACGCCGTTTCGGGCGTGAACTATGTCTACTCCGCAGCCGACGACGGCGTCGCGTTGAGCTCGCAGGCCGGCGGTGTGCTCGGCACGCGCGGCGATGTGCGGATCAGCGGCCACTATGTCGATGGTCCAGGCAACATTCTGGCTTATAACTTCTTCCCCACGTACGGCGACATGGTGATCGACACGAGCGACACCTTCCTCACCGACACGAGCAACAACTCGGTCACTCTGCGGAATACGATCGCTCACGAATTCGGCCACGGCTTGGGGCTGAATCACGTGAATCCGCCCAACAGCACGAAGCTGATGGAGCCGTTTCTCTCGACCAATTACGACGGCCCGCAGCCTGACGATATCCTGGCCGTGAACCGCGGCTACGGCGATCGGCTGGAGAAGAATGGTGGTAACGACACCTCGGCCACGGCGGCGCTCTTGGCCACGACCGCGACGTTTACGCAAGATACTTTGAGCATCGATGACGACTCCGACGTCGACTGGTTCAAGTTCACCGTGACCTCGGGTGGGTCGCTGGCCATGACGCTCACGCCGACTGGCAGCACCTATCAGTCGAACACGGGCATGTTCAACAGCTTGAGTCAGAGCGATCTGACGCTGACCGTCTTCGGCACGAACGGCACGACGGTGCTGCGAACGGTGAATGCGGGCGGAGCTGGCGCGACCGAAACGCTCAATGCCATGAACCTGCCCGGCGCTGGCACTTATTTCGTCCGCGTCAGCGGCACGGCCAACGCGGCGCAAATGTATCGCCTGAACGGCACGATTACGGGCCTGGCGGTTCCCGCCGCTCCTGAAATTGCCGTGCAAGATGGCGTGACGAACATCGTCGACAATACGGGCACGGTGGCCTTTGGCACCGCCCCGCTGACGACACTCGTGCAGAAGACCTTCACGATTGTGAATTCGGGCACCGCGCCGCTGACCATTGGTACCGTGACGGTGCCGACCGGCTTTGTGTTGGCGTCGCCTCCGGCGGCCACCGTGGCCGCGGGACGCACCACAACGTTCTCCGTGCGACTGAACACCGCCGTGGCTGGCAACTTCAGCGGCATGGTTTCGTTTGCGACGAACGATGCCGATGAAAATCCCTTCAACTTCACGATCAACGGCATCGTGACTCCGACCGCGCCGGTAACCGCGCCCGAGATTGAAGTGCTCGATGGCGCGACGTTGCTCGTCGATGGAACGAGCACGGTCGACTTCGGCAGCGTGGCCCTCGGCGCCACGGCGACGAAGACGCTCACCATTCGCAACCTCGGCACCGCCGCTCTCACGCTGACGTTGCCGGTTACCGTGCCGACAGGTTTCACCGTCTCAACGCCTCCCGCTGCGACCGTTGCAGCCGGCGGATCGACGACGATGACCATCACGATGAGCACCGCCAGCCCAGCGACTCTCGCCGGCGGCGTCGTGATCACGAACAACGATGCCGACGAAGGGCCGTTCAATTTCAATGTCACCGGTGTGGTGACGGCTCAGGTGCCGAAGGCTCCCGAGATCGAAATCTACGACGGCACGACCGTTCTCGTCGATGGCACGAGCATCGTCGACTTCGGCACGGTGGCTGCCGGCGGCACATCGACCAAGACCTTTACCATTCGCAATTTGGGCACTGCCGATCTGAGCATGTCGCTGCCGGTGTTGCCGGCTGGATACACCATGGCGGTCTCGCCTGCCTTGCGAGTGCTCACGCCGGGATCGTTGACGGTCTTCACGGTCGCGCTGAACACCACCAATGCAGGAACGTTCACGGGGCCGTTCTCGCTCGTCAATAACGATGCCGACGAAGGGCCGTACAATCTCACGTTTACGGGAACGGTGACCGCAGCCGCGCCGACCACGGCCTTCAGCGATAACTTCAATCGCACCAACAGCACCGCGCTCGGGGCGAATTGGACCGAGCGAAACGGCGACTTCACGATCACCAACCAAGGTCTGCAGAATTCGTCGACCGGCACTTCAGTCGCCACGGCGAACAACGTGAACTTGAACGACGCGATCATTGCCGCCGATATCAACCTGGGTACGGGCACGGCGACTCGCGACGCGGGTCTCACCGCCCGGCAAATCAGCAACGGCGTTGGCAGCCAGTACTGGGCCGGCATTCGCTACAGCGGCGGGCAGTACTCGGCTGAAATTTACCGTGTGATCAACGGCGTGTGGACTCGGCTGGCCACGACCAGTGTCACTTCGGGTTCGGCTGCTCTGCGCTTTGAATTGAGCGGTCGATCGCTGAAGCTGTACGTCAACGGCACGCTGACCACCAGCGCTACCGACAGCGTGCTGACAACCGGCCGGATCGGTGTGACTTCGACAGGTCTCAACACGCGGATCGACAACTTCTCGGTCACGCAACCCACGGCGCCGCTGACGGCCTCCAATCTGGCCGTGCTCGATCTACTGCTGGCCCAATGGGACCAACAGTCGCGCGGCAGTAACGGCAACAACAAGTAACAGCCGATTCGCGGCATCACTGAAGTAAACGCTAGCAGGGCGGAGTCATTACTCCGCCCTGTTTCGTTGCTAGCAACAGAATCGGCGCGGTTGTTGCTTTTGTTGGTGGCTGACTCGCTGCAACTGCCGAAATTGCGGGAGAAGAAGTTCTGAGTTCGAAGTTTTGAGTTCTGAGACAAGAGGCTGAAATCGCTTCCTGTCTCAAAACTCAGAACTCCCAACTCAGAACTGTTCCCCGCCCCTAACCACTTACTCCACTTCATCTTGTCGCAAAATTCCACTCTCGATAGAATCCCACACGTCTCGCATTGCGCGCCCACGGAGGGCTGCTTCGCATTGTTAGATGCTGCAGGGAGGTTGGCATCGCTCGCGCATGACCGCGTCGTCAGCTCGCACCATATCGCCGTGGAATCCTCTCTCGGCCAGCGCTGTCTGGCCGGGACTGGCCCGGTTATGGCTGCGCGGCGAGGTGGGAGGATTGTTGACGGCCGTAGCGTTTGGGCTGTTGTTGAACTTCGCGCTGATCACAACGTTTGTATGGCCGCAACTTTTATCGCGGCAGCTGCCCGAGTGGCTGGTTCCCACGATGGCATGGATTGCGGTGGTATGGTTTTGGATTGCCGGACTGCGCGCCGGGGTGCGGATTGCCGTGGCCCTCGCTCGTGCCGGTATTCCCGCCGATGCCGAATCGACAATATCCCTCCGCCAGGCACAACTCGACTACTTGAAAGGTCATCTGATCGAAGCCGAACGCCGGCTGACTACGCTGCTCGCGCGAACTGCGGGAGACGTGGAAGCCTGGCTGCTGCTCGCGAGTGTCCAGCGTCGTTCGCGACGCTTGACCGAAGCCCGTCAATCGTTGGCCAAACTGGCCGAACTGGCGGGCTCGGCCCTGTGGGCCGACGATGTGCAGCGAGAACTGGCCAAGATTCAGTTGCTCGAACGCGAACAACCCACCAAGCCCGTTGCCAAGGCGGCTTGAGGGGTAGAAATACCTTAGACCACTTGGCGATTGATCCCCAAAGGGAAAGAATGCCTGCGGAAGGATGACGGATTAGTTAAGACGGTTAGGACGATTTGATTTCGGTTGGAACAACTTAGAACAAGCAACCACGAAGATCGCGGCTGTACACAGGTAAGGACGCTCACTATTCACAAGGTGTCACGAACTGGGTTCACCAGCACCGAACACCTGCGGGAGAGATGAAGAATGTACGAACGATTTACTGATCGCGCCCGCAAGGTCATGCAATTGGCCAACCAGGAGGCTCAGCGCTTCAACCATGAATACATCGGCACCGAGCACATTCTGCTCGGCCTGGTGAAAGAAGGTAGCGGCGTCGCGGCAAACGTTTTGAAGAACCTCGACGTCGATTTGCGGAAGATCCGCCTCGAAGTCGAAAAGCTCGTTCAATCGGGACCCGAAATGGTCACCATGGGCAAGCTGCCGCAAACTCCGCGGGCCAAGAAGGTCATCGAGTACTCGATGGAAGAGGCTCGCAACCTGAACCACAACTACGTCGGCACCGAACACATACTGCTCGGCCTGCTGCGTGAACAAGAAGGCGTCGCCGCTCAGGTTCTGATGAACCTCGGCCTCAAGCTCGAAGAAGTTCGCGAAGAAGTTCTCAACCTCCTGGGCCATGGCCTGGAAGGTGAAGGGAGCAGCGAACGTGGCGGCCGCGAAGGCGTGGGCGCTGGCGGTGGTGGCGGCGGCAGCGGCGAACAAGCCAGCTCGGGCCGCAGCAGCAAAAGCAAAACGCCCGCTTTGGACAGCTTTGGTCGCGATCTCACGGAACTGGCTCGCCAAGGCAAGCTCGATCCGGTGATCGGCCGCGAACGCGAAATCGAACGGGCCACGCAGATCCTCTGCCGTCGTAACAAGAACAACCCGGTTCTGCTCGGCGAAGCAGGCGTCGGCAAGACGGCCATCGTCGAAGGCTTTGCTCAGCGCGTCGTCGCTGGCAACGTTCCCGAGATCCTGGCCGAAAAGCGGATCGTGGTGCTCGACCTGGCCATGATGGTCGCCGGCACCAAGTATCGCGGTCAATTCGAAGAACGCATTAAAGCGGTGATGAACGAAGTTCGTCGCGCTCGCAACACGATTCTCTTCATCGACGAGCTTCACACCCTCGTTGGCGCTGGTGGCGCTGAAGGTGCGATCGATGCAGCGAATGTGCTCAAGCCGGCCCTGGCCCGCGGTGAGATCCAGTGCATCGGCGCTACGACGCTCGATGAATATCGCAAGTACATCGAAAAGGATTCGGCCCTCGCTCGCCGGTTCCAAGAGGTCATCGTCGAACCGACCGGCAAGGCCGAAACGATCGCGATCCTCAAGGGTCTGCGCGAGAAGTACGAAGAACATCACCGCGTGCAAATCACCGACGACGCTGTCGAAGCGGCCGTCGAGTACAGCGAGCGGTATATCACGGCTCGTTGCTTGCCCGATAAGGCGATCGACGTCATCGACGAAGCCGGCGCTCGCGTCCGTCTCCGCAGCATGACTCGGCCGCCAGATCTCAAGGAGATCGACGACGAAGTCGAATCGCTCGGCAAGCAAAAGGAAGAAGCCGTCGCCAATCAAGACTTCGAGCGGGCGGCTGCTCTCCGCGATCAAGCCGACAAGCTGAAGAAGAAGAAGGACAACATCACCAAGGAATGGCGCGAGAAGGCTCGCGACAACGAAGGTGTGGTCGACGAAGAAGTGATTGCCGAAGTCGTCAGCAAGATGACCGGCATTCCGCTCACGCGGATGACGACCGAAGACAGCCTCCGTCTGATGAAGATGGAAGAAGATCTCCACAAGAAGATCATCAGCCAGGAACAAGCGGTGAAGGCGGTCGCCAAGGCCGTTCGCCGCAGCCGCAGCGGTTTGAAAGATCCGAAGCGTCCGGCTGGTTGCTTCCTGTTCGCTGGTCCGACGGGCGTCGGCAAGACCTTGCTCGCCAAGGCTCTCGCTGAATTCATGTTCGGCGATAGCGAAGCGCTCATCCAAATCGACATGAGCGAATACATGGAGAAGCACAACGTCAGCCGGCTCATCGGTGCTCCGCCGGGCTACGTCGGTTACGAAGAAGGTGGCCAGCTCACGGAAAAGATCCGTCGCCGCCCGTACGCTGTCGTGCTGCTCGACGAAATCGAAAAGGCTCACCCCGACGTGTTCAACACGTTGCTGCAGGTGATGGAAGAAGGTCGCTTGACCGACAGCTTCGGCCGTCGCGTCGACTTCCGCAACGTGATCTTGATCATGACCACCAATGCCGGTGCGTCGGCCATCAAGAACGAATCGACCTTCGGCTTCGTCGGCAATCCTGATCAGGATGCGTCGTACGAAGGGATGAAGGACCGCGTGGTGGATCAGATCGAACGGATGTTCCGTCCGGAATTCCTCAACCGTCTCGACGACATCATCGTCTTCCGCCACCTCCGCACGGAGGATCTGAAGCAGGTGATCGACCTCGAACTCTCGAAGGTTCGCGAACGCCTCGGCGAACGCGGCTTGAAGCTCGAGCTGACCGATGATGCGAAGGAATTCATCATCATGAAGAGCAACAAGGGTGGCGGCGACGACGACAACCCGTATGGTGCCCGTCCGCTCCGCCGCGAAGTCGAACGCCTGATCGAAGACCCGCTGTCGGAAGAACTCCTCAAGGGCGAGTTCCAAGGCAAGGACACGATCATCGTCTCGGCCATCCGCGACGACGAAAACAAACTCCGCCGCCTCGACTTCAAGGGGATCGTCTCCGAGAAGAAGGAAGAAGTGCCGGCCGAGACGAAGTAACTCGTTCGTTGTCGCTTCAGCGACGTCTCACTCCCTCGCCTCGTGTACTCACGGGGAGAGGGCCGGGGTGAGGGGCCGAAGCGGCAAAAAAAACTCGACGATCAAGCAAACGCCCGCGAGCCATCGCGGGCGTTGTCATTTTGCAACGTAGATTTGCCTGCCTGCCAATCTGCCTTTGCGAGATTCCCGCCATGACCGCTGTTCTTCCCGCCCGTCGCCATCAAGGCAGCGTCAGTCTTGGTTTCATTCTGTTCGCGACTGTGCTGGTAGCGGTGCCGCTGAGTATTGTTTGCAATTGGCGGAACCAGGTGATTCAGGAGCATTACGCGGGAGTGCGGCTGCGTCAACTCGGCGCAATCGCGGATAGTGGCGCGGCAGCGGAATACAAGAGGAACTTCGCGCTGCCGAAGGAATGTCGCTGGCCGATCGAGAGTGTTTGCATGCAGCGTTGGGGGAGCGGCTATCTCCCCACGACCGATGAAACGGTGCAGCTGCTGTTGAAGCTGCCGAACCTGAAATCGCTCTGCTTAGGTTGCGAGCGCAAGCCCGCTCCTTCGCCAGCCGTGCCCGGTGTCTCGTCGAGAAATCCAGGCGTCAGTTTCGCTCCGTTTTCGCGACTGGCCCAACTGGAAAACCTGACGCTGGAACAACTGGAGGCAACCGATGAGGATGTGCTCTGCTTTCTAACGCAGCGGCACTTGAAAGAATTAGACCTCAGAGGGCAGCCCATTACCGATGCGAGCTTGGCTCTCGCGGAGCGAAATCCGACCCTGGTCAACCTTGGTCTGAATGACACCGCCATCACCGACGAAGGCTTGCAGAGACTCGCTGGGCTAAAGAATTTAGGGATCCTCAAGCTACGGAAAACTCGCATCACCTCGGCCGGGCTGCGGCATCTGCGGGGACTGAAACACTTGGTTTATCTGGATCTGGAAGGAACAGCGATTGACGACGACGCTGTTCCTCATCTCGACGAACTCCGTTCGCTGAAGTCGCTGAATCTGAAGAGTACAGGCATCACTCGGATGGGAGTGAATACGTTGATCCAGCATTGTGAGCGGGTTGACTACGACTACTAACGACAAAACGGGACGTGCGCTTGCCGATCGTGCCGGGGTGAGGGGCCGAAGCGGCAAAAAACTCGACTATCCATCAAACGCCCGCGAGCCATCGCGGGCGTTTTCATGCGCAGCCGCGACCTACACTTGCACGTCAGTCCTTGCGCCTCGATGTGCTCCAGCCAATGACGATCCTCGCCCCACTGAACGCTGCAAAGTGGCTCCAGCCGCGTTTCACTCTGCGCGCGTTGCTGTTGCTCATCTTCGTTCTGTCCCTTGGCATGGCCTGGTACGCCAATTGGCGCGCGGGAAAGATTCGCGAGCACGCCATCGAACGGCGGCTCATTGAACTGGGCGGCGATACGCGGGAGTCATACCGGTACGACTACTACGTGCAAAAACACGGCCCGTGGGAGCCCGCGTGGCTGTTGGCCACATTGCCTGAGAATTGTCGCTCGCCAGTTCTTTCGTACTCGTCGGCAACCTGGAGCGAGAACAACAAACGCATCGAATCGCCGCTCAATGACGAGGTCTGCGGACTCATCGTGCAACTGCCGAATTTGCTTCGGCTCGAGCTAGGGCCTGGGTCCGACCACGATTTCACAAAGTTGCGCGCCTTGCCGCAATTGGATCGTTTGACGCTTTGCGAGGCCACCGATGCCGACTTATCGCCATTCCTCAATCAGCGTCGGCTGACAGAGCTTAATCTTTGGAAGCAACCGATGACGGACTTAGGGTTGTTGCTCGTCTCGCAAAATTCAGATTTGCGAGCCCTCGAGCTGGACGATACGGGCATCAGCGACGATGGCTTGCGACACTTGGCGTCCCTCAGAAAACTCGAAGTCCTGAGCCTGAGTGGAACGCAGATTACCTCGGTAGGAATGAAGCATCTGATGCCGCTGCAAAGACTCGAAATCCTCGACCTGGAACAAACGCTCGTCGACGATTCCGCCGTGCCGCATCTCAAAAAACTGAAGGCGATTCGGAGCATCCGTATTGGGCAGACTCGGTGCTCCTCACAAGGTAAAGAAGAACTTTACCAATGGGTCAGTAGGATCTACGAGGAACGAATGCGTTCTCCAAATGGCTATTGATAGCGCGAGTTCACCCATTGTCGACTTTCGCTCCGCGAAAGTTCATTGCGGCGAAGCCCGCAATGCACCACGCGGAGCGTGATGACCACACTGATCAGCGGTGATCCACTGTTCGTTCTGCAGCCGAGTTCGCTGCCGGGCGCGACGACAATCTGGATGCCTCTGGCCGCTGGCGCGGCACCGATTGCTGAAGCAATCGGTGGTATCCAGGCGAACAGCAACTCACCAATGCATCACCCAGCCGCCATCCACATTCAGCGTTTGCCCTGTGATGTTTTGTGCCTGCGCTGAAGCCAGGAATACTGCGTACGCGGCGACGTCTTCGGGCGTTTGCCAGCGTTTGAGTGGGATGACGGTGCTCACCTTTTCGCCGGCCCAGCTTTCGTAGGTTCGCTTGGCGGCTTCGGGTCGCTGGTCGTTCCAGGCTTGCCACACGCTGCGGTTGAGGGGCGTTTGGATCATGCCCGGGCAGATCGTGTTGACGCGGACGTTGTGCGGGGCCAGGTCCTTGGCCGCGGCGATGGCGAAGTTGATGAGGGCCGCTTTGGCAGCGGAGTAGGGCGGATCGGTCTGCGAGCCGATCTGACCGGCGACGGACGAAATGAAGAGGAACGAGCCGCGGCCGCGCTCCGCAAGGCCCGGCGCGAACGCGTGGGCCGTGTTGACCGCGCCCAATAGATTCACACGCAGCACGCGGTCCCAGTCGCTCGGGTCGAGCTTCCAAAACGGAAAGCCGAACTTGCCGGAGCCCAGACCGGCCGCGTAAATGACGTGATCGATCGGGCCGAAGCTTTCCGCGGCGGCGGCAGCCGTTGTTTTGACGAGTTCGTAATCGGTGATGTCGACCGCTTGGCCGGTCAGAGAGAGTTCGGCAGCGATCGCCGGAGTGTTGGGATTGCGATCCCAGATAAGTACCCGGCAACCTTCCTTGGCGAAGGCTTTGGCAATGGCGAGGCCGATGCCGCTCGCGCCGCCGACGACCAGGGCGCGTTGTCCAGTTAGTTGCAGGTCCATGAGTTCTTTCTAGTTCCCGCGCTTGCACGCCGGGCTTCTTATTGGCTGATTTTCACCTCCTTCAGTTTGGCTTTTCCTTGCCAGACTGCAACCTCGGCAGTCACTTGTTTACCGGCGCGGACGGCATCGTCGATGGCGCGGCCACGGCCTTCTTGCACGAAGTAGGCTTCGATGCCGCACTCGACTCGGCCGTAATTCAGCGTCCCTTGCAAGTAAGTGCCGCCGCTCGGCCGCTGCGTGGTGACTTCCTTCGTCGTCCACAGGTCGCCATCGGACTTCTCAAGCACGATGAACACCTCGCGGCCTGCATCGCGCCAATAATCGTCGCTCTTATCGAGACCGACGATCTTCCGTCGATCGAGATTGGTGAAGTCATAACCGAGGATCGAGTAGTCGCCGCGGAACATATCGCGCGGATCGACAGGAATGACCTTCAAACGAACTGTTTCGCCCAGCCGATACGGCAAGCTGTCGATCGCAATCATGCCGCCGAGCAGGCTGATCTGGCCGAAGGCGACGAGGCCGATGAGAACCAGTTTGCTAACCATGAAGCACCTGCTTGCGGCGATGCCAGAACCAGGCAAAGCCGCCGATGAGAAGACCACACGTTGCAAAGAGAGCAGCCGCACCGAGCATGCCGCCCACGATGCCGAACAGATCGGCGTAACGTGCAAACATCCAGATCATGAAATAGACAATCCCCGCCACAAACGGCTGGCCGCGATCGTCGCGCAGACCAACCCACATCAGCCAAATAGCGAGCCCGATCATCGCGGCGTTCGCTACGAGCAGTGCCAGCACGATCCCAACGTCGCCCGTCACGGCAGGCAACAACGCGAGCACCATGATGACTCCCGCCAGCGCCAGCGGAAACCATTGCCGTTGCCGAATATCGACAACGAGATCGGCCTGGTCTTTTTTGCCTTGCTCGAGCAATCGAAAGCGCACGAACTCAGCTGCAGCCAAAACCAGGCCGGTGCTCGCCGCGATCACGAGCGTCATCAGCAGCACGTGCGACGATTTGTACCAATCATTGAACCACGTGAAGCTGAGGGGCAAGAGCGCGCCGCCGTACAGAATCACGCCGAGCACGCGATAAGGAATCGACAGCGGACTGCGCGGCGGATGACTTTCGCCGAGGATCAGCAGCATCGATCCCACGGCAGCGATGAAAAACGCCGAGGTTTCTTCCCAGCGCCAGGCGACCGGTTGGAGCGAAATCCAAAAGACAATCAGCGATAAATAAATGCCGAGTCGCGCAAACGACTTACCGCGATAGGCCAGCCAAATGCCGGGCGCTGCCATGATCGGCGCGAGGAGCACGATGTTCGGTGCTGCCGGAATTCGCCAGCCGAAAATAACGGCGCCGAGATGCCGAAAGCCGATGATCTCGGTCGAGAACCATGTTCCGAGCAAAAATGCAAACAGCACATGCAGCGGCAACGTATCGAGAATGATCGCCAGCGGTAGCACACCGACGGCCCACCAAAAATATCCGTCGGGATAATGCGCGCTCATGTGAAAGATCTGCGCGATCAACCAGATCGCAGCGCCATACAAAAGCGCCGCAAAAAAGAAGACGACTTCGGCCACGCGCGGAAAGCCGATCTGCCAGGCAAAGGCCCCGGTTGCGTACGTCAAAATCAGCGAACCAAAAATGACCGCCAACTTCCCTGCTGGCGGAATTTCCTGCCAATTAAAACTGACTAGCAAGAGCACAGCCGCGGCCATCAGCAGCGCGGCGAGACCACCGAGCGAATACAAAAAGACGTTTTGTGAGTTCTGCCGCGCGGTTTGTTCGGACTCATATTGAGCGAGAATCGCGCGGACCTGATCGCCGCTCAGCAGATCCTGTTGTTGCCACAGGGCCAGTTCTTTTTGCAGCCACGCGCGGATTTCGACCGACAGGGGACGACGTTCGGGCATTGAGACTGCTCCCGGCAGTGGAGTTCTTATTCAAAAATCATCCCTCGGACGCTAAGATGCGTGCAAAGATAGTACCAATTGGGTGGGCAGCTGTGGTGCAGAGGAGCTAGACGATGAATGTCATCAAGAAAATTGCGATAGCCGTGGCCACGATTTTGGTTCTGCTGGTGGTCATCGGCTTCTTCCTGCCGAGCAAGGTGCATGTCGAGCGAAGCGTGAATATCGCGGCGCCGCCGGAGCAGATCTATGTTTACGCCGGCACTCCCAAACGTTGGCCGGAGTGGGTGGCCTGGAAGCCGACGAAGTGGGAATTTCCGGGAGCGGAAACGGGAGTAGGCGCTGAGTCGAAGTGGGACGATTCGACGGGTGGCGGCCATCTGAAAATGACCAAAGCTGATCCGCAAAAGGGAGTCGAATACGATCTCGCATTCGCCGGAGCCCCGCCGGTTCCCGGTTGGATTCGCTTCTCGCCGGAAGGTGCGACGACCAAAGTCGTCTGGGCCTTCGACGCCGAGTCGAGTATGAACCCGCTCAATCGCTACTTCTGCTACTTCGCGCTTGATAGCCTGGTCGGCGCTGATTTTGAGAAGGGCCTCGCCAATTTGAAAAAGAAGGTGGAAGCGGAGTCGCTCCCTGCCGAAGCACAGCCGGAAAAACCTGCTGCCGAAAATCCGCCGCCAACAAATCTGCCCGAGAGCGAGACACCACCGGCCAAGAGCGAATAGCGCGGTCTGTCCGCCTTCCGTAGGACGGACCATTGGTCCGTCTAAGAGCAGCGAGTGCAGCAAATTGGGCTTAGTACCCGCATCGGGACGGACCAATGGTCCATCCTACGCAAAACGCCAAAGCTTTCGAAATCCATGACAGCCTGACCGCCAACGAATAGGATGGAGGGGATGACCTCTCCCGATTCAAAACGATCTGCGTCGCTGCTCGCTGACATCTCGCTGTCGCGGCGCGCGTTCATCGCTGCTGCCGGTGGCACGGCGGCAGTTGGGCTGAGCGGATGCGTTGCCACCGGGCCGACACAAGGCGAGCTCGATACGGTGTGGGGAGTCGCGGGCTCCGGTGAAGGAAAGTTCAATCATCCGCGCTCGATCACGATCGACGATGAAGATCAGCTGTACATTGTCGACAAGACGCCGCGGATTCAGGTCTTCACGACCAACGGCAAGTTGATTCGTTCATGGCAGACGCCCGATTTTCAGTACGGCAAACCATGCGGTTTGTCCTTCGATCTCGATGGCAACTTGCTCGTTGCCGATACGCATTACTATCGGATTCTCACGTACGAAAAGAGCGGCCGGCTGCTGAATGAGAAAACGATCGGCGGCGAGCGCGGTTTCGTGCCGGGGAAGTTTCACTTCGTCACGGACTGTCAGCAGAACAAGCAGGGCGATTTTTATATTGCGGAGTACGGCGAGTTCGATCGCATTCACAAGTACTCGCCCGACCGCAAGTTTGTGCTGCAGTGGGGTGGCCACGGCAGCGAGCTGGGACAATTCTTGCGGCCACAAAAGATGGAGTTCGATCGCGCGGGGCTGCTGTGGGTGACCGACGCCTGCAACCATCGCATGCAGGTCTTCGATGTTTCGGGCACCGAGCCGAAGCTCGCGAAGACCTGGGGCGAGTATGGCCAAGACCCAGGCCAGCTCGGCTATCCCTACGACCTGCATCTCGATGAAGCCGGCGGCGTGGTTTATCTCTGCGAGTTCGGCAATCATCGCGTGCAAAAATTCACGCTCGACGGCAAGTACCTCGGCGGCTGGGGCCGCAACGGCCGCCAGCCTGGCGAACTCGATCAGCCGTGGGGCATCACCCGCGATTCACTCGGGCGGATGTACGTGATCGATACCTACAACCACCGCGTGCAGCGGTTCTGGTTGTAGGCCGATCTTTCTACGACCGCCAGCGCTACGGCGCGCGCTTCGTCACGGTCACGCTCTGAATCAGATACTTGTTGAACTGATTGCCGTCACTTTCCAGGTTGAAATTGAAGCCCCAGTAGTTCACGAACTGTGGGTCGTCGATTTTCCAAGTGATGGTGTGCCACTTCTTGTTGTCCGGCACCGTGTACCAACCACCAGCCGTTTTGAAACCGTTGGTCGATTCATAAACCAGCTTGAAACCGCTGTTGTCATTGGCCTGGTTGCGGCGGACGACGGCGGTGATTTCGATCGGGGCGTTTGTGTAGCTGAAGAAGTTCGGATCGACGGTAAACATGTTGCCGCCGGGAACATTTCCCGCGCGAGCACTGCCGCCGTAAGCGATGACCGCGGCAGCGACATCAGCGCCGGCCAACGTGTGCAAACCTTTCTCGACGGTTGTTTCGCCGAACTCGATCGAGACCGATTTTGCATTCGAATAATCGCCGCCCCAGTCGAACGGCTTGGGCTTGTTGGTCTTGGCTTGGGTGATGAGTGACTCGGGCGGATCGAGCACGATGACGGGAGAAGGAGTTAGTTCGATGCTCCGCGCGGCAAAGACATTGGCGGTGATCGGATTGACGATCTTCACTTCCTTCCCGAAGTCGACGACCGGCGGTTTGCCCGGGCGTGACCAAGTGGCGAGAATCGTCGACTCGGCCCCTTGAAGCGCAAAGCCGTAGTGCTGATCGTTCAGTAGAACCCAGCCGAGATACTGCGGCCGATTGCCGAAGTGCTTGATCATTTGCTCCATCGCGGTGTACGAAGGTCGGTGCGTGCCCTTGGCATCGATCAGACCCATCGGGCCGCTATCGCCGTCGCGACCTTCGAACCATTGAATGCACGACACGCCCTGCGCGATGCCCATCGTGTAAGCCTTGACCAGCGCGCGGGCCTGGTGATCATTTCCCTTGCTCGCATCGGAACCGAGTTCGGTAAAGATGATCGGCACGTTGACCTTGTTCGGATTCTGCGCGGCGAGCATCCGCCGCACCGTCGGCACGATGCCCATGTAAACCGCATCGGCGCCGCTGTTATTGGCCACGCCGTTCAGCACTTCGTAGGGATGCAGCACGATGTAATCAAAATGGTCTTTCGCGCCGGCTTTGATGACCTGCTCCAGATAATTCACATGCGCGCTCTTCGCCGAGAGTCCGATTTGATAGTTCGGATCGACGGCCTTCGCGGCATCGTGCGCGGCGACAACGAGCTTCGCATAGTCGGCGGGCGTTTGATCCTTGCCCGTGCCGTTTGGCGGCTCGTTCCAAATCTCCAGGTGCTTCGCTTTTCCCTGCGCTCGCTTGGCGACTTGCGTAACGTAGTTCGACCACCCCTGCAGATTATTCACCGGCAACGTGCCGGGCTTATCGAGCTTGTTCCAGCGCGCGTTGCCGTGCAGCAGCAAACCAAACTCGAACTTTTGATCGGCTAGATATTTCAGCTGCTTGTCGAACTCTTCCCACTGCCATTTTCCCTCTTCGATTTCCAGATCATTCCAAGCCGCGTGCGGCGTGCGAAAAACGCGCAGCCCAATCGCCGACATCTCCGGCACCCAACTAGCGTTGTCGCCCGCATTGCGGTTGCGCACGTGGCAACCGCCGATGCCGAAGGGACTCGAGAACATACCATCGCCGGCCCACCCGCCATTTTTATTCGCGGGTGCATCATCGCCGGCGACCGTGGCCAGCAAACCCAAACAACCGACGAAGCCGATCACAATGGCAGGAAATGCCCGACGGGAAACGCCGCGGGAAAGATAATTGCCGAAACTCATAGCTGCTCGCTCGCTCAAGATGCGTGGAAATGCCTGGACCGAATTCTAACCAATGTCGATTGCTGCTGTGGGAATCGCGGCAACGATTGGCATTCTGGCAGCCCAACGCGTGAGCGAGGATTTGGGCGCAGCGACATTCGATCTGGCAATGTGCGGCAGCACCATAGAAGCGGTTTCGACTTGGAAACCGCAGGCAGAGAGTCAGCGAATGCTCTGCGTAAAAAGACTCAGCCCGACTAAGGCTTGGCTGCGGCCGGCAACGCGGTGATCAATTCGCAGTTCAGCGTACTGGCGGTTTTGCCATCGGCTCGCAGCACGTGCAAGGTCGCCTTGCTCGTCTTGGTCAAACCGAGCACGGGCAACGTGCAGGTCACCATGTTGTTCTTCCATTCGGTGATCGTGGCCGGCAGGGCGATTTCGCCGATTTGCAAAACCACTTGGCCTTCCTTATCCGACAGATCCTTGCCGTTCAGGGTCACGGTCGCTCCGACCGGAATCTGCGGCAGGGCCACTTCCTTGGGGACAACGACTTCGGCCGGCGGGGCTTCGGCGGCAGCAGCGTCGGCGGCGAGAGCTTCGAGAGCCTTCTTGGCTTCGAGCGACAAACCGGTCGACTGCACGACGGCGGCTTCGGTTTCGTTCTCGACTTCCGGTGTGACTGCGTTGCCGGTCAGGTTGAAGACCAAGTGACTCGGCGAGTTGGCGTTGCGATTGCCAGCCACCGTCGCCGGCGCTGGAGTTTGTGCGGGAGCTGTCGCCTTGCTCGTTGGGGTGCTCTGAGGGGCGGCAGCGTTGTTCACCACGTTGCCGGTGGCCGGCGTGGCTGGTTTGTTCGGGGCTGCGACCGGCGGCTTGGCGTTGCTCGTGGCACCGCCGATTTGAACGATGGGAGCAGCTACTGCCGGCTTTGGTGCTGGCGCGGGAACCGGCGCAGGGGCAGGTGCGGTATTGCCGGCGACACCGTTATTTCCGTTGCGATTTCCAGGTCCGTTGCCCTGTTGCCTGCCGCGGGGAGCGATGCCCCCGCCGAGGCGAATGCCGCCGCCACCGCCGCCGATCCGCACGCCGACACCGTGGGCGTCGACCGAAGCTGTTGTTCCTACGGTACTTAAGGCCACCGCGATGGCCGTCGCGAGCTTAATTTTGCGAAACATAGGATCGACTTTCGGGCGGGAATGGGAAAACAGCTGCCTTCGTAAGCGTAAAGCAGCCAGTAATGTTACGTCTAATCGCTCCAATTGGCCAGTATTTTCCGGAACTTGCGCCAGGGCGAGAACTACAGCGATTTCAAATATTCCACCAAGTCCTCGATCTCTTCCTTCGTCAGCGGCCGTTCGCCCGCGACTTTTTCCGGCGAGTGCACGCCCTTCAGAACTTCCGGCAGCGAGCTTGCCCGGCCGTCGTGGAAGAGTTGAGTCTTTTGATAAACGTTGCGGAGCGTCGGCGTGTTGAAACCGCGGTAAGCGTCCTTCTTCGACTCGAGGCCCACTTCGTGAACTTCGCCGTCAGTGAACATCGGGCCCTTGTGGCACTCGATGCAGTTGGCCGTTTTGCTGTTGAAGAGAATTCGACCTCGTTCTTGGGCGGCGGTTAGCTTGCCGTCCTTGGCGAGGAACGGATTCGGCGCCGGCTTCAACTCACGCAGGTACGCGAGCACCGCTTGCACATCGTGATCGTTGGGCTGCGGCCCGTGCATTGTGTCGACGAGGCTCTTGCGCATCGCAGCCGAGAGATCCATCTGCCAGCCGTGCCACGTCCACGGCCCGGTGTCGGCGAGATGGTACAGTGGCAGCACTGTCTTGCTGGTGAACGGCGTGCCGTCGTTGAGCGTGTCCATCTGCACGGTATTCGTGCCGCCCTCGAAGTGGCAGGTCGCGCAGCTGTACCACTGATCGAGACTTCTTCGGGCATCGTGAAAGATCACTTCGCCTTCGCGGGCCAGCGAAGGTTCGCTGGGCGAGCCGAGCGCGATCTCGCGTTTCAGCTCGCGCGCTTTCAAATCGACAATCTGCACGCTGTTTTTGAAGTAGTTGGCGACATACACCGTTTGATCGTCTTTGCCGATCTTGATTCCCTGCGGCCGACCGCCGAGCTCGATGCGAAAGAAGCGGTCCTTGTCGCGCAGCACTTCATCGGGCACATGGTCATCGCTGCCGACGGCTTTCAAGGGGAGATCGTTCGCGCGATAGACCAGCAGCTCATGCGTGCCGCCGGCAGCGACAATCATTCGCTGTTCGTCATTCGTCAACGCAAAGCCATACGGATCGGCAATGGCTTGGCCGCGCGGATCGAGGGCCATCGCTTCGCGGCGCGAGTTCGCATCGAGTCGCACCCGACCAACGCGGCTGGCCAGCACCCAGCCCTGGCGAATGTTGGCGATGTTCAACGGAAAACCGCGGTAGGTCATCCATGTGGTGTAAACATGTTCTTGATCGCGGCCGATCTGCATCTGGCCGATGTTCAGCCCCATGAAGGTCTCATGGAATTTCTGCTTGCCTGTCGCGAGATCGATCACGCTGATGCCCCGATCGCCGCTCGCGCCGACGGCCAGTGTCTGACAATCGGACGACAGCGCAAGATGCCGCGGCCAACGCCCGACGGCGATCTTTTGCACGACGTCATTCGTCCGCAGATCAACTACGGCCACTTCCGCCGTCGCCGTCAGCGACACATACGCCGTGTTGCCGTCCTTACTCACCACCACACTGTGCGGCAGATAGCCAAGCTCGATCGAGCGAACGAGCTTCAACTGTTCGCCGTCGATTTTCACTCGCTGCAACTGCCCTGCGTGATGGCAGGCGATCAGCAGTTCCTTGGCATCGGGCAGCAGCGCAATGCCCGTGGGATGATCGCCGACCGGCAGTTCGTGCAGCACCTTGCCATCGCTCACGCGCACGAGCGAAACGCTGTCAGCCGATTGGTTGATCGTCGCCAGCCACGATTCATCGGGCCCGAGCACGAGATCGACCGGGCTCCGATCAACTTCGGCGGCGTCGCACAGCAGGGCTGCGCTGCCCAGCAAACAAGCCAGCGCGGCGAAGCGAGCAAACAGCATGGCAGACCTCGGCTGGTGGGAGTCGTAAGGCGAGAGCTGTTATTTTGGAGGATGGGTGACGCGAACGCCACCGTGCATCCCTTAACGAACCTGCGAGGTCAAGCTCGGAGACTCTTTGCGCTCTGCCGAATTCGGCCAGGTCAGCGTTTGCTTGCCGCCGTTGTGCTGCACGGTGATTTCAAAACCGGCCCACATTTCGGGAGCATGCGGAGCTAGCGAAAGACCATCCGCCGTTGCTTGCAGTCCGAGCATTTTTTCCAGAATCACCCGATACAGCCAGGACGCGGAACCGGTGTACCACGTCCAACCGCCGCGGCCCTGATGTGGCGCGGCGCCATAAACATCGGCAGCGAGAACGTAAGGCTCGACCTGATAGCGAGCCACCTTGTCCGGCGAATCGGCGTGCAGAATCGGATTGATCAAATCGAGCAACGACAAGGCCTGATCGGCTTCGCCCAGCTCGGCGAGAGCTTGAATCATCCACGTCGCAGCGTGCGTGTATTGCCCACCGTTTTCGCGGATGCCGGGAAGATAACCCTTGATGTAACCCGGATCCATCGCCCCCTTATCAAACGGCGGCTCAAACAGCAGCACCAAACCGTGCTGCCGATCGACAAGTCGTTTGACGGCCGATTGCATGCCTTTCCGAGCACGCTCAGGATCACCACCGGCGAACACAGCCCACGTTTGCGCGAGCGAATCGATCTGACACTCATCGTTCTGTTTCGAACCGAGCGGCGAGCCATCGTCGAAGTAGGCCCGGCGATACCACTCGCCGTCCCAGCAATGCAATTCAAGCGCGCGACGGAGCTCGCGCATCGTGGCTTCGTATTCGGTAGCCTTGGTCACGTCGCCGCGCTCGCGCATCAGCGGCAGGAACTCATCCATCACCACGAGCAGGAACCAGCCGACCCACACACTTTCGCCCTTGCCTCCTTCGCCGACCTTGTTCATGCCGTCGTTCCAGTCGCCGCAGCCCATCAGCGGCAAACCGTGCGCGCCAAACTGCAAACCGCGATCAATGGTCCGCAAGCAATGTTCATACAGCGATGCCGATTCGTTTGAGACCTTCGGCTGTTCGTACCGCTCGTGCTCGTGCGGTTGTAGCGGCGGTGAATCGAGGAACGTTACCGTCTCGGCCAGCACTTGGTCATCGCCGGTCACGCGCACGTAGTGACCGACCGCGAGCGGCAGCCACAGCAGATCGTCAGAGAATCGGGTGCGCGTTCCCTTGCCATGCGGCGGATGCCACCAGTGTTGTACGTCCCCCGCGCGATACTGCCGGGCGGCGGCGCGGAGCAAATGCTCGCGCATCAAATCGGGCCGACTGTAGACTACGGCCATCGAGTCCTGCAGCTGATCGCGAAAACCGTAAGCGCCACCCGATTGATAGAAAGCCGAGCGAGCCCACATGCGACAGCAAAGGACCTGATACAGCAGCCATTGATTCATCAATAAATCGAGCGAGCGATTCGGCGTCTTCACTTGCACGGCAGTAAGAATCTTCTGCCACTGCTCGATGTTTTGTCGAACCGCCGTCGCAGCCGACTCGGGCGAGTTGAACTTCGCCAGAATCCGCCGCGCATCGGCTTCGTCATCGCCGCTGCCGAGCAGGAAAGTGATTTCGACGGTCTGCCGCGGCGCGAGTTGCAACGCCGATTGCACAACGGCACAGGGATCGAGCACAGTTCCCGTGCGGCGATCGAGTTCATCGGCATTCAAGCCAGCCGGCGCGGCCCACGAACCATGTCGACCGAGGAACCCCGCGCGATCGGCTGTGTAGCCGCTCGAACTGCCGAGAACTTTGAGAAACGCGACCTGATTGGGATAGTCGGGATGAAACGGATTGCGGCAGAGAACGGCCTGCGTGCCCGCATCGAAATCGGTCCGCAAATGCAAGTGCGTCTGCTCGCGCACGACGCCGAGAACCCATTCGGCAAAGTAGCTGACGCGCAGCGAACGCGGCTTGCTCGAATTGTTGGTCAGCTTCACGCGGACGATCTTCACCGGCTCGGTTTGATCGATGCTTAGCGTCGTCTCTTGCTGCAAGCCGTCGTTGGCTTGCGTGAATCGCGCGTAGCCAGCACCGTAATGAGCCCACGTCGTCGCCGACGGGCTCGAAATCATTGGCGTCCAAATCTGGCCTGTAGTTTCGTCCTGCACATACAAAACTTCGGCGGGACAATCCTCAACCGGATCGTTCGACCAGGTCGTCAGTTTGTTCTCGCGACTATTGGCAAACCACGAATAACCGCCCCCTGCTTCCGTAATCAAAAAGCCGAGCTTCTCGTTCGCAACGACGTGCGACCAGGGCATCGGCGGACGTTCGTCGCCACGAACACAAATGCGATATTCCTTGCCGTCTTCGGCAAAGCCACCCACGCCGTTCCAGAATTCCAGCGACTGAGTTTTCGCAGCATCAACGGGTGGGGCCGGTCGGATAATAATCGCGCCGTTGTTGTCTCGCGCGTAAGTCGCCGTTTCGGCAGCCAACTGATTGGCGGCATCGAGCTGTTGCGACAGCGAGCCATGTTCGCCGCGGAGCACGCACGCAGCTGCGGTTTCGAACAGTTGCTGTTCTTCCGCAGGCAAGTGCGCTCCGCGGAGCAAGAAGACACTTGGCTTGTCCGCCGTCGAATTTAGCTCCTGCATCAGCGCGACCATCTGATCCTGCAGCGCGTCGATATAGCTGCCCGGATAGTCATTGATGATCACCAGATCGGCGCGGAAACCGCGCTCGCGCCAGAATCGCTGGGCAAGGGCCAAATCGCGTACTAGATCGATGTGCTCCGGCTCGGTGACGTGTGCGAGCAAAATCGGCAAGTCGCCCGAGATGCCATGCCGCCAGAGCCCACTTTGCCCCAGGCGATTCTGCGCGATGATTTCGACATCGCCGCGCAGGCTCGGATGCGGATAGAGCAGGAACGACGCCAGCCGTTGATATTGATGCACCTGACCGGGGTTCAAATGCTGATGTCGCAGTTCCACTTGCGAATAGGCCCACGCCAATTCGAAGACACGCTGCACATGACGCAGCTCGTGATACTGATCGGCCAGCACCATCGCTTCTTCACGCGAGGCAGCCACCGCCGTCGAAAAGGCCACGACGATCGATTCACCCGGTGGAATCTCGACCGTGCAGCGGAGCGACATAATCGGATCGAGCACCGCGCCCGATGTTCCTGTGAGACGCTGCGAAACGGCCTGCGGATTTTGCGTCGATCGCCCGCGTCCTAAAAACGCGGCCCGGCTGCTTTCAAAAGAGATGTTGCTCGCGCCGGTCGCTGGCGTGGCGAGCACATGCACCGCGTATTGCGCGGGCTGTTGCATGTCGCGTGGCCGACGGCGCGCGAGGAGCGCCGTCTCTTCGGCGATGTATTCCGTTTCGACAAACAGCTTCTGAAAGGCCGCGTGCGACAGATCGGCAGCAGCCGGCGCGAGAACCACTTCGGCGTAACTGGTGACTTCGATTCGCCGCGCCCGGTGCGAATGATTCGTGATCCGCAGTTGCCGCACTTCGGCTTTATTCTCGGGCGAGACCGCCACTTCAAGTTGCGTCTCGATTTCGCCCTGACGGCGGTGAAAATCGACTTTATCGATCGCAAAAATCACTTCGTAGTGATCGGGCGCGACGCGCGTCGGTTGATAGGTCGGGGACCAGACGAGATCTTCGTCCAGCTCGCGCAGGTAGATAAACTGCCCCCAGTGATCGCGGGCCCGATCGCTTCGCCAGCGCGTAACATCGAGCCCTTCGGCCCGGCTAAAGCCACCGCCGCAACTCGACAACAGCACGCTGTACTTGCCGTTCGAAAGCAAGTGCGTGCGCGGCAGCGGACTCTCGACACCCATCACGCGACGACTGACCAATTGCTGTTCTTCGCCGACGATTGGTTTCTTATCGACTTCGTCGGCGTGGGCCTCGAACGGTGTCATCACCGTCGGCACGCGTTCTTGCAGCAGCAGTTCTGCCGCCCGCGCCATCGGATGCGCATTGAACCGCCGTTGAATACAACCGCTGTTCAGCAGATTGCCGAGCGCGAGCATTCCCATCCCCTGATGGTGCGCCATGAAACAGCGCACCACGATCCGCTGCTTGCCGAAGGGAACTCGCTCGGGAGTGTAGTCGAGCGCGTCGTAAAAACCCCACTCGCCATACGCGCCGGCATCGGCCAGGTGCTGCAGATTTTCTGCCGCCGCCGCCGGATCGACGATCAGCGCCATCAGTGTCGAGTAAGGCGAGATCACGAGGTCCTTGGCGAGACCTCGTTTCAAGCCGAGGCCCGGCACGCCGAAGGAGCGATAGTGGTAATCGGAGTTGACCGCGAGCGCCCCGAACGCCGATTCGGAGATGCCCCACGGCACGTTGTTTTGTCGGCCGTATTCTTGCTGACGAAGCACGGCGGTGCGGCAACTTTGCGTGAGGAGCGAACCCTCGAACTGCCGCTGAAAAAGTGGCGGCATGAGATATTCGAACATCGTGCCGCCCCACGAAAGGAGCGCGAACTGCCCGGCAGAAATCGTCGCATGCCGGCCGAGATGAAACCAATGATTGGCCGGCACATCACCCTTGGCAATGGCCAGATAACTGGCCAGTCGAGCCTCAGAACAAAGCATGTCGTAGTGCGAACGATCGAGCCGGCCATCTTCGATATTGAAGCCGATCGAAAACAACCGCCGCGCCGGGTTGTAAAGAAACTTGAAGTCCATATCGAGCGCGAGGCGTTCGACCAGAGTCGACAGCGTCGTTAGTCGCTGCTGCAAATCTTTCGCGGCCTGCGCGCCTAGCTGCAGCTTCTCGCGCAGCTGGTTTAGGCGAACGCCGTTGCTCGCATCTCCGTTGGCTTTTTCCAGCTGTTGCAATTGGGATTCGACTGCCTGCGGAAGCGCGGCGATTTCCGCCAGGCTACGCGTGCCGTGCAGTTTCTCGCTGATGCTTTGCCAATCCTTGCGCTGCGCCACTTCCGCGAGTTGCGACTGCCAGGGAAAGAGCGTTTCGACATCCTGGCAGATGCCTTGCAGCCGAGCGCGAACCAGGCTGGCCTTGCGAATCAGCAACTGCGCCGCGTCGTTGGTGGCGTGTCGCGCGGGCGCTTCCGGTTGGTTCTTCAGGAAATGTTCGAGGAGCAGGATCGCTTGCTGCCAGCTGTTGCCATCGTTTAGCGCTGCAGGAAGTGCGGCCTGCAAACTTTCGGCCGCCGCTTGCAGCTGCTGCGACCATTGCCGCAGATCGTTCGGCGCGTCGGCGGGGAGCGCGGTGCAAGCGTGAATCAGCAGCTCAAGAGAATCGACGATTCCCTGGCGATGCTCCGCTTGAAGAATTGGTGCGCGGTGTAGTTCATCGATCCCCGCGTGCAATGTCAGCAAGCAAGCCGCGAGGTTGCCGCTGTCGACGGTCGAAACATACCGCGGCGGCAACGGCTGGAGCGTCTCGGTGTCATACCAGTTGAAAAAATGCCCGTTCAGTTTTTCGAGTCGCTGCAGATTTTGCAGGTTGTTCTCCCAGACCGTGGTCACCGCGTGCAGGCCCGTCAAACCGAAATCGCGGGCGATCAGCGCCGAGAGCAGATACAGCCCTTCGTTCGTCGGTGACAAACGATGCGCGACCTTTTCCTCGGGCTCTTCTTGCACATTATCGACCGGCAACCAATGATCGCCGGGGCCGACGAAGGCTTCGAAGAACGCCCACGTATCAGAAGCGATCTCGCGCAGCCAAGCGTGCTGCTGCGGCGTGCATTCCGAGCGTTCGACCCGGAGCGGTTGACTCAAATACCAGAGAATCCCTGGAGCGGCACACCATAAAACAAGGAGCGGAGCGGCGGCGAGCTTCGCAGGCCACGGCAACAGAATGGCGAGGAGAATCGCGAGGATCGGCAACCAGGCGAGATTCCACAACAGCGTCCAACGACTGGCAGCCACACGCGATTCCACGGCAGCGGCGGTTTCCCACTCGAGCAAATGGCGACGCGTGATCAACATTCGCACGAGCGTTCGGCTGATCGCATCGACCATCGACCAAGCCTTGTGTGGCAGTGAGGCGAGCGCGAGCCCGCATTGCACGAGCGTTTTCAGCAGATCAGGCGTGATCGCCCGCAAGTGCTCACTGGCAGCCGTTTTTGCGGGCCAATTGCGCACGGCAAAGGCGGCTTGCGACAACAGCGGAAACAACATGATGACGCAAGCGATGAGCGTCCACGCCCAAGCCGCTTGCGGCGCGAGGAACCAGCCGAGCAACAGCGCGGCGAAGAGCGCGATCGGCATCGCACTGCGGCGGAGATTATCAAATACTTTCCAGCGTGAAAGAAGCGACAACGGATTCCGCTTCCAGCCGGCAGCATACGGAACATAGGGCAACAGCCAGGGGAGCAACTGCCAGTCGCCGCGGACCCAGCGATGGGCCCGCTTGGCTTCGGCGTCGTAGCGAGCCGGATAACCGTCGTAGACCTCGATGTTGCTCACGAGGCCGACACGCGTGTGACAGCCTTCGATCAGATCGTGACTGAGAATTGCATTTTCAGGAAAGGCATCGCCGAGCGCACGCTCGAAGGCTTGCAGGTCGTAGATGCCCTTGCCGGTGAAGCTTCCTTCGCCGAATAAGTCTTGATAGGTATCGGAAGCCGCCGTGGTGTAAGGATCGACTCCGGGGCTGCCAGCGAAGATCCGCGCGAACCACGATCTCCCCGCGCCGGCGAGATGCACATTCACCCGCGGCTGCAAAATGGTATAGCCAGCCGTGACCGTCGCGTGATCGGCAGCAAACTTCGGGCGATTGAGCGGATGGGCGAGCGTGCCGACGAGCTTGCGGGCCGAATCGTGTGGCAGTTGCGTATCGGAATCGAGCGTGATGACAAATGGCGTGTAAGCGGGATCATGAAACCGCGCGAGCGCGGCGAGATCGCCTTCTTGCACGACGTACGATGTCTCGGCTTCGCCATGCAGCAGCCGACCGAACTCCATCAGCTTGCCGCGCTTCCGTTCCCACCCCATCCAAGTCCCCTCGGCGGGGTTCCACTTGCGCCGGCGATGAAACAAATAGAACGGCGCACGGCCAGAAGCTTGATATCGGTGATTGAGTGTGCGAATGCCTTGCGCGGCGCGCTCGACGAGCGCGGCATCTCCCGGCAGAACCTCTTCGGCTGCATCGGCAAAATCCGTGAGCAAGGCAAACGTGAAAGCTTCATCGCCGTTTGATAGATAATGACTCTCAAGGCGACTTAGCAGCGAATCGACTTCCCCGTTGCTCGTCAGCATCGAGGGCACGACGACGATCGTCGGATAGTTTTGCGGCACGCCGGCTTTGAAATCGAACCGCGGCAAGATTCGCGGCGGGACGAGATTGGTGATCAGTAGGTTCGACGCGCTTTGCGCGAGTTCGCTGGCGGGAAGTATCCACAGCAACGTCAGCAGCGTGAGAATTCCCACCGGAACGCCCAGCGACCAACCGATACTGGCGATGGACACGACGCCGAGGAGCGTGAGCAGGCCGAGGATGCCGAAGTAGGTGATGTTGGGATGGCGGAGCATCGCATAACGCAAGTTGCGATGCAGTGGCGCGCGATGGCCGATCTGCACTTCCAGCTGTCGACGGCCCGCATCGACCAGCCAGTAACCAACATGGCCGCGGCGAGCAACGTCGTCATTCGCGACTCGCGCAGCCAGCGCACAATCGATGGCGATTTCGGCAATCTCAACATCCGAGCGCTTGGTGCGCTTAGCCAGTTCCTCGACCACATGGCGATATTGATCGCGGCTGTTGAAGTGCATCTGCGGATAGACGCCGGCCGGATCTTGCCGCAGTACTTGCTCGGCTTGGTTGTTGTCCTCAAAGAACGAACTCCAGTCGAGCGCCGCAATCAGCCGCATGCTGGTGATGACGTTGCCGATCGAAACCTGGTTGGCTGCCTGGCGCTGGTGTTCCTGCCGAACCAGATCGGTCGGATTCCAACCGCGAGCCGCAATCTGGCGCTCGAGAATGCCCGCCGCACTGCGGTGACTGGCGCCCAGATCAGGAATCTGCTCGAGCAGCTGAATGATTGTCGGAAAGCAGTGCGGTTCCGATTCTTCGGCAATCTCGAATGGCTTGTCCGCTTCCCAGCCGTCGAGCATGCTCCGCGCAGATTGATGACAGCGATACGAAAGGAGCAACTGATCACACAGCCGTCGCAGGTTTTCCACCAGCACCAGCCGCAACATGATCGGCACGGCCCAGACTTCGCCGATCGTGAGGGTCGCGACCGATTGAAACTGCTTGAGGCAGCGTGCGACGAGCGCGTCATCGAGTGAGCTATCGGTGTGAATCACCAGCTCGCGCGCCAGCTCATACACGCGCGGATGCCCCGACTTGGTCTTCGGCAATTCCTGATAGTAACCGCGCGGTAAGTCGTCGCGAATTTCGCGTAGCTGCTCCTCGACGACGTAATAATTGTCGAGCAGCCATTCTGCCTCGGCGGGCACAGCATCGCCGCGAGACGCGGCGTCGATCATCGCGGCATGCGTGGTCGCGATGTGCGTCGCATTCAGCTCAAAGCGCCGCGCGAAGTCACGGCTCGGCAGAGTTTCATCCGTCGCGAGCTCAATGCGCGCAGCAACATCCCGAAAATGCAATTCGAGGTGCTCACTGCTGAAAGCTTCGCCGCGCAGTGGATGTAAAAGAGAATTCCCAGGCGCAGCAGGATTGGCAGGCTGCTCCGGGCAGGTGGGTGCGGTCGACATTGCTTGCTATCCGAAAATGGTCAATGCGCACCGCCCGGCGCAGGCAGAGCCCTACTTAGCGCGAGGGCGAACAGCGGCGGTCGAGCGATAGCCATCGCTCGGTTGATAAGCGGCGACCTTGCGATCAACGTGCTGAGACGGGCTGATCGTGGCGCGGCGGTCGGCGACGAGCTCTTCACCTGAAATAAAGGCTGGTCGTGGTTTGGCGGATGAACTGCGGTTTTGTAGTTCGATAAGCGTGGGCATATTTGGACTCCTGGTTTTTGCAGGTAGTTTGCAACTTGCATGCCGCGATCTCGTTTGGCCGACCGCTGCCACGTTATTGGCTGCATTTCGCGAGAATCTGATCTGGCGATGCAGCGGCATCACAAGTTCTTCATCAAACAAGTGCGTTGATCGCAATCAAAGTGAACGATCTGCAGTCAACGCGAAGCGACGCACGGCGCGCAAGATGTGTCTGCGTGAGCCGCGAGAGAAGCGGAATGCGGATTGCTTAGGTGTGGTGCGACCCCGCACGCGCCGCTTCTCCCTCCCAGCGCCGTTCGATGCATGCGTCAGTTTGTCAGGCATTAAGCCGTCCTTTGGGAAGCACGCAGTTATGGATGAATCGGGTACCGTCGCTGAGTTGCGACTGATGGCGCGTCGCGCGCGCCAGGTGTTGCCCTTTGTGGCCACCGAAGATCGGATGACGCTAGCCTTTGCCGCTGCCTTGATGGCCGTGGTGAGCGTGGCCAACACGGGCGTCGCTTTACTGCTCGGCCAACTCGTCGATCGCATTCAGTCGGGTGCGCGCGAACAATACAGCCACACACAGATGTACTGGGCCGCCGGTTTGATCCTGTTGAGCCTGGCCGGCATCTATCTGGTGCGCGAAGTGATCAATGTGGTCCGTCGCACGTTCGTCGAGCGGAGCGTGGCACGGCTGAATCGCGACATGCAATTGAAACTCGTCGGTCACGCGCTGCGCGGCGATCTGACGTCGCTCAATGGCGAGAAAGTCGGCGTGCTGCACGGCAAAATCTTTCGCAGCGTCGATGGGCTCATTCGTTTTGTGCGGCTGATGTTTCTCGATTGCTTGCCGGCGTTTCTGACCGGCGCCTTTGCGATCATTGCTGCAGCGTGCAAGCAACCGCTGCTGGGATTGATCATGCTTGGTGTGATTCCGCTGGCTGTGTATCTCACGCTGCGACAACTTAAGTCGCAGAAGGGTGTACGTACGAGCTTGATGCGGGACTGCGAGGAAATCGACGGCGCAGTCGTCGAACAACTTGGCGGCGCGGAGTACATTCGCGTCGCGCACACGTACAACTTCGAAATGTTCCGTCTCACGCAATCGGCCGAGAAACGCCGCAAGAGTGAAGTGAAACATCATTTCGAAATGTCGGTCTACGGCTGTTTGAAGGCCTTGAACGAGGGCTTTTTTCACATCATCGTGCTAGCCATGGCGACGTATCTGGCCATTCACGGCAAGATCAGCTTTGGCGATGTGCTGACATTTTCGGTGCTGTTCCTCAACGTCATGGCGCCGCTGAACGAGGTTCATCGCGTGCTGGATGAAGGTCACGAAGCGAGCCTGCGCGTCGGCGATCTATTGCAGATGCTCGAGACGCCGCTCGATCGTTCGTTCGCCACGCCCAACCACGATCTGTCGGTGAAGACTGGTCAACCGTTAATCGAAATCGACGATTTGCTCGTGCAATATCAGACGCCGGATGGCAAAACGCGGCTCGCGCTCGATCACCTGACGCTCTCGATTCATCACGGCGAAACGATCGGCGTGGCCGGCCGGTCGGGATCCGGCAAATCGACCTGGATCAAAGTGCTGCTGCGACTCGTCCATCCACAAGGAGGTCAGCTGAAACTGGGCGGCAGGCCGCTCGAAGAAGTCAGCCGCGAGGAACTCGCCGGCCTGGTGAGCTATGTCGGTCAGAATCCGTTCGTCTTTTCCGGCACGATTCGCGACAACATCACCTACGGCAACGGCGATGTGAACCAGGCCGATGTCGAACATGCGGCCCAGCAAGCCAACTTGCACGACGAGATTCTGCAAATGCCGCTCGGCTATCAGGCCCAAGTGACGGAGCGCGGCCAGAATCTTTCCGGCGGTCAGCGACAGCGGCTAGCCATTGCTCGGTTGCTGTTGAAGAACGCGCCGATCTTGATTCTCGACGAAGCGACCAGCGCTCTCGACAACATCAGCGAACGGCACGTGCAGTCGGCCCTCGGCATTCGCAATCCCGATCGAACTACGATTCTGATCGCTCATCGCTTGTCGACGCTGAAGAACTGCGACCGCATTCTGGTCTTCGAAGATGGACGCGTCACGGCCATCGGTTCGTACGACGAACTGATGGAGCAGGACGGGCTATTTTCGGATCTCGTCCACTGTGCCGAAGCCGAGCCCGACGTGGCGCACAAGCTCACGCCGGCAGTCAGCCATTGATTATTCTCGTGCTCATTCCACGCCGGAAAAACCGCTGCTGAAAACGAAGTACGCAGCCCCCGCCATGCAAACGGCGGCAGCGAGATAATTCCACTTCAGCGGTTCGCCCAGCATCCACAGCGAGAACGGCACGAACACCGCGAGCGTGATGATCTCCTGCAGAATCTTTAGCTGACCGAAGTTCAGGCCCGCATCGTGGCCGAGGCGGTTACCGGGGACTTGCAGCATGTACTCGAAGAACGCGATGCCCCAGCTGATGACAATTACCAGAATCAGTGACAGCTTCTTCAGAACCGGCAACTGCATGTGCAGGTACCAGGCACAGAGCATGAAGAAGTTAGAAGCAACGAGCAGGCCGATGGAATAAACCAGCAGGAGTGTTTTGGGATTCATGTGCGAGCTTGCAGAGGTCTGGAGGATGGAACGGTGGCCGTGAGAAATAACACGGCGCGAAGTGCCCGCGCTGGCTGCGAACCATGTGCCAATTTGGCCGGTGCAGCCCGAAGCATGCTCGTTCCCACGTCAGCCGCTCATCTTACAAACAAAAACTGCTTGCTGTTCATCAACGCCCACAACAGATCCTGATACACCTCTTCGGCGTTCTCATTCTCGCTCAAGAACTGCTGGGCCTGCGTTCGTTCCGCAGCCGTTGGTAGGCGTGAGAGGGCGGCCAGGTAGATCTCTTCGACGATCTCCTCGGCTGGTTTCTTCGCCGCAAGAAGCGTCGCAATGCGCCCCTTCTTATCGGCGATCTTGCTGGCCAGCGTATCGCCGTTGAGTGTGTGCAGGGCTTGAGCGAGGCTTGGATCGAGAGGCCGTTCGCATTCGCAAATGCTCACCCGCTTCGGCTTGCCGAAGGTGGCGAGAAAATAATCGCCATATTCTGCATCGGGCAGTTCGATCGCTCGCGTGCCGAGCGGCAGATTCTTGTACTTTGTCTGCACGCCGGTCACGCGATCGAGGGCATCGACCAGCGGCTCGGCAGTGAGACGCTTCACGGTGAAATGGCTGTAGAACACCGTGTCGGCCACATTGCTCGTCGTTGGTTGCGAATCGAGTTGATACAGGCGGCTGGTCATGATTTCGCGCATTAGTTGCTTCAAGCTGAAGTTGTTGTCGACGAACTTTTTCGAGAGAGCGTCCATGAGCGCGGGATTGCTCGGCGGGTTCGTCGAGCGGAGATCATCGACCGGTTCGACCAGGCCGCGGCCTAGCAAGTAGGCAACGTAACGATTCACTACATTGCGGGCAAAGTAACTGTTTTCTTTAGCCGTCAGCCAATCGGCCAGCGGCATGCGGCGGTCGAGCGGATGCTCCATTTCGGCGGCTTCGAGGGCCTTGGGTTTCATTAACTGATTGGTGCGCGGATGGCGAACGTCGCCAGCATCGCGAACGACGACGACTTGCTCACCGCCGAAGAGACCGAACTCCTCGCTGTTCTTTGTGCCGACGCGTGAGAAGAACGCGGCCAAGCCGTAGTAATCCTCCTGGCTGTATTTTTCGAACGGATGATGATGGCACTTCGCACATTCCATCCGCACGCCGAGGAACAGCTGAGCCGTTGCTTCGGCAAGTGTTGACGAGTCCTTGTTGATCCGGAAAAAATTCGCCGGGCCGACGCTGTAGAGCGAGCCGCGGGCGGTGATCAACTCGCGGACGAACTGGTCGAAGGGCTTGTTCGTGCGAAACGATTCCTTGATCCAGTTGTGCATCGACCACATTCCCTGCTCGCCGAGATCGGCACTCGTGTTACGGAGAAGGTCGGACCATTTCAGCGACCAGTAGGCCGCGTAGGCATCGTTGTAAATGTCTTGCGCCGGATCGCCGGTGAGACCGAGCAAACGATCGATCAGCTTTTTTCGCTTGTCGGGATCGGTTGATTCGAGAAAGGCCTTCGTTTCTACCGAAGTCGGAATCGTGCCGATCGCATCAATGAAAGCCCGCCGCAAGAACGTGGCATCGTCGCACAATGGCGACGGTTCGATGCCCAGCTCGCGGAACTTTGCGACCGCGAGTTCATCGACCTGGTTGTTTTTCGTCCAGCCGGCGAGCTCAATCTTGTCGGCGTAAGGAACGACAAACAGCGTCGTATCGGCTTGCCCTTCGAAGCGAACCATCACGCCCCCCTGGCCCTTGCCGATGGTGTTGCACAATCCTTCGCGAGTGACATTCACAATGCCATCGTCGAGCGAATCGAAGCGGGCCCAGTGCGTCACATCTTGCCGCTGCCCATCGGCATACTCGGCTTCCACACGCAGTTGCTGACTCATACCGACCGTGCCTAGCCGTTCCTTGGGGAAGACATGGAGCTGCGTCACGGCGTTTTCAGTCTTCGTGGGCGCCGGTGCGCCGCCGCGAATCCAGGCGACGAGCATTTGGTAATCGACCGAGCCCTTCTCCAGCCGTCGACCACCGCCATGCGGCGTTTGCATCGTTGGCTTGAGCAACAGCAGACTATTTTCTGGATCAACCAGACTCACTCGCCGGCCGATCGAATCGCGAGCCATCGCCGCGCGATCTTTGTCGGGCTCAAAACCAAACACCGAAAGTTTGAAACCACCCTGGCCATGTTGCGCCGCATGACAGGCCGCCATCGCGCAGCCGTTCTTCGCGAGGATCGGCCTGATGTGATCGAGAAATTGAATCGCCGGCCGATCGCTGAAACCACTGACCGTCACCGGCACTTCGAGTTGCTGTGAACCATGCGTCACTTTGATCTTCGCCGCGCCATCTTTCACTGCCAACAACTGACCAGCTGCAGTGACGGTCACGATCGCCGGATCGGTCGATTCATACTTGGCGAGCGCGGTTACGTCGTTGCTGCTGCGCGTAACTTTGGCGGCGTTCTCCGCTTCGACAATCACCAGCTGGGCGCGCGCGAAATTGCCCTGCAGCTTTACTTCAGCGGGCTGAGAAACGAGGCCATTCGCCACTGCAACACGGGCCAACAGCGCGAGCACGACGACGGCAGACAAAACGCGAGGAAGGCTCATGAAATCGCCCTCGTTCGAGAGGTGAGGCAATCTGGGCGGGAGCGCCGCGCTGTCGCGACGCCGATGGCTCGATTATGGGCGATTCGGCGGCAGCGTGCCAGAGAAATCGCCCGGCGGGGCGAAGTCGATTTTCGACGGCACCTGCCAAGTCCTTTCCAGCGCCGCATGCCTGGCCGCACCGACCGCCGGCAGTAAGAGCGCGAAAAACACCCCAACAATGGCAAACGCAACGAGGAGCTCCACCAACAGGCCCGGAATGAAAGATCCAGGCGGTGGGGCATCGGTATCTGTCGGCGATTCGTACGGATTCAAATCCATGTCGTCAGTTTAGGCCGACGAAGCTTTGCGTCGCTACTTATTTTCTGACTTGGCGGACGGCATCGACTTTGGCCACAGCTTGCAAGAGATCCTGCTTTATCTCCGTGCTTTGCTCGCATTCACGCCGGAAATCCGTGAGCAAGCGGACGACTTCGTGTCCGGACTCAACTTTTAATTGAGCGCTTGAGAGATGGTCAAGCGCGGTGTCATCCAAGTCGTAGTCACACTTATTGCGGCTGTAGTGCAAATGAGACAGCAGAATCGCCGCTTCCTTTGCAGCGGTGTTGTTCGTGGTTTGCAAATACTGAGGCAGCACTGCGTGCGTAGTGCCGTTACGTGGAATTGTTACGCCTAACTCGCTAAGCGTCTCGCGGGCGAAATGAAAGGCACCGTAATAAGCACGACTAACCGCGCTGCGGGCACCAGCCGCGCCGAGCGTCGCGACGCGGCCGGCAAATGAAAGAAATTCAAGCGAGTTCATTCAGCGGCCACGACGCAGAGTCGGGGTTGTTGAAAGGGACCGAACAAATGCTGAACGCGCCGAGCCCAAGCAATTTCCTGAGCGATCATGCCCCGCGCATCGCCAGACCACTTCACGTTGATACCGAAGAATGGATACTCCTGCGTTTCCGCATCGCAGACCACTTCAATGGTTGGCGGCGCGGCAGGAAAAAGTTCACCAGCCGCGAGTAAGGCTTGATGCAAGGCTTCATCGCTCACCGTTTCCAGCCGTGAAACTGTCGGAGTTGGCAGTGCCAGGACTGCGGCATGCACCTGAGTGAGATCGAAGGGCGCGAAGCACTGTTCGCTTGCCGCAACCTGCGCATTGCCGACGGCTATCTTCGGCCAAGGCGTAGAATTTTGCGAGGATGCAGTACTCATTCGACGATCCTTGACAATCAATCAGAACAGCACTCCATTTTAAGTCGAATTTCGTTCTGATTCAATTTTTCAATCTACTTCTTCCGCGAAACCCGCTTCCCCAACGCCGCAGCAGCTGCTTGAAATTCCTTGCGCAGTTTGTCGTATTCGGTGATCGACTTCGCGCCGGGGGCCTTCACGTATTTCATGACAATGTCTTCTGCCGCGATGAATTCTTCGGCGACATCGGCCACTTCGGCGGCGATGTCAGGCGGGATGGCGGCTACACCGTTGGCGTCGCCGTGCAGCAGGTCGCCTTGGTTCACCATCAGACCGCCCACGCGCACCGGCAAGCCGAGGTGCAGCATGTGGCAGTAGCCGTGCGAGCAGATCGTGGAGCCGGTGAAGACAGAGAATTTCAGAGCACGAACTTGTTCGAGGTCGCGACCACCACCGTTGGTGACGAGGCCCGCAGCGCCGAAGGCCTGGTAGGTGCTGCACATCACTTCGCCGAAGACGGCAGCGGCCGGTGGATCGTCGAGATCTTGAAACACGACCATTGCCGGTCCCGGCAGCGCGGCGAACTGCTCCAGCTGCTTTTGAATGCTGCCGTAGGCGTCGCCACCTTTCGGCGGCGCGTCGCTGCGAAACGACGCCGTGCAGGCGTAACCGATCACCGGCGGAAACTCAGGAAAGTTGCACTTCACCCGGCCATCCATGTAACCACGATTGCGCGGGATGACATCGAACAGCTCGATGACGTTGCAGATGGTCGGGGTGTCGAACTTGGTCAGCTTCTTCAGGATTTCAGGGCTTAGCATGGGAGAAAGTTCTGAGTTCTAAGTTCTGAGTTTCGAGACAGGAATTCAATCTGCAATCTAAAATCTGCGATCTGCAATCCCTTACTCTGGGTACAGCTGCGTCGACAAATATCGTTCACCCAGATCTGGCAGGATCACGACAATCAGTTTGCCGGCGTTTTCTGGACGCTTGGCGACTTGAACTGCCGCCCAGGCTGCGGCGCCGCAGCTAATGCCGCAGAAGATTCCTTCCTGCGTCGACATCTTTCGCGCGGTGTCTGCTGCGTCTTCATCACGCACCAGCACCACTTCGTCGATGACGTCGACATTGAGCACATCGGGAATGAAACCAGCGCCGATGCCTTGAATGGTGTGGCGGCCAGGTTGCAGTGGTTTGCCTTCGCGCTTCTGCGTGATCACCGGGCTGTTGGCTGGTTCGACGGCGATGGCTTTGAAGTCCGGCTTGCGACTCTTGATCACTTCCGACACGCCCGTGATCGTGCCGCCCGTGCCGACGCCCGAAATCAGGAAGTCGATCTTCCCTTCGGTATCGCGCCAGATCTCTTCTGCCGTCGTCTTGCGATGGATTTCGGGATTGGCTGGATTCTTGAATTGCTGCGGCACGAAGAACTTGTCCGGCTCGCTCTTGGCGATCTCTTCGGCGCGCCGCACCGCGCCGGGCATCCCTTCAGCCGCGGGGGTGAGAATGATTTCGGCGCCCAGGGCCTTCAGCAGGCGGCGGCGTTCGACGGTCATGCTTTCGGGCATCGTCACGGCCAACTTGTAACCGCGCGAAGCACACACATAAGCGAGACCGATGCCGGTGTTGCCGCTGGTCGGCTCGATGATGACGGTATTCGGCTTGATCTTGCCGTCGCGTTCGGCGGCGTCGATCATCGCGCGGGCGATGCGGTCCTTGACGCTCCACAGCGGGTTCATGTTTTCGATCTTCCCCACGACCGTTCCGACGCAACCCTGCGTGATCCGCCGCAACTGCACGAGCGGCGTGTTGCCGATGCACTGAGTAATGTCTGTCTTGATGCCGGCGGGAAGAGTCATGAGCGCCTCCGTGGGTGCAAAGTTGAAAGTTTGAGTTCGTCGTCGAGAAAGCGGGGCAAGGAACCGAAGTATAGCAAAATGAAGTAAAGTAAGGAGTTGCCGGCCTCTTTCCTCACTCGCACGCTGAATCGCACTGTGCCGCAACCACTCGTTCTCATCCTCGCCGTTGGACTCACCAAAAAACTCCTGCCCCTCGCGCCACGGTTGAACAGTCTGGCCGCGAACGGCTGGACGCGCGAGTTGCGTGAGATCGTCCCCGCCGTGACGTGCTCTGCGCAGGCGACCATCCTCACGGGTCAGCAGCCGGAAAAGCACGGCGTCGTAGGCAATGGCTGGCTGTATCGCGACACGCGCGAAGTCCGCTTCTGGCAGCAATCAAACAGTCTGATCGGCGCCGAGCCCCTCTATCAAACCGCGCGTTTGGCAGCCGAACGAAACGGCCAAAAATTCAAAGCCGCCAAACTCTTCTGGCAGTTCAACCAAGGTTCGGATTGCGAAATCAGTGTCACGCCCAAGCCGTATTACGGCGCCGATGGTAGCAAAGCCTTCGGCATCACCGGCACGCCGGTTGGTTTATCCGATCGCTTGGAAAAACAGCTCGGGCCGTTTCCTTTTTCGGCGTTTTGGGGGCCGATGGCGGGACTGCCGAGCAGCAACTGGATTGCCCGCTGTGCTGCCGAAGTTCTCACCAGCGAACGGCCCGATCTGTCGCTCGTTTATTTGCCGCATCTCGATTACGATCCGCAGCGCTTCGGCCCGAGTGGCTCGGACATGCCGCGCCTCGTCCGCGAGCTCGACGATGCCTGCGAACCGCTGCTCGACTCCGCGAAGAAAACCGGCGCTCGCGTCTGGATCGTCAGCGAGTACGGCCTGGTCGATGTCAATCAACCCATCCTCATCAACCGCGCGCTGCGAACGGCCGGCTTTCTGCAAGTTCGTCCCGGACCCTTCGGCGACATTCTCGATACCTTCGGCAGCCGAGCTTTCGCCGTTGTCGATCATCAAGTGGCTCACATCTATGTAAAGAACCCTGCCGATGTTCCCGCAGTGCGCGAGCTCGTCGCCTCGCAGCCGGGCGTCGGCCGCGTCTATGCCAGCGAAGAGCGCGCCGACATCGGCTTGAATCATCCACGCGCCGGCGAACTCGTCGCCCTCGCGCAGCCGAAGGCCTGGTTTGCCTATCCTTTTTGGCTCGACGATCGACACCAGCCCGACTTCGCTCGCACGATCGACATCCATCGCAAGCCCGGCTACGACCCCTGCGAAATGCTCTTCGACCCGAAGCTCCTCTGGCCCAAGGGCCGGGCGGCCTGGCGACTGTTGCAAAAAAAACTCGGCTTCCGCTCGCTCTTCGATATTGTCCCCACCGACCCCACGCTCATCCGCGGCAGCCACGGCTTGCCGACGACCGACGACCGACCGCTTCTCATCGGCGATGGCGCTGCACCGGGAGAGAACCTCGCGCTCACCGATGTGCGTGACCTCATACTCGGCCAACTCCTCTCGTAGGCGAGTCACTCCGTGACTCGCAACAGTTGTTTGGCGCGGTTCGTAAGGAGTCTTGCGATGCGTTTTCCAGCACTCGCCTACACATTCGCTCTTTGCCGCCGAAACGCCCTCTGCTATACGTCCCGGTGCGAAAATCTCGCTCCGTATTTGCAAGGGTGGATCGATGTCGATGGTTGCTCGGCGTGGCTTGGCATTTCTCAGCTGTCTGTTGCTGGCATCGCTGGCAAACGCACAGACAACAGCGAAGATCAGCGCGCCCGATGCTGATTTGCCCCCGCCACCGCCGGCCGAAACGCTCAATCCCGCTCAGCCACAGATTTTGACCGAGGCCGAGCAAATCACGCGGTTGCAACGAACGATTGCTAGCGATGCCAAGCGGGTCGATGAACTGCGCTGCGAAGTCGCCGATCCCAGCAGCGATTATCACCAGGCCGAAGCCGAGTTTCGCACGCTCGACGATCGCGCCGCGCAAGAAAAAACCGAACTGACCAAATTGATCGAAGCCGGCGAAGAAACGGCTGCGACCGCGCTCAAGACCACGCTCGCCGAAACGGAGATGAAGCGGCAACTCGCGCGTGCCCGCTTCGACCTTGCGATCAAAACTCGCAAAACGCTGCAAGAACAAATTGCCGTTCTCGAAAGCAAGCTCCAGCAAGATCAGTTGGCTCTCGATAAGCTCACCGGCGTCGAACCGAAAACGCCGCCGGCGAAACCAGTCGAAACGCCTCTGCCGCCGATGGCGACGGTTGAACCGACCACGGTAGCGCAGCCCGCCGCGATTGCACCGCCGACCCTGGCCTCCGCCGATGCTACGGGTTTGTCGTCGCTCGTGAAGCACGATCCACCGGCGCCGCCGAGCCGCGAACTGATCGCGGCCAAGCAGTCGGTGGACGTGAAGAAGCAGGCCGCCGATGCCGCCGAGCAGGAAGTTCGCAGCGTGACCGATCGACTCGCCGCGCTCGAGAAGAGCGTCACGATCGAACAGAAGTTGCTCGCCGCGGCTCGTCAGAAATCCGGTCTCGCGAAACAGACCAAGGTCGCCGCCGAGGTCGAATACAAACGTAAGTCAGCCGAAGGCTTGATGGGAACGCAACTGGCCGAGATCGCCACCCGTCGCGCCGACAGCGAACGCCTGCTGCAAGAAGCCGACGGCGAAGTTCACACCCGGCTCGATCGTTTGCAAGAGTTGCAAACCGAACGAGTCGAGCTGCAGCGCGAGCAACTCGCCGCCTTGCAAGCAGCGAAGCAAAAACAAGATGAAGCCGCTGTCGCCAACGCCCGGCTCGGTCAGCTGAAAAATCCCTTCTCGCTGCAAAACATCTTTCAGTGGTTTCTGACGCACGGCCCGACGCTCGCGATGATCGTCACGATCGGAGCCAGCCTGTACAAGATCATGCAACTCTCCACGCGGCGCGTCGTCGATCTGATGGTGCAGAGCAGTTCGCGCAGCCCACCGGAAGAAAACGAAGCCCGCGTCAACACGCTCGTCGGTGTCTTTCAAAACGCAGCCACCATGACCATCGTCATCGGCGGCGGCATCATGTTTTGCGAAGAAGCCGGCGTGGCGGTGGCACCGTTGATGGGAGGTGCCGCGGTCCTCGGTTTGGCCGTGGCCTTTGGTGCGCAGAATCTGATTCGCGATTACTTCTATGGCTTTGTGATCCTGCTCGAGAACCAATACAAGATCAACGACGTGCTGAAGATCGGTGAAGTGAGCGGCCAGGTCGAGCGCATCACGCTCCGCATGACCGTGCTCCGCGATCTCGAGGGCTGCGTTCACTTCATTCCCAACGGCAAGATCGATTGCGTTACGAACATGACGCACGGCTGGAGCCGCGCGGTGTTCGACATCGGCATCTCGCACAAGGAAGATGCCGACTCAGTGATGAACACGCTGCTGACGATGGCCGCCGATCTGCGTCACGAACCAGCATACTCGCGGCTGATCATCGACGATCCTGAAATGCTCGGCGTCGACAAACTCGACAGCAGCGGCGTGACAATCAAGTTCCTGCTGAAAACCCGGCCGCTCAAGCAATGGGCCGTGAAGCGCGAGTTGCTGCGGCGCATCAAACGCCGCTTCACGGAGCTGGGCATCGAAACCTCGATGCCCACGCAACTGGTCCTCCGCGCCGAAGGGAGCGGTTCGTCGACCGAAACACTGCCCGAAGAGACGATCCAATTGTCTCGCCGAGCCGCGTAGGCCGAACATTAGTTGTCCGCTTTCTTCTTCGCACCCGCCTTTTTCTTGCCGCCAGCACCGCCGCCGGGACCCCATTTGGGAGCGATGTTGTCCTTGTCCCAAGCCGCGTAAGTGGCTTCGAGCTCTTTCAGTTTTTCTGGATGCTTGGCGGCGAGATCGGTTTGTTCGCCGATGTCGTCCTTCAGGTTGAAGAGCTGCGCGCCGCTGCCGATGTCGACCAGTTTCCAATCGCCCGTGCGGACCGCGTGCTGCTGGCCCCACCGCCAGAAGAGTGATTCGTGCGGCGCGCCGGTTTTTTCGCCCGACAGATACGGCAGCAGGTTCACACCTTCGAATTTGTCTTCCGGCTTCGCAGCGATTCCGGCGGCCGCGAGCACCGTCGGTTGCACATCGAGCTGAATGATCGGTTGATCGTAAGTCTTGCCAGCCGGCAGATGCCCCTTCCAGTTCAAAACAAACGGCACGCGAACGCCACCTTCCCACACGGTGGCTTTGAAACCGTGCAGCGGACCATTCGACGAAGTGTTGACCGCCGTCGGTCCGCCGTTGTCGGTGAAGAACACGATGAGCGTGTTTTCTTCTTGCTTCAGTTCGCGCACCTTCGCGAGCACCACCCCGACCGCATCATCGAGCGCGTGCGTCATGGCTGCATACGAGCGGCGCTTCGGATCGGCAATGTCGGCGTACTTCTGCAAGTACTTTTCGGGCGCTTCGAGCGGACCGTGTACCGCGTTGAATGGCAGGTAAACGAACCAGGGCTTCTCATTGTTCTTCTCGATGAACTTGGCGGTTTCGCGGGCAAAGGCTTCGGTCGTATGATCGATTTCAGCCACCGGTTCAGTGCCGCGCAAGACGGCGTTCACCCCCTGGCCGACTGCGAGATAGGTGTGCGCGCCGCCGAGAAAGCCATAGTACTCATCAAAGCCGCGCTTCTGCGGATGATAGGCCGGCCCGTTGCCGAGATGCCATTTGCCGAACATGCCGGTCGCGTAACCGGCGGCCTTCAGGCGATCGGGAAGGGTCTTTTCGTTGAGCGACAAGCCAAGCTCTTGATGTTCGGGCTGCTGCCCTGGGTTGAACTCATGGCCGAAGCGCTGCTGATAACGGCCCGTCAGCAAACCGGCCCGCGTTGGCGAACAAACAGTGCCGCTGACATAACCCGACGTAAACCGCACACCGCCCGCGGCCAAGCCATCGAGGTTCGGCGTGGGAATGGTTTTGTTCCCTTGAAAGCCGAGCTCACCCCAACCGAGATCATCGGCGACGATCACCAAGATGTTCGGCTGCTTCGTTTTTTCTTGCTTCACTTCATCGGCAGCGAACGCCGGCCGACCAACAAATACGACGGTGGCCAGCAGCGCTGCGGCCCAAATCTTCATGCTCATGCACACATTCCTAAACCAAAGAGAGAAATGCCGGCGTCACGATTTGCGAGCAATCGTAAAGCGCTGACCGGCGGGGATCACGTAATAGATGCGCGACTCGCGCACTTCATTGGCTGGATCGGCGACTCCACTCGCCTGATTATCCAGAATCAGCGTCACCGGCACTTCATTTCCCTGCGGAGTGCCGTTGAAATTCCAACGGAGCAGACGTTGCTGAGCGCCGAAGAACGTCGGAAACGAGTCGCGAAAATCAACCGGCGCGAGCAGCGACAAACTCTGTGGATCGGTCGCGCCTTCTTGTACCGCGTTCAAGAACAACAGCAGGCCGCGCTGCTGCGATTGTTGATAGGGCGTGAGGCTCGTATCGACCTGCCCTTGCGCGGGTTCGACGTGCGATTGCGCCGCAGTTTGTCCGCCGCAACCGGCGAGCGTGGTCAGTCCAGCGATCACGATAAATAAAGCGAGGTATGTTCTCATGGCTTTAGTAATCTCCCAACACTTCGCCGCCGTCGCGGCTGCCGAGTGCCCACCAGGTTTCGATCTTGATGCTGCTAGTGACAAACCGCACACTGCCGTCGACTAGCGCGAGGTTCACGCCGTTCGGATGGCGGCTCGAAGCCGTCGTGGCGGTTCCCTTGTAGTTCATCCGCACATTGAGCGCACCAGCGCCGCTGCACGCGCAGCTCTTGCCGTTCGGCGGCATGATGTGGTTGTAGCGCGAGACCGCGTAGTTCCCCACGTACCAGTAGCGGCCCGAGTAAGACCACTGCGGCGTCGATGCGGTCGGAACCAGCGCCACGCACGCGTTGTAAACTTCGAGCCGATCGGCAGGAGTGGGATCGGCGGGGCCGTAGCCGATTTCGAAATAATCGCCGAGCGGCGAGATCTTGTTTTGATCGCCATCGCCGAGCACTGCTTCAGAAAGGAGCGCAGTATTCGAAGTGCCGTCGGTCACGTCGCTCATCTTTATCACGCGGTTGGTGACGAACAGACCGTTGTTGTATTCGGGACTAGCCGCGATGTTGATCGCCGAGCCAGAGAGAATCCAGCCGGTGTCGCTGCCGCCGCTCGAGCGATAGCTCGTTCGCCCTTGACCCACGGCATTGCCTGAGTCGGCGGTGTTCGTCATGCGGTCCATGTCCGAAGGGCAGTAGCAGATCTTGATCTTGGCGTTGGTGATTTGCGGATCACTCATGCTCGCCGGCGCCGAGTAGTCGATCTTTTGAAACAGATTCCCCTGCTCGATGTAGGGGAGCACCGAAGCCTGCATGCTCCAGCGATAGCCGCCGACCGCAGGATCGAGCCGACCCTGTGGAAAGGCGAGGAACGTATCGTGATAGTTGTGGCAACCAAGGGACCACTGCCGCATGTGGTTGTTGCATTGCATGCGACGAGCTGCTTCGCGGGCCGCTTGCACGGCAGGGAGCAACAGCGCCACGAGCACGCCGATGATCGCGATGACGACCAGCAGTTCGACGAGTGTGAAGGCTGAGCGGGAAAAAGTGGTGCGCGAAATCCTTCGCGCGAGGAGATTAGTCACGGCTGGACTCCTTGAAGGGCTGTTACTGCGGGGAGCAGTTTGCGAGCTAGCCTCTGGGTTTCCAGTGAGCACAGCACAAGCGAAAGAATTTGTCCGGGGTTCGGATCTGGGGTGATGGATTCCGGCGGGAGAGTCATCCGGCGGGGCCATGCTAAAGCGAGTCGCATGCCAATTGCGCGAGTCGGGCCGAAAACAGCTTTAGCCGTGAGGAGTGCCGGAAAAGTGCCGGTAGCAAGTCAATTTGGACAAACTGCACGGGCGGCTGAGCCGTGATAGTGAGCGTGCCCATGATGGGGCCCAGCGGATTTGCGTCCTGGCGATGAAACTTCCTGGGTGCGCAGTGAGGAAGGTGCGCGCAATTGCGCGTCACCGATTTGGTGCTGTCGCACGTTGCCGAGGGATTGCTGAACTCGCGGTGGCCCTTCCGCTTACGCGTTGGGCTACCTGGTTGGCGAGCGTGACGCGATTTACTTCTTCAAGAAGCTGAAGGGATCATCCGGTTCGGCTTCCGGTGGATCGTCGGTGGCTGGCGGAGTGAGGTCGCTCGGGTTTTCCGGCTCGAGGTCGAGGGCTTCCAGCATGTCGTCGAAGTCCTCGTCGGCGACGGCGATAGGCTCTACCGGGGCTGCCTCTTCGTCCGGAATGATTTCAGCCGATTCGATGATCTCTTCTTCGGCTTCGGGAGCTGCTTCTGCCGGCTCGGCATCGGCCCAGGCAGTTGGGTCGAACGGCACGGTGGCGTTGGTAGCGAACTCGCTGGGTTGTGTCGGCTGTGGTTCGTCGAGCGCGAGTTCGAATTCGCTTTCAGCCGGCGCTTCTTCGACGGTTTCGAGTTCAACAGTTTCGAGCACGATCTCGCCGTCGTCGACGATTTCATCTTCGACAATCTCAGCGGCCGGGAGTTCCTCTTCGTCAGCAATGATTTCAGCGGCTGGAAGTTCTTCACCGTCGGCAATGATTTCGCCGGCGGGGAGCGACTCGTCTTCGAAGCTATCGAGCAGCGGCTCGGTGTGCATGCCGATCATCGAGCCCGATGGTTCCATCGGCACGCTGTCGTGTTTCCATTCCGGATCGAGCGACAGTTCGCCGTCGAGGTCGAGATGATCGTCGCTCGCTGCCACATGTTCGTAACGCTGTGTTTCAAATGGCTGCGTTTCAAACGGTTGAGCTTCGAGAGACTCCTCTTCCATCGGCTGCGCTTCGAACGACTCTTCTTCGAACGACGGCGTTTCGAACGACGGCGTTTCGAACGTGGAGAGCGGCGACTCTGCCGACAGGGGTTCGGCGTCGAGCGCAGGTGTTTCGAGCTCCACTGCATCCAGGTCCGAGTCAGCGGCTGGTTCGTAGCGATGTTCGAAGCTGCCCTGCGAGAGGTGCGAGGCGGCAGCGCCGAGCGCGCCGGCTGCGAGAGCTCCGCCGATGGGCAAACCAATGCCGCCAGCGGACGGCAGTTCGCCTAGCTTCGGCCCAGCGACCGAATCGAACGTGTCGTGCTCTTCGGGGAAACCGCCAGCCACGGCTGCGTATGATTCTTGAGCCTGTTCGCGGCGCATCATCACCTTATCGATCGGGACTTCGGGGAAGATCGCTTCGGTATTGCCTTGCAGCACTTGGGTGCCGAGGGCGACGGCCTGTTCTTCGCTCCAGCCGCGGTCTTGCACGAATTTTTCGGCGAGAACCTTGGCCAAGCAGCGCTTGTACATGGCGAACTTCGGCTGCGCGAACTCCAGCTTGTAGGCGTCGCTGTAGTAGCCGATCTGCTTTGTCCGCGGCACGGCTTCGAGGCGAGCGCTCAGGTCGTGCTCGATGAACGTCGGTGTGTTTGAGTACCACCAGTGACCGCTGGTGATGACGTTCGGGAAGATCCAGGCGTAGCTCGTCAGCTCTTGATTGGTGACGCTGGCGAGCACTGAGAGTGGGAACTTGACCGTAGGGAAGGCATTGAACGCTTCCTTGTATTGATGCAGCGACACGCGGCTGTCGTACAGGTCGCGACCTTGATGCACACCGGCGGGATAGACGCTGCGATTGACGCCGATCATCAGATCGAACGGCAAGCCGAACTCCTGGCAGTATTCGCAGAGCGTCCAGAAGACGAAATTGCTGATGGCCTTCTTGTGCGTGTCGTGGCATTCGGCGCCCGATTGCTCGATGGCTTCGAGAGCGGAGAGGGCGCGATTGGCCGAGATCTTTTGCGGCGCGAAATCCGGCGGCAGCGAAATCGCACAAGCGCGAGCACCCTTGCTGACGAAGTGATCGAACAGCGTGCCGATGGCTTGGCGAAGCGCTTCGGGCGTGGTGGCGCGAATGCCCGACATCCGCTCGAGTCGCTCGCGAACGTTGTACTGCGAGAGCTTGAAGACGAGGTCGTCGGTGCGGAGGCAGGGGATGTACTTCTTGGTGTCGAAGTCTTCGAGCGGATCGTCGAACTCGTTCGTCAGGAAGACAGCCGAGAGCTTGCTGGTTTCGAGCACTTTGTCGGCCCAACCGGAGTAGCTCATCTGGGCTTCGGCGTCATCGTAGAGCTGTTCCCAGTTGCTGCTGTCGATCGAATCGCCTTGAAAGCCGAAGAGCTTTTGGGCCATCTCGACGAACCAGCTCCACTGAATGGTGTTGCTGATCGCGCCCAGGTTGTCGATCAGCAAGCCCACCTTTTCCTTGGGCGAGAGGGTGGCGTCTTCGATGGTTTCTTGCGGCAGGCCAGCCGAGTGAGCGAGCTCGGTGTAATAGTGGTAGCCAAGAATATCGGCGAGCGTGTGCGAAGCCGGGTCGAGCGGATTGATGTGCGTGTGCGGGTCGATGATGACCAGCGAATCGAGTTGGTCGAAAATCCGGCGGCGTAATTCCAGCGACATGCGTAGACTCGGCGGCAGCTCAAGGAGAATAGGTAGAATAGGGATTGTTCTACCTATACCACACGGCCCGGGCGATTGTTAGTCTTTGCGGGCGGATGACGAAAAAGTCGCAGGAAATGGGATGATTATGGGGCTCTGCGGCCGTACAATCGCTCGGGCCTTTCGACCTCCTAACGGGTAGAAATCAAATGATCACGGCGGCTGAACTTGCTGGATTTATCGCGGCTCATGCCATCTGGTGCGTGTCGGATTCGGATGGTCTCACCCCGATGCTGGGGTTCGCCGCAGTCGATGGTTCACGGAGCCTGGAACGGCTGGCTATGGATGACCTTGCTGCCGCCGTGGAGCATGGCAAGCAACGGCTCGAGGAAGATCCTCACGGCAGTGCAGATGGAGTGCTCGCCTACGACGGCCGCATCACCGTCGGCGATGAAAAGCTGGATGCGATTCTTCTGGAGATGCGGTCGTATGCTTTTCCCGGGGCTCAGGCGGTGATCGCCGTGCCCTACACTCCGGCCAGTTCCGGGCGATTTCGCGTTCACAAGCCCAAACTGCTGCAGTGGGCAGAGTGCGATGACTTCGACATGGACGCAGCTTTCGACGCCTTCTTCAACGGCGTTGAGTCGCACGAAAAGGGATTTCCCCTCTGGCAGGAAGCCAGTGATCCAAGCAGCTAATCGGCTGGCCGATTTGTGCCTTGTTGATCGAGATTCAATCGCGCTCGCCGAAGGTCGAGCTTTGATAGCGACGTATTATCCATCGCGAATCAGCGAGAAACGTCGGTTGACTACTGCTTGGATTACGAATTGGCGTTCGCGGCGAACGTGGAACACCGATTGCTAATGGTCGGCGAACTTCGCTTTCCACGCAGTCAGGATGTTGGCCCATGTCGCTCGCGACGCTTGAACCTACCCCCGCCCTGGCGGCCACCGTTACCGATGCTCCGCGCGCGAAGACGCAGAGCGAACGGGCTCTCGATGCCCTGACGTTTTTCCTGGCCGATGTCGCCGATGGGCTGGGGCCGTTTTTGGCTATTTATGTGACGTCGACGCGCGGCTGGACGTCGGGCGAAGCGGGCATGGCGATGGCAGCGATGCTGCTCGGCACGATTTTGAGTCAGACGTTTGTCGGCGCGTGGATCGATCGACTCCGCGCGAAACGGATGGCCATCGTCGGTGCTGCCGTACTGGTCGCGACGTGCTGCGTTGTCATGTACTACTTGCCGCTCCGGAGCGTCATTTTTGGTTCGCAGTTTTTGGCGGGAGTCGCAGTGACGGTTTTTCCACCGGCGATCGCGGCCATCAGCCTCGGACTGGTCGGACGGAGACGGCTGGCGACGCGCGTCGGTCGCAACGAAGGCTTCAATCACGGCGGCAATGTGTGCGCTGCGGCACTCGCGGCGGGACTGAGTTATGCGTTCGGCAGCGGCGGTGTTTTTTATGGTGTTGCCGCGATGGCGCTGGCCAGCGCAATTGCGACGACGTTCATTCGCGAGGAAGACATCGATCACAACCTGGCCCGTGGCGCCGATGCGGAAGATGGCGAAACGGAAGTGGTCTCGCTGAGTCAATTATTTAGCGACAGCAGAATCTGGTGGTTCACCACGGCCGTCGTGCTGTTTCACTTTGCGAATGCAGCCATGTTGCCGCTCGTCGGGCAAAAGGTCTCGGTGAATTACAAAGAGACGGCGGCGATCTGGATGGCGGCCTGCATCATCGTCGCACAGTTTGTGATGGTGCCGGTGGCGATCTTTGCTGGCAACCACATCGATACTTGGGGCCGGCGAGCGATTTTTTTGATCGGGTTTTCGGTGCTGCCGATTCGCGGCTTGCTGTACACGTTGACCGATAATCCGGCGCTGCTGATTGCGAATCAAATTCTCGATGGCATTGGTGCGGGCATCTTCGGCGTAGCCGCGGTGGTGATGGTGGCTGATCTCACACGCGGCACGGGTCGATTCAATTTCCTGCAGGGGCTGATCGCGACTGCCGTGGGACTGGGGGCCGCGGCGAGTAACTTGCTGACGGGATTTCTCGTTGATGCGTTTGGGTTCAACGCGGGTTTTATTTTCCTCTCGGCAATCGCCCTCGTTTCACTCGCAGTGTTCTTTCTGCGAGTGATGGACACACGCGAGAGCGGCTTGCTTAACGCTGATCGGCCTGCGTGAGTTTGTCGGTCGTCACGGTGTGACCGTTCGCGAGGTCATCGGTCGGATTCACCACCAGGCGTTCGCCGCCATGAATGCCGGAGTTGACTTGCACGCGGTCGCCTAAGTCGCGGCCGAGAGTGACCGTGCGAATCTCGACGCGGTTTTGTTCGTCGATCACCGCCACCCGCGGCCCTTCGACTCGCATCTGCAGCGTGCTGGCCGGAATCGTCCAGTTGGCGCTGCTGGCGGAAGTAGCGAGCAACACTTGAGCGTAACTCCCCGGCTGCAGACGGGTCGCGGCGTTGTCGAGCTCAACTTCGGCGAGCATCGAACGATTGGCGACTTCGATCGCGCCAGAAATGCGAGTGATCTGCGCGGAAATCGCTGGCTGTCGCGATTCGGGAACGGTGATCGTTGCCGTTGCGCCCACATCGAGCTGGGCCGCATGCGATTGCGGCACGCTGATCTGCACGCGAACACGGCTCACATCTTCGATGGTGAAGAGGGGCTTGCTGCTGCTGGAGACGAGCATGCCGACCTCGGCATCGCGGCGAGTGACTCGACCGGCGAAGGGCGCGGTGATCTTTTGAAAGCCTTGGAGCTCTTTCAGACGCTCGACATTGGCCTGGCGACTGTTGGCCGTGGCTTCGCGAGCGGTGATGATCGCAGCCTTGGTTTCGAGGCTCGTCCGTCGCCGCGCGACATCGGCTTGGGCAGCTTTCACATCAGCGATGCGAGCTTCGTACTGTTTTTGGAAGGAATCGAATTCTTCTTGCGATACTGCATGCTTGGCGAGCAAGCTCTCGCGGCGAACATATTGCGTTCGCACTAGTTCTGTTTCGGCATCGACACGAGCGAGTTGGGCGATGGCAACATTCAGCTCCGCTTGCGCTTCGGCCCGTTCGGCGCGAGCTTGCACGGCGGCGGCGAGTGCTTCGGCTGCTTGAGCTTCCCCTTCGGCGACTTCTTGATCGAGTTCCGGCGTTTCGATTTCGGCCAGCAATTGGCCGGCCTTCACGTTGTCGCCCAGATCGGCGTGCCAGGCTTTGAGATAACCGCTGACACGAGCATTCAGATCGGTCGATTGCCAGGGACGAATCGTCGCGGGGAGCACCACACTTCCCGCCGTCATCGCCTGCGGTTGAGCGAGCGTAACGAACCGCGCTAGAGCAAATTCGGTTTGATGCGTGGGAGCTTCGTGCGAGAGGCCTTCCCACGGTTTGAAAGCCGCCAGCGCGGGAACCGCCACGCCGAGCACAACGGCCGGCCAAGCGAAAGACCGCCACGACCAACCGGTTGAGGGTTCATCCGAGATCACCCGAATGACCTGTGAACGGGTCCGCGAGTGTGGGGAAGTAATCGCGGGAGTAATGAGTGTGTCAGGCATGGGACGATTCCTCGAGCGGGGGTTCAGACGCTTACATGTGGTGATTTACCGGCGGCGGAAAGGTTTCTTACAGATTTTTTCGGTTCACTCGGCCGCGACGGGCTGCCGAGTTCGCAGCAGGCTGTAAACCACGGGCACGAACAGCAACGTCGTGAGCGTGGCCACAAACAGCCCGCCGATCACGGCCCGGCCGAGCGGCGCGTTTTGTTCGCCACCTTCACCCAGGCCCAGCGACATGGGCAACATGCCGATGATCATGGCGAGCGCGGTCATCAGCACGGGACGCATCCGCGTGCGGCCAGCTTCGAGCGCGGCTTCGAAAGCATTCTTCCCTTCGGTCCGTTGTTCGTTGGCAAAGGTGACCAGCAGAATGCTGTTCGCCGAAGCCACGCCGATCGACATGATGGCGCCCATCAGGGCAGGCACACTGAACGTTGTCTGCCACAGGAGCAGCGCCCACACGATGCCGACAAACGCACCCGGCAACGCCGTGATGATGATGAACGGATCGAGCCAGCTCTGGAAATTCACCACCATCAGTAAGTAGACGAGCACAGCGGCAAAGACGAGACCAAGGCCAAGCCGGAAGAATGCCGACTCCATGCTCTCGACCTGGCCACGCATGGTGATGGTGTTGCCAGGAGCGAGCTTGCCGCGGAATTCGTCGAGGATCTGGTTGATCTCAGTCGCCACGCTGCCGAGGTCGCGACCTTGCACGTTGGCGTAGACATCGAACACCGGCTGCACGTTCGTGTGATTGGCGATTTCCGGCGTCACGCTGCGCTGCACTTGAGCAACGTTCGACAGCAATTGCACGCCGCCTTGTTGCGGTGAAGTGAGCGGCAAACCAGAGATCGAATCGACCGTGTCGAGCTTGTACGTCGGCGTACGCGTTTCGACGAGATAAGAAATGCCGAGGGCGGGATCGACCCAGTAATTCGGTTGCACCTGGCCGCTCCCGGAGAGCGAAACCAGCAAGCTATTGGCGACGTCTTGCTGTGTGAGACCGAGTTCGCGAGCGCGAGTCTGATCGACTTCGACATGCAGCTTCGGCACGTTCATCACTTGATGCTGATGCACATCTTGCACGCCGTGAATGCTGCGAATGCGTTGCGTAATTTCGTTGGCCAGGGCGTAGTTTTCTTTGCGGTTCATACCCGCGATTTGAATATCGATCGGGGCCGGCAAACCAAAGTTCAAAATCTGGCTGACGATATCCGCCGGTTGAAAGAAGAAGACCAGCTGCGGAAAACGTCCCGGCAGTTCGCGTCGCAGGTCAGCGATATAAGCCGGTGTCGACTTGCCGCGATGATGAGCCAGCGAGACAAGGATCTCACCGTCGGCCATGCCGGTTGTGGCGCTGTCGCCGAAGGCCATCGCGTAGGTGCGATTCGGCAGGCCGATGTTATCGAGGACGAGTTCGACTTCATGCTTCGGAATGATCTCGCGAATGGCCGCTTCCACTTCGCTGAAGTAGCGTTCGGTTTGTTCCACGCGGGTGCCAGCCGGAGCTCGCACGTGCAGGCGGAATTGACCGGTATCGACCGTCGGAAAGAAGTCGCGGCCGACCCACGGCAGGGCGATGAAGCCGCTGATCGTCACCAGGCCGAAGATCACAAACACCGCCACGCGATGCTGCAAGTTCCAGTTGAGCAGCGCGACATAGGCGTCGCGGAATTTTTCGAATTGCCGTTCAAAAGCCGCATGAAAACGAGCGAACAGGCCCGTTCCACCGCCATGGCCATGCTGCAGTTCGGCTGGCAGCAAATAATCGACCATCGTCGGCACGATTGTCCGCGACAGCAGGTACGATGCGAGCATCGCAAACGCCACAGCCAACGCGAGCGGCGTGAAGAGATACTTCGGCGGCCCTTCGAGGAACAGCACCGAGACAAACACGATGCTGATGGTCAGCGTGGACACAAATGTCGGCCCGGCGATTTGCATAGCACCGTCGAGAATCGCCTGACGGAGTGGTTTGCCGAGCCCCAGATTGCGGTGAATGTTTTCGATCTCCACCGTCGCATCATCGACCAGAATGCCGACCGCCAGAGCCAGGCCGCCAAGCGTCATCACGTTCAACGAGTGTCCAAGCAGAAAGAGCATCACGATCGACGAGAGAATCGCCAGCGGAATCGAAACGGCCACGATCAGCGTGCTCCGCCAGCTGCCGAGGAACACCAGAATCATCGTCGCTGTGAGCAAACCAGCGATGATGCTTTCGATCACCACACCTTCGATGGCCGCCGTGACGAACAGCGATTGATCGAAGAGGAGTTCCACTTTCAGACTCTTCGGCGCTGCGGCTTGAATATCCGGCATCATCGCCTTCACTTGATGCACGATGTCGAGCGTCGAGGCGTTGCCGTTCTTCAACAGCGTGACGAGTGCGCCGCGGCTGCCGTTGCGGCGCACGACCGTGGTTTGCGAATTGCTGCCGTCGCGCACTTGAGCCACGTCGCGGAGAAACACCGTCGCGCCGTTGACTTGCTTCAGCGGAATGTCGTTGAACGCCGCTGGTGTGAGAGGCGTGTTGTTGAGCGTCACAGGATATTCGTGCGTATCGATGCGGGCCACACCGGTTGGGTAGGCGAGGTTGTAGGAACTGATCGCGTCGGCGACCTCTTTCGGCGAGATTCCCTTGGCTTGCAGCAGCTGTGGATCGATATCGACCATCACTTGCCGTTCGCGACCACCCGAGGGCGTCGGCATGGTCAGGCCCTGCACGGTCGAGAGTTGCGTGCGAAGAATATACAGACCGTAGTCGTACACCTCTTCTTCCGACATCGTGTCGCTGCTCAAACCGATCTGCAGAATCGGCACGCTCGAGGCGTTGTAGCGCACAATGATCGGCGGCTGAATGCCGGGCGGCATCACAGCCCGAATCGCTTGCGTGGTCGACGTGACCTGCGACATGGCCACGCCGATGTTCACACCGGGGTGAAAGTAAATCTTGATCACCCCCACGCCGTTGAGCGTTTGCGATTCCATCCGCTTGATGTCGTTCACATTTGAGCTAATCGCGTACTCGCTGTAGGTCGTAATCCGCCGCTCGACCTCCGCCGTTTCCATCCCTTTGTAGGTCCAGATCACCGTGACGACCGGAATGTCGATCTCCGGAAAAATATCCGTTCGCATCTGCCGAATCGCGGTCGTACCGAGCACGACAATCAGCAGAGCCATCACGACGAAGGTATAAGGCCGCTTGAGGGCAAGTTGTACGATCCACATGGTGTCGGTCCTCGGCAGTAAACGCTTCGTAGCGATGAAAACTACGAGGACCTACCGGTTGCCCGCGGCGTTCTTACAGGGAATCCTGCGGACAGCGAGATTAATGCTGAAATCCGGCCTGAAAGTCGCAACCCGCGGCAGGAAGCTTGAACCAGTCGCGGGGGGCCATTATCGTGACGGTCCCGCCGATTCGCGCTTCAAACGAAAGTCTCTCCCGAGGTGCTGTATGGTTCTGGCCTTTGCTCGCCGTGCTATTTTGCTCAGCGCGGTTGTTCTCATCACTTCGCTGGCCTCTGCTGCCGAGCCGGCGTCGGTCTTCAAATTCAAAGATGCGGGCGACGAAGCGGGGCTCTTTCCTGCCGTGGCCGAGATCGCCGGGCATGGCTGCGGTTGGGGCGATGTGAACGGCGACGGCTGGCCCGATTTGTACGTCGGCACGTTCGGCGGCCTGCCCTACAAGAGCAAGAGCAATCAGCTCTTCTTGAATAAGAACGGCAAGTTTGTAAAGGACGAGCAATCGTCGTTGCAGATCACCGGCCGGGCCAACGGCGCGATCTTTGTCGACTTCGACAACGACGGCGATCTCGATTTGTATGCGACCAATCACGCCATCAAAAGTGGCAAGCCCGAGACTGCGCACTTCCTCACTCCCAACGCTCTCTTTCGCAACGATGAGAACGGCAAGTTCACCAACATCTCGCAGGACTGTGGCGCGTGCCCGGAAGGAATGGCTTGCCGCAGCGCGTGCGCGCTCGATTACAACGGCGATGGTTTGCTCGATCTGCTCGTCGGCGAATGTTTCTTTCAAGGCGGCAAAAGTCGAACCCGGCTCTATCGCAACGACGGCAATCTAAAATTCACCGACGTGACGAAAGAAGCAGGCCTGCCGGAAGAGAACACCGGCTTTGGTGTCGCTGCCGGAGATGTGAATGGCGATGGTTTGCCCGATGTGTTCGTCAGCGGTCGGCATCATGGCAATCGATTGTTTCTCGGCGGCAAAGATCACAAGTTTACCGAGTTGCCGAAGGAGAACGGCGATTTCCTGTGGACGAATTATAAGGACGGCGACGACACGACCTGCGGGGTGACTTTTGGCGATGTGAATCGTGATGGCTTGATCGATATCGTGCACGGCTCGCACTTCAGCTCGCCCTGGCGGAACGACGTGGGCGTGCGGCTGTACCTGAATCGCGGCGTGAAAGATGGCCTGCCGAAATTTGAAGACGTGAGCAGCCAGGTCGGCCTGGTGCCGCTGCCGCTGAAGAGCCCGCACGTGGAGATTCAAGACTTCGACAACGACGGCTGGCCGGAGATTTATACGAGCATTGTGAAGTTCGCCGAAGGTCGGCCGTACCCGTTCATCTTCAAAAACAACGGCGTGAAGGACGGCCTGCCGCAGTTCACTTGCGATGCGCTCGCTGCCAATGATTTTCCGACGGAAGAAGACAAAGCGATCACCAGCTCAGGAAAATTCTTCGCCAAGATGGAAGCCGACAAGAAGATCGTCTATTCCGCGCCGGGCCCCTGCTGCGACTTCGACCGTGATGGCGACATCGATATGTTCCTGCCCAACTGGTGGACCGGTTTGCGCTCTCTTCTTTTGCAGAACGAAACTGCCGGCGGCAAGTGGCTCGACGTGACGGTCACCGGCCAAGGCAAAGTAAATCGCCAAGGAATCGGCGCGGTCGTGCGCATCTATCCCGCCGGCAAACTCGGCCAGGCCAACGCCCTGCTCGGCGTGCAAGAAATCAGCGTCGGCCGCGGCTACGCCTCGGGCGGAGAAGCCGCCGTCCACTTCGGCCTCGGCCAGACCGACAAAGTCGACATCGAAGTCACCCTGCCCCACTGCCAAGGCCGCGTGGAGAAGAAAGACGTCGCTGCGAATCAAAGAATCGCCCTCTAACGTCGTCGAATACTCCGTATTCGATGGGTTGACGTCAAACAGCCGCGCACCGAGGAATGAGCTCCGCGAAATTCCGGCTTCGGCGAGTGGGCGTGGAAGTTCGGACATGGAAGCGTGAGTGCATCGCGGCGGATCACAAGCCGCTGCGAAATCAACTCGCCGAACTTGCTGGAATATCGCTGGCGCTGATTCCAGCGAGCCTCGGCTTTCGACCGCCACCACCGAATACGGAGTATTCGGCGACATAGCCGTCTTCTTACTCCCTCGCCTCGGTACTCCGGGGAGAGGGCTGGGGTGAGGGGGCTGGAAGTTTAGAGCGGCTCTATTTGGCAGATAGTTTTGCCAAATATCTCAGGAGATGCATTATGAGTTATTTCCTAATGGCAGCGTATTTATCGCGCTATTTAGTTGACAACCGTCCACTATGTCGCGAAAATTCAGGTCGTCCCATCAGCCGCCGGGCGCTAGCCCCCGGCTTCTTCTGCGAGTGAAGGTAAGAGCCGGGGGCTAGCGCCCGGCGGCTGACGGGACTGTGTTGAGATTAGGTCGATAGCGCTGCTAACCCCTCACCCCAGCCCTCTCCCCGAGGCGGGGCGAGGGAGCGAAGCGTGCTGCGCACGTGCTTTGTGGCGTGCGGCGTTTTGGCGATGTGTGATTGTATGTTGGCTTTCGTTCTCACTTCCTTTTTTCAGGAGTCATCTCATGCCTGCCAAGTCGAAGAATCCGTTGCGGTCGATTGAGATGCGGGTGTCGCAGCGCGATCGGCAGATTTATCAAGCCGTGGTGATCGAGCAGCGGTTGCAGTCGGCGGTCGCGGCCGAGCACGGCATCAAGCAGCCGCGCGTGAGTGCGATCGTCAGGCGGGTGCGGAAGTGGCGAGCGCTTCCCGCGCCGCCGGGCATGGAGCAGTTTTCGCGCGAGGAGCAGTTGCGGGTGGCGGCCCGCGATCATCGCGATCGGCTCGCGTTTTGGCATCAGCAAGCCGTGGTCGCGTGGCAGTCGTCGAAGCAGACGAAGCACAAAGTGAAGGTGCGAAAAGTGAAGGGCGAGGAGGTCGAGGAGCGGACGGTGGAGGTGCGCGATGGCGATGATCGGCTGTTCAAGGTTGGGTTGCTCGCCGCGGATAAGATCGTGCAGTTTGAGGGTTTTGATCTGCGGGGCAATGTCGATGTGTCGAACAACGGGCGCGTGCCAGAGCCGCCGAAGATGGCCGACGAAGAGCTCTATCGCGGCGTGAAACGCAAGGTGATGAGCGGCGACTTCGACACTCCCGGCGATGAAGGCGTGCCCGGCATGTGGAAACAAGAAGCCGAGAAACGGAATGCCGAAGTGAAGGCGGCGCAGGCGGCAGTGGCGGAAGAGACGCTGGCGGATGAGATGCCGACGAACGCGCCGCTGCTCGCGTGTGTGACGGCTGCGGTGGAACAGGAGAGTTCGAACCAGAAACCGGCAGTCGTCGAGGACTCAAAGCTGAAGAGTTCCTCCGCAGAGTGCAATAAAGTGTTATGCAAAAACGAAGGAAAAGCGTCTCAAGACAATCAGCAACCAGCGGTTACATCGAAAACAAAAACAGATCACCTGTTATATAACGCTCCGCCGCCCGAGGGGGCACGCCAGCGGCCACCGGCCCCGGTCAGCGCGCTTGTTCGGGGTTATTGCGTGCCGGTGCAGCATGTACCGGACGACGAACCGCCCGGCACCGGCGAATTCCGCTGGGCGAATCGGCCTCGTGGAGGGTGACCGTGTTCATTGTCGTCGAATACTCCGTATTCGATGGTTGAGGTCAAACGGCCACGCACCGAGGAATGAGCGCCAGCAAATTCCGGCTTCGGCGCGTGGAGGTTGAAGCGGAGACATATTGATGCGAGACACAAACGTCGTAGGCGCAACTCGCCGAACTTACTGGAATTTCGCTAGCGCTTATTCCAGCGATTCTCGGCCCGTAACCGTCACCACCGAATATGGAATATTCGGCGACAATTTAAGCAGCCGAGTATTTGCCGAAGATCATCCGCCCTGCGCTGTTCTGCAGCACGCTGGTAACGGAGATTTTTACTTCCTTGCCGACGTGGTCGCGGCCACCTTCGACGACGATCATCGTGCCGTCGTCGAGATAGCCCACGCCTTGACCCATTTCCTCGCCTGCCTTGACGATGCGCACGGCCACCGATTCGCCCGGCAAGAAGACCGGCTTGAGCGAGTTCGAGATGTCGTTGAGATTGACCACCTGCACGTTGTGCAGCTTGGCGACCTTGTTCAGGTTGTAATCGCCGGTCACGACCTTGCCGCCGAGATGCTTGGCGAGCAGCACCAGTTTCATATCGACGGCCTGATTGGCCAGCTCAGGCAGCTCGCGATCGAAAATCTTCAGATCGACGGCGGGATTGTTCCGCAGCTTGTTGAGCATATCGAGACCACGGCGGCCGCGAGCCCGGCGCAGCTTGTCGCTGCTATCGGCAATCGCTTGCAGTTCGCCCAGCACAAACCGCGGCATGATCAGCTGACTATCGAGAATGTTCGTCTCGGCCAGGTCGGCGATGCGGCCGTCGATGACCACGCTCGTATCGAGGATATAAGGTTTGAGGCCCTTCACTTCCTTGGCAAATTCCACATAAGGAATGATGAACCGGAAGTCGTCCTTGGTTTGCAGCAACACGCTGATGCACGTGTAGCAGAGGATCATACCGATGAGCAGCTGGGCCACATCGTGCGCGAGCTTGTTTTCTGGCAGCGGTCCCAGCAACGGCTGGAGCGCAAGCATGAACATGTAGGTCAAGAACGTGCCGATCAGCAGACCGAAGTAAACGCCCGAGATGATGTCGATCTGTTTACGCGGAATAAAGATGTCGGCGCCGATGACCGCGCCTGCGAGGCCCAGAATGCCTACGAAAATAAGCCACGGCACATACGTTTCGCTGATGTACGTCTTCAGCATGCCAACGAACAGCGTTGCCACGCCGATCGCGACCATCATGAACACGCAACGAAGGACAAGCAGTGGCATCGGGCTAAGATCAGGCAGGTAAAGGAGGGCTCGAACGCTTCATCGTCTGTACGCTGTTTCGAGGGGAATCAGCAGGAACTTCCCAAACGAAGTATACGTGATGATTGTTCAGCTCACCACTGCTAAATGAGGGGACGAGCCGCGCAACTGCCATACATTTTCGTCAGATCGTCGCAATCGGCGCGACCGGATTATTAGTTAGACCAGCGTGCTTTCGCGCTTGTCGCTGGTGTGGGCAATGTTTGGCCGCGGCACGGCCGGCACGGCTTGCAGGGCCAGCGTTTGCGAAACCGAGCGAATCGTTTCTCGTACGGCTTGATCCTGGCTGGCCTGCTCGCGAACGGTGGTGGCGATCGCCGGCTGGCGACAGGGAACGGCAATCATCGATTTGCCGGTGTGCTGATACACCTGGTTGCGGCCGGCGACCTTGGCGGAGTAGAGCGCTGCATCGGCGCGAGCAAAAAGCATCGCCGCATCGTCGTGAGCCATGGCTTCGGCTACGCCGCAGCTGATGGTGACCGGCGAGAGGCGTTCGATGATGCTCCGCATCCGCTCGGCAAAAGCCGCAGCGCCGCCCAACCCGGTTCCGGGGAGCAGCACGACGAATTCCTCGCCGCCGTAGCGAAAGATCACGTCCGACTCGCGGGTGTATTGATCGAGAATCTGCGCGACTTGCCGTAGCACCTGGTCGCCCCGCACCGAACCTTGCTCGTCGTTCAGGTGGCCGAAGAGATCGATATCGAACGTCGCCAGCGAGCAAGTCACGCCGCACTGCTGCATCTTGATTTGCAGGGCCAGTGTGTCTTCGCAGGCCTGGCGATTGCCAAAACCGGTCAGCACATCGGTCCGCATGTCGGCGCTAAAGCACATCAGGCGGTCGGCCTGCTGGCGGATCATTTCATAAGCCTGCGTCAACCGCGTGGTGAGCAGTTCGGTCGGCACGAGCAGTTTATCGGTTTCATTGGCCAGCATATCGATCGGTTCGCATTCGCCGGCTTCGCTCAGATTGCGCAGTCGCGAAGCAAACTTGCCGAGGCTTCCTTGATGCCGGGCCAGGTCGCGGCGAACCTGCTGCGCGACTTTTTCCAAATCGCGAATAATGCCGCGCGCCCGCTTCAGTTCGCGCCGCAGTTGCATTTGTTCCGTCGTGGTCGCGGCGGTCCGTTGACCGAACATGTAACCCAAGAGCACTACGGCAGCCAGCGCCACCGTAGTCGGCAAACCCAACATCAACAGTCCCATGATCGATCTCCCGAGCGCACGTTGGGCGCACACTACATCCGCGTGTTCATCCCGCGCATGCAACCGATGCCGACGACGAGCAACACCACGGCCACGCCCACCCAGTGCATCGCTTCCATGTGATTGATCTGACGAAACACTTGATCCAACAACCGGGAAGCCTTATCCATGGTGCACCTCGCAAAACCTGACCGAAAACTCGCCGCCCATGCAGCCAAAACATGACCCGTGAAAAGCCTAGGTCACAAATCGTGCCGTGAAATAGCCATCGATCGAAGTTGATGCCAGCGAAACGCCGCCTCGGCGGCACGCTGCGTAGAAGCTGGGGAGGCGAACCGGAACTTCCGGCGAAGCAACCACTTAGCAACATCTGCAGAATCGGCAAAACCCCACCCCAAACCAGTCGATCAACTGCCACAAGATTGCCGACCAGCCCTTGCGAGTCACCGAGAGCGTGTTAAAATTACCTGTCTCTCCAGGATACTCCCGGAATAATCTGGGGCCGTAGCTCAATTGGTTAGAGTACCGGACTGTCGATCCGGTGGTTGCGGGTTCGAGCCCCGTCGGCCTCGCTGGTAAGGCTCATTATCGTTCATTCGGTAATGAGCCTTTTTTCGTTGGTAGACAGAGAGTTATGTTCACAGCCCTCTCCGCCTTCCTTCACGCACCTCTGCAGCAAGTTGACCAGTTCGCCTCGGAGATTCCGTTTGATCCACCAAACGCAAGAGTGGAGAATAGCCGGGTTGATCTGACCTCCATTCGGCAGGCGTAGCCGGCCACCTCGCCGGGTGAGTGTGGAACTGGCGAGCGAAGAATGAACGAAGCATCGCGAAAGAACGAGCCTCTTGGGAATGGTCCAACGGCGGAACCATCGGCAAAGCGCTGGCGCTTTAGCTTGAAGCATTGCTTCTTGGCAATGACGTTGTTCGGGTTGATCTTATTTCCGATCGTACGCGCCGTGCATGCCTATTGGCGGCAACGACAGGCGATTGCGTCGATTCCAGGGACCGTGACAGTCCGGTGGGAAGGGCGCCAATGCAAGTCGATTCACATCGCCAACGGCAGCGACGAAAGAAACGAGATCCAACGAGGCATCGGGCAATTGCCGCACCTGCAAACGCTCGAAATCAGCAACTCCAAGCTGGGGAAGGACTCACTAGCGCGTGGTGCATTGAGGCCACAAATCAAATCACTAACGTTGCGCAATGTCGAGTTCGTCGAACCTGAGTGCAAATTCCTGGCGTACTTGCCGGAAGTTAACTCCGTAGACGTGGAAGACTGCGACATCTCGCCCAGCATGATGGCACGATTGGCCGAGTGTCCCCAACTTCTGTTCCTCCGTATTCGTAATTGCAAGGTGTCGCCAGAAGCCTGGGAGGAGCTATCGGGTCACTCCAAGCTGGCTATGTTGACATTGGAGGGGGATGTCTTGACTGGCGAGCACCATTGGCTGCGCGGTCTGACGAAACTATACACATTGAATCTAAAGGACGCGCAAATGCGTCCGCAGAACAGTCCCTTTGAGCGCTTGCCTACTCGTTCGCTGGAGCGCATCTCGATCGAGAACTATCCAGCCACCGATGAAGACCTGGCCGTGATTGGCAAGCATGCCAAGATCGAGTGCGTTGCTCTGACGCAAACGAGGATCTCCGACGCGGGAATCGATGCCCTGGCAAACATGCCGGGACTCGTCCATCTGGAACTAAAGGAGAATGGACTTTCCGAGGCCGCGTTCAATGGCATTGCCAAATGCCGCCGTTTGGCAGGCTTTGACATCGACGAAAGCGGAATCACCGGGGCCAGTATCGGCAAGTTGAAACAGCTCACTAATTTCAGTTATGTTTCGGCGCGAGGTTGGACGATTGACGAACCGCGCGCTGAGGAGTTAGAGCAACTGAAACTCCGCTTGCTGCGTCTTTACGACTGCGATATTTCGCAGGATCGGGTGGATCGCTTCGAGGCGGCGATGAAGGGGAAGTATCAAGAGTGCAATATCCACCGCAACCGGTCCAAGAGGAAATGAGAGGGCGGCAGCCGAAAGGCACCATCAGGCGGCTGCGCCAGCGCATTACAATGGCGGGCCCGATTCTGCCTTCCTGTTTTGCCCGGCATGCTGCACATGAAAACTTTGTTGCTCGCTTTCTTTACCAGTTGCCTGCTGTGGCAACCTCTCTTTGCGGTCGCTGCGGACGCCGACTTTCAGCCGGTTGGCGGACAGCTGCTCGATAACGGTTCCTTCGCCGACTGGGTCGATGGCAAAGAGTCGCCGATCACCGAGGCCGAGGCCAAAGGGGGCGCGGCGGCGATTGTCTGGACGGCCAAGAGCAAGCCGGAGTGGAGGGGCGTGAAGTTCGGCGAAGGTCGCGCCACGGGAGTGCGACATTTGCGGATTGGTTTTACGCAGAGTGTCGCCGTCGGAAGTGTGCTCGTGCGCGGCGGCGGTGTGCTGAGCGTGCTCAAGTCGAACGCTGCTTATCCGGGCGATCTGGCGGATGACGCGCAGTGGATTGCAGCCGAGCGGTTGGTCGATGGGCAGGTTTCGAAACAAGAAGTGGTCGGCGAAGGTTATGCGACTTGGCTGCTGCCGCCGGGAACTACGACGCGCGCGCTGCGATTCAGTCACGTGCCGAATCCGGGCGATCGGGAAATGGCGGGTTGGCTCGGCGGGGCGTGGGTACTCGAATCGCGCGTCGGAAATGTCGCGCCGCAAGCGCTCGCGCAGTCGGTCGAGCGCGACGATGTGAGCGCCAAATTGATCGACGAAACGAACAATCGCACCTGGGATACCTGGAGCAACGGCGAGCGCGGCGCCGTGCTGCCGATCTCTGACGAGCATCCCGAGTTCATCACGCTGACTTGGCCACGAGCAGTTTCGCTCAACGGCATCTGCCTGTTATGGACCGGCTTTGCAGAGGTCGAGGTCGAAGCGTTCATGGGCAACGAGAATGAAAATGTGCGCGAGGCCGCGGCTGGCAGTTGGCAACGCGTCGGCCGACGCAGCGACATGGATTCGCTCTATCCGATGGCGCTCGGGCCGCAATGGATCGCCTTTGAGAAAGCAACGACGACGCGTGCGCTGCGGCTGCGTGTCACCCAAGGCGCCAAGTCGGGCCATCCGCACCTGGCCGACAAAGTGAAGCAAGGCAAACGTATCTGGCTGGGCGAGCTCATGGCCATCAGCACGCTGCCGCAGGAGGCAGGCTTGGCCAGTCTTGTGCTGCCCAAAGCCAGCGAAGAGCCGCCGCCGATCCCGGTGAAGTTTCACTTGCCGGCCGCGGGCGTGGTGACGCTCGTGATCGAAGATCAGCAAAGCCATCGCGTGCGAAATCTAGTTAGCGAAACGCCCTTCCCGGCAGGTGACAACATTGCCTGGTGGGATGGCAGCGACGACTTGCTGCGCGACTCCGAAGCCGCGAAGCATGGCGTGTATCACATTCCCGCGCGGCCCGTCGCTCCGGGCAATTACAAGGTTCGCGGTCTTTGGCACCAACCACTCAAGCTGCGGTACGAGTTCAGCATCTACAACGCCGGCAAGCCCGCTTGGGTCACGGCCGATAACACGGGCTGCTGGTTGACAACGCACACGCCGCAAACCAGCGTGGCCGCGGTGCCAGGCGCGAAGACCGCCGATGGCAAGCCTTTGATTTTTCTCGGCGCATTCGTCGCCGAAGGCGGCCACGGCTTGCAATGGCTGCACGAAGACGGCACGAAGATCGGCGGCCAAGGCTGGGTCGGCGGCAACTGGACTGGCGCGCCGACGCTCGCCGTGGATCTGGGCTCGGAAGCCGTGACCGATCACCTGTGCTACGTCGGTTCGGTGTGGGAAGGCGAACTCCGACTAACAGCGAAGACGCGCGGGCTCACCGATAAACCCGTGCTCAAGCAGAAGCTGGGCGAAGAAACCGACAAGAACAAAAAGGGTTCGCCGCCGGCGCCGACCGCGCTGGTGGAGTTCGACGGCGGCGACAAGATTTTTGTGCTCGGCGGAATTGCGGCCCGCGATGGTCAACTCGTGTGCTCACTCGTGCGGCAGAACGAACTGCTCGTCGTCGATATTCGGGGCGGCAAAATCGCGTCGCGCATTCCGCTTGAGAATCCGCGCGGAGTTGCCTTCGACGCGCAAGGCCGACTCCTCGCACTCAGCGGCCAGCAGTTGGTTCGCTTTGCGACGCTCTCGGCCAAGCCGGAGATGATCGTGACTAGTGGTCTCGAAGACCCGCGTCACGTGACGGTCGATGAGCAAGGCAATCTGCTGATCACCGATCGCGGCGCTGCCCATCAGGTGAAAAAGTTCTCCGCCGCTGGCGCGCTGGTCGCTGCCGTTGGCAAAGCCGGCAAGCCGGCGATTGGCAACTACGATCCGCTACATCTGAACAATCCCAACGGCCTGGCCGTTGATTCGCAGGGTCGGCTGTGGGTTGCCGAAGCCGATAACTTTCCGCGACGAGTTTCGCTCTGGTCAGCCGAGGGAAAACTCGCGCGGGCCTTTTATGGTCCCACGGAGTATGGTGGCGGCGGCGTGCTCGATCCGCGCGATCCGACGCGGTTCTTTTACAAAGGAATGGAATTCAAACTCGATTGGCAGGCCGGCAGCGATCAGTTGGTCCGCGTCTTCGCTCGGCCCGATCATCTGCTGGAAGCACACTACGGCCATTACTCGCCCGATACGCCGCTGTATCCCGATCAGCAAAAGGGACGTCGCTACTTCACCAGTTGTTACACCCACAACCCGACTTCCGGCGATGACGTTGCGTTCATCTGGCAGGACGGCGATCCCGCTGCGCGATTGGTGGCTGCCGTGGGAAATGCTCACTCTTGGCCGATCTTGCGTAAGGAAGAATTTCGCAGTCGTTGGCCGATGGGATCGAAGCCTGCGGAAGAAAATCCGCACCCCGCGGCGCTTGCGACGTTTACTTGGACCGATGCCAACGCCGATGGCCAGCCACAGCCCGACGAAGTGGTCTTCGCCAGCCAGCGCAGCCGCGGTGTGACAGTGATGAACGATCTGAGCTTTGTCGTCTCGCAATTCGGCGACAAGAATGTTCGTTTTACTCCCGCGTTCGATGCTGCTAGTCTGCCGCGCTACGATCTGACGAAGCCCGAGGAACTCGGCCCGGCGGGCGGACATCAGCCATCGAGCGGCGGCAATCAATCGCTGACAGATAGCAGCGGCTGGACGATTCACACCAACGCGCCGCAACCTTATTCGCCCTTCAGCCTGGGCGGTACGTTTCAAGGCGAACCGCGCTGGAGCTATCCGAGTCCCTGGCCCGGTTTGCATGCCAGTCACGAGGCCGCGGTGCCTGATCGGCCTGGCATGGTCGTCGGCCATACACGTTTGCTCGGTGGATTGATCCACGGCAAGTCCGGACCGATGTTCTGCGTGAACGGCAACATGGGAAACATGTATCTCATCACCGCTGACGGCCTGTTCGTCAGCACGCTGTTCAACGATATTCGCCTGCGGCCGAACTGGGCCGCCCCGGTCGCGACGCGCAATATGGATGTGACCGACGTTTCGCTGCACGATGAAAACTTCTGGCCCAGCATCACGCAGACCGCCGATGGTCGCGTGTTCCTGGTCGACGGCGGTCGCACCAGCCTGGTGCGAGTCGACGGCCTCGATACGCTGACAGCGATTCCTGAGTCGACAATCACGGTGACGACCGACGATCTACGCCGCGCCAGCGAGTGGTATGCAAAAGCAGAGACGCGGCGACAACAGGCTCGCGGCAGCGGCATTCTCGCGGTGCCGCTACGAAAAACGCCGCCGGAAGTCGATGGCCAACTCAGCGATTGGCCGGCGTCGACGGAGTGGGCCTTCATCGATCGACGTGGTACGAAGGCCAACTTCAACAGTGATTCGCGCCCGTATGAAGTGAGCGCTGCCGTGGCGGTGACCGGCACTCACTTGTTTGCTGCCTGGCGGAGCAGCGAAAAGAATCTGCTCAGCAACAGTGGCGAAACTCCGAACGCCCTCTTCAAGCATGGCGGCTGTCTCGATCTGATGCTCGCCACCGATCCCACCGCGCCGGCCGATCGCGCCACAGCCGTGGCGGGCGATCAGCGACTGCTTGTCACGCAAGTGAAGGGTCAGACGCGGTCTTGGTTGTACCGTGCCAAGGTTCCCGGCACGAAAGAGCCCGTGCGCTTCAGCAGTCCGTGGCGAACGGTTTCGCTGGATGTGGTCGAAGATGTCAGCGAGCAAGTGCGTCTCGCCAGCGACAACGCGGGCAATTTCGAAATCAGCATTCCGCTCAGCGCGCTACATTGGGAACCCAAGCCGGGCGAAACCTATCGCGCCGATCTTGGTGTGCTGCGCGGCGCGAATGGGCAGACGACACAGCGCGTCTATTGGTCGAACAAAGCGACGGCCATCACCGCCGATGTGCCCAGCGAAGCCGAGCTCATGCCGAGGCTGTGGGGTAAGTGGAAGATCGCTGCCGAAGAGTGAAATTGCGGACGGCAGGGTTCGGGTTGTGTATCATGTCGCCAGATCCAGGTGACATGAATGCAGCGATAGAACACTCATGAAACGCATCCTCTCCTGGGCGGCCTGTTGGCTCGCGATGACGGCCTCCGTTGTCGCCGCCGGCGATCCTGCCCTGCCCGGCAATCATCCTCTCACGCAGCCACAAGCAGGCGAAGTGCTGATCGCGGAGCTGCGCTGCGCAGCCTGCCATAGCGATATCCCGCGCAGTTCGTGGCCCGAGAAAACAGCGCCTGACTTGAGCGAAGCCGGCGCGCGAATCTCGCCGCAATACCTGCAGCGATTTTTGGCATCTCCCGCGTCGGTTCATCCGAGCACGACGATGCCCGATGTCTTAGCGTCGCGACCGGAAGCCGAACGAGCGCAGATCGCCGAAGCACTAACGCATTTCCTGGTGGCTCAGTCAAAGACGCACTTCACGGCGAGTCGCAGCGAGCAGGCCGATCGGGAGCAAGGCAAATCGCTATTTCATTCGGTCGGCTGCGTGGCCTGTCATGGTCCCAAGGAAGCGCTCGCCGATGCACCGCCGATCGGACAGCCCAATGAAGAGGACGAGGACGACGACCCGGAGACCAAAGCCCGCAAAGCGATCAAGCCGATCGCGGTTCCACTCGCTCATGTCGCGACCAAGTACAGCGTGAAGTCGCTCAGCGACTTTTTGTTTCAACCGCTGCGCGTCCGCACTTCGGGCCGCATGCCCGATATGAAATTGACTCCCGTGGAAGCGCAAGCGATTGCTAGTTATTTGGCCGGAGCACAACCGTCGCAAGATCAAGCATTGGAGCCACAAGAAAAACTGGTGACGCAGGGAAAGAGGTATTTTCAAGAGCTGAACTGCGCTGCTTGTCACGCACTGCCAGGCATTACTGCGGCGCCGCTGGTCAAATCTTTGCAAACGGCCGATCTGAGTCGCGGCTGTTTGTCGAAAACCAGCACACGCAGTCCACGCTTCGAACTCGCCGAGGCACAGGTCAAAGCGATTGCCGCCGCCGTGCAGGCCGAACCGCAGGTCGACACGAATCCGCTGGTCGTCGCAAAGACAATGACAGCGTTTCGCTGCGTGGCCTGTCATGTGCGCGACGACTACGGCGGCGTGCCCGAAGCGTACAGTCATTACTTTGTCGGTAGCGAACAGAAGCTGGGCGACGATGGTCGCATTCCTCCGCCGCTGACGTTGCTGGGCGCGAAGTTGCAGCCCACCTGGCTGAAAAAAGTGCTCTTTGATGGCGAAAGCGTGCGACATTACATGGCCACGCGCATGCCGCAGTACGGCACGGCCAATCTGCAACACTTGCCTGCCGTCGTTGCAAAGCTCGACGTGCTGCAAAGCAAAACGATGAACATCCCTGCCGCTGAAAATCGCTCCGAAGCCGATCGCAATCGCGAAAAGCTGTTGCGGGCCGGCGGTCGAGATCTGCTCGGCGACAAAGGATTGAACTGCGTCGCTTGTCATACTTTCAACGGCAAAGCCGCACCGGGGAGCCAGGGAATCGACCTGGTGACGACCACACAACGACTGCAGCCCGGTTGGTTCAACAGCTATGTGCGCAACCCCGGCGCGTTTCGCCCGCGCACCGTCATGCCGAGCGCGTGGTCGAACGGCATCGCTGCGCACCAGACCATTCTCGATGGCAATACCGACATGCAGATCGAAGCCATCTGGTATTACCTCTCGCTCGGCACTTCGGCGGCCGGTCCATCGGGCATTCGCGGTGTGAGCACTCGGCTGACTGTCGCGGACCAGGCCCGAACCTTTCGTGGACGCAGTCGCGTCGCCGGTTATCGCGGCATCGCGGTCGGCTTGCCGGAGAAACTGAGCTACGCCTTCAACGCCGAAACGGGAGCACTCTCCGCCCTCTGGCAGGGCGACTTCATCGGCGTGAATTGGAGCGGCCAGGGCTCGGGAGATTTCAATCCGGCCAGCGAAGCCATCACGCTCGCGCAGGATGTTTCCTTCTCCAAGCTGGCCGACGAAAACGCTCCCTGGCCGTTGCTGCCGGTGATGACCAAAGAAGCCAAGACCAATCCCGATCCGCTCTACCCCAAGAATCACGGCTATCAGTTCCGCGGCTACTTTGTCGGCGAGATGGCGATTCCCACGTTCCTGTATCGCAGCGGCGACATCGAGATCGAAGATCGGTCGATCGCCACGGGAGCCGATGAGCAACAGCAGTTGAAACGCGTGCTGCAATTCGAATCGCCACAAAAGCAAGTCATTTGGTTTCGCGCGCTGACTGGAGACATCAAGCAAGAGTCCGAGCGCGTTTATCGCAGCGGCCGACTGCGGCTCACGATTCCTGCCGTCGAGACGAAACTGCGTTCGCTCTCCGACGAGCCGAAGCGAGCGGAACTGTTGCTGCATTTGCAGATTCCTCAAGGCAAATCCTCGCTGGAGTTTCAATATGAACCACTCAAAAAGTAGTTGCTGGCGACTCCTGTGCCTGGGGCTGATCACTCTCTCGTGGATTGCTGCGCTGCGCGCGGAAGAAGTCGGCGATCGCTGGGGAACCGAAGAGCGCGAGCGCGAATATTATCCGCTCGTCAACATTCCGCTTCCGAAGGACACCGTCATCGAAGCCGGCGCCTTTGCGGTGTTGCCCGATCGCCGAGTGGCTGTCGCCACGCGGCATGGCGAGATCTTTTTGATCGACGGTGTCGATGCGGCCAAGCCGATTCCGACGTTCCATCGGTTTGCGAGCGGGCTCGACGAGATCTTTGGGCTCACTTGGCAGGACGGCGCCTTTCGTGTGACGCAGAGCTGTGAACTGACCCGCGTCAGCGATACCAATCGCGATGGCGTGGCCGATCGCTTTGAGACGATTTCAGATGCCTGGGGCTACGCGAACTATCACGAGTATGCGTTTGGTTCGAAGCTCGACACCGATGGCAACCAGTTTGTGGCGTTGGGGCTGTCGGAGTCGTATTACTCGCACGCGCTGAACCGCGGCTTCATCATGAAGATCGCCGCCGATGGCAAGACTACTGCTTTCGCCAGCGGCCTGCGTAGTCCAGGCGGCATCGGCTTTGATGAGCATCGAGCGTTGTTCTACGTCGAGAGCCAAGGGCCCTGGAATTGTTCGTGCAGTTTGAAAGCCGTTGCGCCGAACAGCTTTCATGGGCATCCGGCGAGCTTCACCTGGTACAAGCAGTCGCCCGAACTGGGGCCGACGCCCGACACGCCAAAGTCGGGGACGCGGATCGCGACTGAGAAAAAACGGATCCCGCAGCTCACGCCCTACGCCATTGTGTTTCCGTATATCCGCATGGGTCGATCGATCACTGCCTTCAGTGTGAACCGGACGGAGGGGAAATTCGGCCCGTTCGAAAATCAAATGTTCCTCGGCGATTACACGCTCTCGATCTTGATGCGGGCCTCGACCGAGCAAGTGAACGGCGTGTGGCAGGGGGCCTGCTATCCATTTCGCGAAGGGCTGTCGACCGGCATTTTGAATGTCGAGTTCACGCCCGGCGGCAAGTTGCTCTGTGGCGGCACCAATCGCGGTTGGCCGGTGCGTGGCATCAAGCCTTTTGCTCTCGAGCGCCTCGAGTGGAGCGGCAAGATGCCGTTCGAAATCAACCGCGTTACGATCGAGCCCGATGGTTTCAAAATCACGTTCACGAAGCCGGTGGATGACGCGACCGGCAGTTCGCCCGACTCCTACGCGATCTCGACGTTCACGCATCCGTATCACGGTGGCTACGGCGGTCCGGAAGTGGATCAGCAAAAGCCCGCCGTGAAAGCTGTCGCTCTCGCCGCCGATGGACTTTCGGCGCGGATCACGCTGGAGCAACTCGATCCGGGGTTTGTGTACGAGTTTGATCTGGTGAAACTTCGTTCGCGCGATCAGGAAGGGCTCCTGCATCGCAACGCGTTCTACACCGTCAATGAAATTCCCTCCCGCTAGTGGAACCCGCCCATGCCTGCCTGTCGATCAACTCTCCGCCTGATGCTGCTGTGCTCGCTCCTGCTGCTCGCGGTCCTGCAAGGGCAAGCCGCTGAGCATCCCATTCCCGAGAGTCCGCTGTGGCTCACCTACGCGGGCGAGAAAGTGCCCGGCGCGGGGAAGCACATCGTGTTGATCGCTGCCGATCAGGAATATCGGAGCGAGTACTCGATGCCGATGCTGGCGAAGATTCTTGCGCAGCATCACGGCTTTCATTGCACGGTGCTGTTCAGTTTGAACAAGGACAACGAGGTCGATCCAACGCAGAAGATTCGCTGGGAAGACAAAACGGTCACGCACAGCATTCCCGGCCTCGAGCATTTGGAGAAGTGCGACCTGGTCATCCTGTTCAGCCGACTTCTCTCCTTGCCGCCCGAGCAACTGCAGCACATCTATCGCTATCTCGATTCCGGCAAACCGATCATCGGCATTCGGACGGCGAATCATGGCTTTCTGGATTTCGACTATCGCGTCGATGGTAAACGAGTCGACTTCGGCGAAGCCGTGCTCGGTGGTTCGTTTCGCAATCATCACGGCCGATGGCAACAGGATTCCACGCGCGGCGTGATTGTGGAACAGAACAAAGATCATCCGGTGCTGACCGGCGTAAAAGATATCTGGGGCACATCCGATGTCTATCGCACTTACAAAGAAGGTGGCAGCTTGCCCGCGGGTTGCCTGCCGCTAGTCGAAGGACAGCCACTGATGGGGCGCAAGCACGACGACGAAGTGAACACCGCGCTCATTCCTCTGCCGGTCGCTTGGGTGAAAACATGGATCGGCAACGGCGGGAAGACGGCGCGCGTCTTCCATGTGACGATGGGGAGTGCGCAAGATTTTCAGAGCGAAGGCCTGCGGCGAATGACCGTGAACGCAGGCTATTGGTGCTTGGGAATGGAAGCAGAAATCAACGGCAAATCGTGCATGGATATCGTTGGAACGTACGAACCACTCGATAGCGGATTCAATTACAAAAAGCTGAACGTCGTGCCGAGGAAACCGGACTTTTATAAGTAGGGGCGTCTGGTCAGTTCCTACTTTTTCTTCTCCGCTGCTTCGGCTGCAGTTACTTGAAACTTAATCGCCGCTGGTATGAGATCTCCGCGGAACGAAACAATCCCTTGGCGAGCATGCAAACGCTTGGCCAACGACTCGCCTGCAGTCGCCTGTTCGTCGGCGACGAAGGCAGCCGTTTCTTGCGCAGTCGCGGCCGTGCCGAACAAGTCACGCGAGACTTGATCAAGCAGGCGAATCCGCTCCTGAGCCTCCTTCGGCAACGGTGCTGCCCGTTGCAACCGCGCTTGGATGTGAGCCAGCCACCAATCCGACTTCGGCGAGTCTGCTTCATTCCAATCGCTCAAGGGAACGGCCGCGGGCTGAAAGGTGACTTCGGTGTCCGCAGGGGCATCGAACCACGAGCCGACTCGTGTTCCTGGCCAGTCCTTGGCCGTGCGATTGTCACCAATGCCGATGCCCGCCGCATTGAGTTCGATGAACTCACCAGGCGCTAACCGATAGCTCACGAGCGAAGAGAGAGTCGTCCAGTAGGTCGAATCGACCTTGATCTCTTTTCCTTGAGCATCTTGCGCACGGTGATCGTTGAACTGGTGCCAGCTCCGCGTGCGAAAAACTACCGGCTGTTTGCCGTCGTTGTGAATCAGAATCTTGGCCTTCAACGCAGTCCCCAAGCGATGCTGATTGCCGCGTGGTTCGAGCAGCCACGCCGTTCGCAGGCCACTCGTATTGCTCTTGCCCCACGGCGCGGTGGCGAGCTCTTTCGGCAGCGGCTTGCCGGTGCGCAGTTGTTGCAAGCTCAAATGCTCGTAGGTTGTCTCCAGTGGAATCGTGTTCGCGCTGGCCACCTCATCGAGCAACTTCACCACTTCGGCGGGCGTGCGATCGCGAACTTCCGCAAAGCGAGAAATCAGCGGCGCCATCTTCTTGGCATACGGATCGCCCGAGGCGTCTCCCGAATTATTGCGGACGAATTCCAGCACTTTCTCGCCGAGCAACGCAACCAAACCGCCAGGAATATTGCCGTTCGCGCGAGCCTGCTCTTGAAAGCTGGCGAGTAACTGCTGACCAACCTTTTCCTTTGGCTGTTGCAGACCGGCAGCGATCGCGCCGGTCGTTGCGCCCGTGATGAGACTCCCTTTCCAAGCGCCAGCCGGTGCGGTAGTGATGTTGAGTTCGGCGATCAACGACTCGCGCGGATCGGCGAGCAAACCGTCGACGATAAAATGACTGGCCGGCCGACCGGTGTCGCTTTTCGACTCGGTGATGAAGATCGGATAGTAAGTGACTTCGTTCGGCTTGAGCGTGGTATCGGTCTGGCTCGGCTGTTCATCGGCAATCACGCCGGTGATGCGGTCCCCCACACGCATCTGCAGCGACCGCAGCTTGGCGTTCTTGGTTTGATCGACAACGCGGAAGGGCTCTTTCGAAATGTTCTGCACAACGAGAAACAGATCGAGCTTGTCGGCCGGCTTTTTCTCGTCCGGCGTCTCACGAATGATGATCGCCGCGCGCAGGCCATTCGCGGTCGGGCCCCAGGCGAGACGCTTTTCAACGTCAGGAGCGAGCTGCGTTCCTTCCCGAAGCTTGGGCTGTTGCGGAGCCGGCGCATCGGCCGGCGCGAAGACTTTCTTCAATGCTTCCTGCATTGCGGGGGATGCTGCACTCAGGCTGCCATCCTCGAAGCGTTCTTCCTTTACCTTGGCAGGGTCGGCGAAGTTGAATTTGCGTGTCAGCCCTTTCTGCACGACCCACAATTCATTGCCATCACGCTCCCAGGCCGCTCCCCAGGACTGCAAACCATCGGGTAGCGCGATTTCATATGGCTCGTGCGGCGAGGCGACCTTAGGATCGGCCGAGAGGAAGGCGATCAGGGCTTTGTTGGTACGCTGCGAGTTGGTGGTGGTCTGGCTGACCAGCAAATGGGCTCGCTCGCTCAGCACATATCGGCCCGGTGCGTTCGCCGTGCGCGGCCGTTTGGCTGCGTCTGGATCAGCGGGTGTTACTTGGAATTTTGTCTCGCCCGTCTTCAGCACGCCGTCGAACGGAACAGGCCGCGGCTTGTTTTGTAGCCGAGTGGTCAATTTCGTTAATGCATCCGCGTCTTTGTCTGCGACGAATTCTTTGATCTCTTCGTCCGCAGGCACTTCGCCAATCGCATCCAGCGTCGCGCGGCGAATCAACTGTTCGCGATCAGCGGCCGATGCAGGGAGTGGCGCCTCGCGACCAACTCGTTCGGCAATCGATTTCTTCCACCGCTCGGCGGGGTCTTTGGGATCGCTGGGTTTCGTCCAGCCGCCCTCGTTGGTACTGACCGTGTGAGACAGCCGCACGTCATCACCCGCCTTGGCTTCGATGATCGCGCCGACGGCGCCGGCACTGAACTCGTCGACATACTCACCAGCACCAACGGCCAGACCGTGTCCGGGGACCTCGCAATATTCACCCGGACCGAGCCGATAGAGAGCAGTCAGCGTGACGCCGGAATAGACCGTGCCGTTGATCTTGATCTTCTTGTCGGCTGCATCGATCGCATCGTGACCATCGAACTGCCGCCAGGTTTCGATATTAATGATCACCGGCGTCTTACTCGTGTTGTGAAACAGCACGCGAGTTTTCAGCACGGTGCCGAGCGGATATTTTTCGGCCCGCGGTTCCAGAAGCCAGGCCGCCCGCAGGCCGTTCTTCGCCGGAGCACCCCAATCAGCCGTGGCGAGGTTGTCGGGCAATTTCGAACCGCGTTTGAGATCGCGAGCACCATCGAACGTCAGCGGCAACTCAACCCAACCGACCGGTGCCGTGGCGATTGCAGTGATGTCGTCGAGCAAGGCGACTGTTTCCTCGGGAGTCCAATCGCGAGTCGCTACGATCCGCGGCAGCAATGCGGCGAGTCGCGTGGATTTTTCATCGGCGGGAAATTGCCCGCGGTAAGATTCGATTTCTCGCGACAGTTGCCCAACCAGCGCGCCAGGAATCTTGCCATCGGTCCGCGCATAGCCTCGCCAAATCTGAAACAACTTTCGCCCGTATTCGTCCTTGGGCTGCGGGACGACGACCGGCTTGGTTTCAGTAGCCGGAGCTTGCTCCATCGCGTGCAGCATGGCGAGAGGAATCGCAAGCCCCACGGCCAGGCCGATGGCAACCGCCGCCGCGGCAGCCGAAACGCTGCGACGATTCCGCTTGTTGCTGAGGATCGCGAGCAGCCGACCTTCGAGCGAGGATTGCCGCGCCATGGCCAGGCCGCAGGTGGTGGTCCAGCGATTCTCGGACAAGCGATGAACAACATCGAGCAAATGCCCTGCATACTGCGACGGCCGCACGCCACTGGCGAGAACCAGATCGTCGCAAGCCCGTTCTCGTTCCACTCCCAGTTGCCAAGCCGCGACCCAGACTAGCGGATTGAACCAGTTCAACGTGCAAGCCACCTGCGTGAGTAACTGCGACCACGTATCGCGGCGCTGCAGGTGTGCCAGCTCATGGAGCAGCACCGATCGCAACTGCTCCGGGTTCCAGTCGCGAGCGCCTTGCGGCAGCAACAGGCGATAACGCAGAATGCCCCAAACCAGCGGAATGCAATCGCCCGGATGAATGAGCAACGTGACCGGCTGCTGGAAGCCCAATTGCTGCCGAGCGAGTTGAAACGTGCTCAGCAGCTCATCGTGCTCATCGCTCGAGGTTAGTTCGACCGCGGAAGCCGTCGAGCGAAGCAGCAGCCAGCGCGCGAACAGCAAACGGAAGGTCAGCAATCCGACGCCGCCCAGCCAGATGGGCCCGACCAAGGATAGCCAGTGCCAGTTCGAGAAACCGGCAGCCAACTCGCTGTTTTTTGAAAGTGACTGAGACGGCGCAGCATCAGGTGCGAAGGTTGAAGTGGAATCTGCTTTCGATGGCTGCACTTCGCTGACGAGCGGCGAATCATCGCGCGCTTCGCTAATCTTTGCTGTCGATGGGGAGAACGCAGTTGGCGGTGAACTCGAACGCAACGCAGCGGGATACGGCAGTACATTCCACTCCGGCAACAACAGTGAAAATGCGGGCAGAACCAGCACCGCCACGATCGCAGCCAGCCAGATCGTATGCCGGGTGGCCGCAGAATCGCAACGCAGCAGTGCAGCACCGGCGGTTGCGAGCAGCAGAATCGCCGTTCCTTTGACGGCAGAATCCAGCACCAAGAAACTCGAAGCCGTCGCCAGGCCCACGGACAAAAGCAAGTAACGAGCCATTTATCGACCCTCTTGTTGAGCTTGTTCGATCAGATTCCGCAGACGCTGCAGTTCCTCGGCCGAGACGCGATCCTTCTTCGAATGCAGATGCGCAGCGAGCGCTTCTTCTAACGATCCACCAAAGAAAGTTTCGAGCACCTGTTCCAGCGCATGCCGGCCGGCCTTGTCCTTCGTCTGCCGCGGAAAGTAAACCACTTCCCGGCCGTTCTCTTTGCGCTTGAGGTGCCCTTTCTCTTCCAGAATGTGCATCATTCGCCGCACCGCCATCGCCGTCGGTGGCGAGGGAATGGCTTCGACCACTTGATTGACGGTCGCCTCGCCTAACGCGAAGACCGCCTCCATGATTTGCCGCTCTCGGCGGCTGAGCTGCGCTGAATCCGGCATGCCATCGCTCCTGGGCGACACTCGCTCTATGGGCAATTCTCTGATGCGTTAAATTTTTAACGTCTCGTCCCGTGAATGCAAGAGCAGTTCGTTAAAAAATTAACGCTGACGAAGAGCTTTCGTTTCAGAGATTCGGCGTGCAGCGCGCAAAAAGAAGCGGGAGTTGCTAAGCAACTCCCGCTGGTAGTTCGCGGGTGGTCATCCTCTGGCCGCAAACTGTTTGTACAACTCTGCTTCGACCTTAGGTGGGATTGAACCGCTCGTCGATGCCCATGCCAGGCCGATTGAAATCGGACGGAGCGATGTTCGGGTTGTCGTCAGAAACGTCGATCGACTCCCAGCAGAAGTCATCGTCGCCGGTCCCGCCGATCAACTCGTCGTTGTCGCCGTCGTGGGTGATCGCGCCCAGCGTCGTACGCAGGCCGAACGTGCCCCATTGCGCGAGCAAGGTGAGGAGCGCGGCATCGTTGTCGGTGCCATTGGTGTAGGTCGCCGGGCTGTAGGTGCCCACAGTGGCCAGCGATGTCCACACGCTGTTCTCGTTGTCGACGCTGCCGCTCACCAGTATGTCGTTGCCATCGCCGGCATCGAGCAGATCGGCGCCCGTGCCGCCGATGAGTACATCGTTGCCCGTACCGCCGTACAGCTTGTCGTTGCCCGTACCGCCGGATAGCAAGTCGTTGCCGGTCGCGCCGCTAAGAATGTCGTTTCCAGCGCCACCGTACAGCCGATCATCGCCGTCGCTGCCATCGAGCGTGTCGTCGCCCTGGCCACCATAGACGTAGTCATTGCCGCCACCGGCGCTCACCTGATCGGCTCCAGCGCCACCGTAGAACACGTCGTTGCCGCCGAGACCGCTGAGGATGTCGTCGCCGCCGACTGGGCCATCTTGAGGCGTCGGATCGGTCGGATTGGTCGGAGCATTGTCGCCCCAGATAACGTTGTCACCGCTGCCGCCGTTGATCCGGTCGTTGCCGATGCCGCCGACGAGCCAGTCGTTGTTCGTCGCGCCGCTCAGCACGTCATCGCCATCCTCGCCGTAGAACTCGGCAGGGATTGTGAGGTTCGACTGCGTGATGTTGTCGTTCCCGCCGCCGCCGTAGATGATCGTTTTGTTCGTCGCGCTGTAGTTGGCAATGGTCGACGTGATGCGCAGCCGCACTTGATTCGGATTGCCAGCCGTAGGATTGCGCGTGAGTTGCACCAGATCGGCAGCACCCGTGGTGCGAGCAAACAGATCGCCCATCTGCACGTTGGTTAGCTTGCCTTGGTCGACCAGATTGATGTCTTCGATCTGCGTCCAAGTCAGCGGCTGAACAAATGTCGAAACCACCGCACCGGGCGAGAACGTCGAAACAACCAGCGGAGCCGAGTTCGGCACTGCCGTGACATCAAGATTGAGAACATCGCCGGGTACGTCGCTCACCGGAGCAGGCAAGCCGCTCGGCTGACCGCCGTCGATCGAGATCGCCGTGCTCGCGCTCGGGCGAATCATCCGCGTCGTATCGGGAACGATCAGGCCGACATTGGTGAAGCCGGTGCCCGTAAGCCCCAGCGGAGTTTCGCCGAAGACATCGTTGCCGTCGCCCGCGTTCGGATTGCCCGGAGCATCGCCATACAGGCTGATCGAATTGACGCCCGAAGGCATCATGTTCGGAGTCACGCCCACTCCGCTGCCACCGAACTGATCGGACGTGAACAGCAGGAACTGATCCGCGCCGGTCCAGCCGCTGAGGCTGACCGTATTCAGATCATGATTGTGCAAGGCTTGAGCGATGAACTTGGCATCGATCACATCGTTGCCAGCCGTGGCAGTCAGCGTGAGAGCATCGATATTGCGATAGATGATGTCGTCGACGGCGGCCGACGTGATCCCTTCGATGCGATAGTTCGGCGCGACCTGCGCCGCCGTATCGATGAGGATCGTGTCGCCCGTCAGATCGCCGCTGTCGATAATGATCAGCTGATCGTTGTTGCCGCCGATGTTGCCATCGCCACCATCGATGATTACCTGGCCGGCGATGTTGTCGACCGTGTTGCTGCCGTTGTACAGCTGGAAGATGTCGCTGCCGGTCCGACCGAGCAACGTCGCCGTGGCCGTGGCCGGCAGGCTTTGCAGCCGAATGGTGTCGGCGCCGGTATCGGTGACGACTTCGACATCGGCCAGATTGCGAGTGCTGCCGCCATCGAGCGTCAGGCTGGTGAGAGCTCCGCCGCCGATCGAGGGCGCGCCATCAACACCGATGGCGTTGATCGTTTCGGCGCCCGCACCACCGCGAACGGTAACAGTCTGGAAGCCGGCGAACGTGGTTGCGGCCACTCCGCCATCACCGAGCAACTGCGAAGCGCCCGGCATGACAAAGCCCGCGGTGCCGCCGAAGGCCGGAGTGTTATTCACCGGGTTCAGTGCATCGTAGAGTGGAGCCGCAGGATCGGCGATGTTGGCGAGCGACAAGTTCGCCGTAGCCGCCGTGCCGCTCGCATCGATCAGCAGGCTCGAGCCCGCGCCGTTGCGATCGAGAATGTGAACACTCTCCAGATTGACGAACGTTGCGGCCAGGCCGATGGCAGGACCGGCTCCGGCTTGCACGCTCAGGTCGCCAGCGCCGGCAGCCGAGCTGTCGGAGAAGTAGGCGACGTTGCGGGCCGTTGGCAGGTCGAGCACGATCGAGTCCGTGCCACCGCGGCCATCGAAGTAAATCGCCGGCGGGTTGGTCCCGTGCGGCAGCGTTCGCTGAGCGTTGGTGAAGGCACTCGAGACGCTCTTGCGCACGCCATCGATCGTTGGCAGCACACCACTACCGAGCAGCGCGCCCGTTTCTGTCAGCAGCTGACCACTAGCGAGGCCGTGAATACGAACCGAGTCGTTCGTCGCCGCGCGACCCGCGAACGTCAGGCTGTTCACATTGTCGTCGCCACCTTGGAAGATCACCGTGCCATCGAGTGCGACTTGCATCGTGTTGGCATCGAGCAGCTGCACGTCGAACACGTTGCCCGTTGCGAAGTTGTTCAGATCGAAGACGTGATTGACGCTGCCACCCAGCGAATTGCTCGTTTCGATCTCGCGATAAGTGATTCCTTGGAAGCCTGGAGCCGAGATGGTCGTATCGGGAACGCCATGGATCTCGGTCGCGATGCCAACCACACCGGTGAAATCGATATTGAGGATGTCGCCCGGCGGAGTCGTCGGGTTGTCACCTTCGATCTCGTAAGCCGTGACCGTGCTGATACGAATGTTGAACGTATCGCCCAGATCGGCAATACCACCCTCGGTGCCGCCAAAGTCGAAGCCTTGGATGCGAGTGGTGGCTGCGTTGATCGTCGCCGTGCTCACTGCGGTGCCAAGGTTGAATACATCGGCCCCGGCTCCGCCAGTGATGCGGATCTCGTCGCCTGCCGCGTTGAGCGTAGCGACCGTCGCGCCATTGGCCGTCAGCGTGTCGTTGTCGGCGCCCATGTCGATCGTGATGTTGCCATCACCGACGAGCGCCGTGCCAGCCGTGATCGTGCCAGCCAGTGTGACCAGCGAACCAACGCCGACATCCACTACCCCAGCATCGACCGTGAGCGAAACATTCGACGCGGCTTGAACCGTCGTGCCGGCGGGCAACGTCAGGTTATCGCCCGCGCTCAGTGCCACCGAGCCGCCCGTCGATTGAATGGTAAAACCGGTGCTCAGGTTGAAGTCCTGGCCAGTGGTTGCCGCATCGGTCGCCGACAGTGTGATCGCGCCACCCGAAGTGACGTTGCCGGCAACTGCGAGGCCGCCAGCCTTGTTCACGATGGTCGTCGTGCCGCCCAGATTGCGAGCCGCAAAGCCCGCCGTCACCGGAGCGATGTTCGACAGCGTGAGCAAGCCGCCCACCGTGTTGTAAATCGCAACGTTGCCGCTGGTGGAATTGTCGATCGACAAAGATGACGTTGCCGTTTCCAGCGAATCTGTGCCACCAATGCCAGCCGCAGCCGTGAGTACGATCGAGCTGCCTGTGATGTTGATCGTGCCGCCATCATTGCCATCGGCATCGTTGTCGGTGAGAGCACCCGCGGCGAGCAGCAGCGAGACCGCAGCCGTGCCGGCGTTGACGGTATTCAAGGCCAGGCCGTTCGACTCACGAATTGCGATGGCCGAGTTCGTCGTCGCGGCAGTCAGTGTAGTAACTGCCGTATCGAGGTTGATGCCGCCAGGACCCGTCGCATTCAGCAAGCCACCCGTCACGTTCAGCGTGCCGTTGCCGTTGTTGTCGGTGATCGCACCAGCCGCCAGTGTGAGCGTCACGTTGCCAGTGCCGGCGGCGACCGTGTTCACCGCCAAGCCGTTGGTTTCGCGAATGCTGATCGCGGCGTTGGTGCTTGCCGCGGTCAGCGTCGTGATGGTCGTATCGAGATCGATGCCACCAGGGCCAGTTGCATCGAGTAGCGCAGCCGTCACGTTCAAAGTGCCGCTGCCGTTGTTATCGGTGATGGCGCCAGCCGCCAGCGTGAGGCGGGTGTTCGCGGTGCCCGAGTTCACCGTGTTCACGGCCAGACCATTCGTTTCGTCAATTGTGATCGCGGCATTGGTGCTGCTCGCGGTCAGCGTAGTGATTGTCGTATCGAGATCGATTCCCGCTGCCGCTGTGGCGACGAGCAGTTGTGCGACCACGTCGATTCCGCTGCCAGAAGTCGTGATGCCGCCAGTCCCCGCGTTCAGCGTGGCCGTGCCGGCCGCACCCGTCGTCAGCGTGGCGTTCACGGCAATCTGCTGCGAGTTGATCGTGAGGTTGCCACCCACGGTCAAAGCCCCAGTCGCCGTCACCGTATCGGTTCCAACACCCGTGCCAAGCGTGAGATTGGTGATGCCGTGAGCCGTCGTGCCCGAGCTGATCGTCACCGTGTCGTTGCCATCGACGGTGGTCGTATCGATGTTGACGTTCGTCGTGTTTCGCAGGTTGATCCCTTCGAAGGCCACGCCACCCGAGCTGCCCGTCACTCGCAGAGCTGGCAGGAGGTTCGTATTTGCATCCAAGCCATCAGCGATGTTGATCACATCGTTGGCGTTGGGGAGCGTGATGTTCACCGTGCCGAAGCCGAACACGTCGAGGACTGGTTCGAGTTGGCTGAAGGTGATCGTATTCTGACCGACGATCGTCAACACACCGTTGTTGTCGTTGGCATCGACCACGCCATCGACCGTGTAGTTGGCGGTGAGGGCACTCGTGCCATTGACCACCAGCACGTCGCCGTCTTGCGGATCGGCGCCAGCCGTGAGCGGAATATTGTGATTGCCGCCGTTGTAGGTGATTTCCGGAATCGGATTCACACCGGCGTTGACGATCATCACGTCGTCGCCGTCGAGCCCATTGAACACGACGGGTACCGTAACCAAGGCATTCTGAACGGGCTGAGCGTTGAGCTGATAGGTGTAACCGCCCGGAACCGTCGTGATGATCAGCGTGTCTGCACCAGACGTGCCGTAGATCACCAACTGATTGTTCAGCACCACATCGTTGCCGTCGCCACCTTGGTACGTGATGTAGTACGTGCCGTTGGCGGTGACGATTGGCGAAGCTTCGGGCAAGCCGTTGAAGATGCCGTTGACCGGGTCGGTGCCCGCGTTGTTGATGATCACGAACGACTGCAGTGGCGTGGTGGGAACGACATACGATCCCGTAACGCTGAGCGTCGCGTTGTTCAGATTCACCGTACTGGCCGGAGTTGTGACTGCAAGCTGATCGTAGTCGGTACCCGCAACCGTGCCATTGATTTGAACTGGGAAGATGCTGAACGGATTGAGCGTGAGGGTGCCAGCTTCCGTCAGGATTGCCGTGTTGTTGGTTCCCGGGCTCACCGTACCGCCAGGAATCGTCGCAGTGCCGGTCACCGCGGTGACCGTGCCGCCAATCGTGCCGCTGCCACCGAGAGTAGCCTGTTGAGCAACCGTGTAGTCGGTGGTGGCGCTCGTCGTGCCATTGACCCATAACGTGCCTTGCGACACGGCGACATCACCGGTGAACGTATTCACCGTCGGTGCTGCAAACACCAGCGTGCCGTCGTTGAGCTTGGTCAGATCCGCGCTGCCACTGATTACGGCAGCAATCGACAGATCGGCGCCCGTGGCCAACTTGGCGACGTTGAATTCGCGACTCACGCTGCCGAGGGCCAGCTTGCCGGCCAGCGAAGCCGCAGTCGCGCCCGTGCCAGTCACATCGAGATAAAGATCGCTGTTGAGCGTCAGGGTAGCCACACCGGTGTTGATCGCCGTGGCATTGGCAGCTGCCGTGCCACTCGTGAGGGTCAGCGTGCCGACCGTATCGCTAAAGCCGTTCATATTGAGAGCGGCGTTGCCGAGCAGCACGAGGTTCGAAGTATCGGGCAGCTGATTGGCTTGCAGCAGGCTCACGGTCGCGCCGGAGCTGACCGTCAGGCCGTCGCCGAACGGCGCGACGCCGTTCTTATTGAGTGCCAGCGTACCAGCGTTTACCAGCGTGCTGCCGGAATACGTATTGGCTCCGCTGCCCGACAAGGTCAGCGTGCCGTTGCCAATCTTTGCCAGACCAACATTGTTGGCCGATGTCGCCAAGGTGCTGATCGCACCCGACAGATTGAGATTGCTCACAGTCTCGATCAGCACATTGCCGCCGAGCACGCCATTGGCGAGCAACACTTGGCCAGACCAGCTGTTGTTGCCTGCCGTGCTCTGCAGCGTCGCTCCGCCGTTGACCGTCGAAAACACGCTGCCGTTGAGCGTAAGGACTTCGTCGGCAATCGCCACGGCAGCCCCACCGTTGCTGTTGAGTCGCAACGTGGCATTGGCAGCTACCGTCGTTCCATTGGTCGACGAATTCGCCGTCGGCGGAACTGGAGCAGGAACCGCATCGACCGCACCGAGTGCGAGCGAGTTGCGAAGTTCCAGGGTGCCGAGATTCACCACCGTACCGCCGGAGTAAGTGTTCACTTCGGTGAGCACCAGCGTTCCCAGGCCGGTCTTTGTCAACATGCCCGCAGTGGCGCCACCACCGGTGATGGCGGCGTTGATGAGCAGATCGGCTGCGTTGCTGCCATCAGCGACTGCAAACGTGTGTGCCACGTTCGAGAGATTGAGCGCACCGTTGATCACCGACGAATTGGCGTTGTCATTCACAAACACGCTGCCAGCCATGTTCAGCACGCCGCCGCCGGTGTTGATCGTGGCGCCATGCAGGGTGATGTCCGTCACATTGCCAGCCGTCGAGCGACCACCCAGATCAAGCGTTGCGCCATCGAGCAAGCGAATGTTCGAGCCGTTACCAAGCTGATTGTCAAACGCCGTCGTCACACCCAGGCCCGTGGCCGGAGCCACATTAACCGTCAGGCCTGGATTCACCACCAGGTTGCCGGAAGGAACTGCAGCCACCGCAGCGGTCTTCGCCAGCGTCAGGCTACCTTCTACCAACATGATGTTGCCAGTGTGACTGTTGGCGCCCGAGCCCGAGAGGATCAAACCACCGGCCCCAATCTTCATGAGGCTGGTGCCCGTCAGCGAGCCGTTTACCGTCAGCGTGCCAGCCTGCACATTGACCGCCGTCGCCGAATTGTTGAGCGCGATGTTGTTGGCCCACACGTTGCTGCCGCTGACGTTGATCAAACCGCCGTTGGGCGAGTAGTCGAGGAAAGCGAGCAGCGTGAGCGGAACGGCCACCGTCACTCCGCCATCGAGCCGCATCGCGGCGTTGTACTGAACCGTCGCACCGCTGGAAGTTCCCAGGGCTGCGCTCTTGGCCGCGGTGATGCTACCTTGGCCGATGTTGACCGCGCCAGTGAAAGTATTCGCTGCAGCGCCCGACAAACGCAGGTCGCCTGCGCCGCTCTTCATCGGAGCCATGCCGGTGCCGGAAATCACTCCCTGCACATCGAGCACGTTGTCGGCGACGACGAAGCCGGTTTCGGCCGTATTCGACAAGCCGATCGAAATCACATTGTTGCCACTGCTGCCGACCATCGCAGCGCCGGTCAGCGCTTGCGTGCCAGCGCCGCTCACCGTGACGCCGCCGCGTACGAGCAGTGCGTTGATGGCGGCGGCCGAGGCTCCGCTCGCATCGTTGGCGGTGATCAGCACATTGGCATTGGCTGGAGCGGCGCTCAGTGCGCCGGTGTAATAGCTGCCAGCCGGCAGGGCTTCGATGCGGAAGGGACCCGCCCCCGTGACCGTTGCCAGGTCGAGTTGATTTGCCGAGGAAGTCACCGTGGCCCGAGCCACAATGCCGTTCGTCACCGTCGGCGTGGCGGTAAACAGAATCTGATTGCCTGCACCCAGATCGCTGCCGCTGCCGACAAACCGAACCGCTGTGTTCGCCGTGGCGGGGAACGCACCGGTGAACGTCAACGCATTCGTGCCGCCGCTGGTGCGCGATTCGATGGCGTTCGCGGTGCCGCCGGTCAACGTCAGCGCACCGACCGTTTCGGTGCTACCTGCTGCATTGCCGATATAGACCAACTTGCCGTTGTTGAGCGAAATGCCCGCGGCATCGGCCAGCCGATTGGCAATCGGGCCGGCCGTGTCGTTCACTTCCAAGCTGCCGTTATCGATGATCGAAATGGCCGTAGCACCCGTCATCGTCGACGTGCCGGTCATTTGCACCAGGTTGCCGTCCACCGTGAACGTGCCGCTGCCCGTGATCGGTGCTTGGAACTCGAACGTGCTCGTCGATCCGCCGTTGATCGTCGTACCGAACGTCGCCATGTTGTACGTGCCGCCGAAGATCAGCTTGGTGTTCGGTGCACCACGCAACGTGGGGCTGCTTGTGGCAACAGTGATCGTTCCACCGATCGTGTGCGTTCCCTTCAGCACGCGAATGTTGCCGTGGTTGTTGCTCGTCATACCGCCGGCCAGGTTTTCGGTCGCACCCGTGCCGCCAGTAATCGACATCGAGATCACACGGCTGGTGCTCAGCGACGTAGTCGTATCGAGCTCGAGCGTAGCGCCCGCTGCCGAGATGTTGATCGTGCCGGTAGCAGCGCCATCGAGAGCATTCGGATTGCGAATGGCCACAATGCCACCACCGATGGTCAGAATGGTTCCCGTATTGGTGTAGGTACCAACGCTATTGAGCACCAGGCGGCCCGAGCCTGCAGTCGTCAGCGCGCCGGCCGTGCCACCGCCGTTGACAGCAGCGTTGATCACCAGTTCATCCGAACCAATCACACCGACAAAGGTGTTGCTGAGCAACGGATTGATCGAGCTGCGATCAGCCGTGGTGACCGTGCGATTACCGTTATTCAGATTCAGAACCACGCTCGCCGCAATCGTTGCTGCCGGCGAAGCGCCCATGGCGTTACCCGAGATACCAGCGACCAATTGCTGGGTCAGGTTGCCGTTCAGCGTCAATGTCGGCACGCCAGTCGAGCTGAAGACATCCGCGCTGGTGCTCGTACCGACCGACATGGTGAGCGCTGTCGCGATGAACGCAATGCCGTTCAAATTCAGTGCACCAGTGCTCGCGATCGACACCGTTGCCGACTGCCCGGCAATGCCGGTCACTGTTGCCGTTTGAGCATTGTCGCCACCCAGATCGGTGCCGATCGTCAGTGTGCCAGCCACGGCCACAGCGGCCGTCTTGGCCAGATTCACATTTCCTTGAGCGACGGTCACGTTCGCAACATTCGCCGCCGAACCACCCAGCGTCAAATCGCCGACGCCGATCTTGGTGAGCGTGCTAGCCGTGGCCAGCGTGCCATTGACCGTTAAGCCAAATCCGCTCGCGCCCGTATTCAGCGTCGCATTCGTATTCACCGTGATGGCCGTGCCAGCAGCAGCCACGCCAATCGTGCTTCCCGCCGTGGCATCGTCTGCCAGGCGGATGGCGCCCGTGTTGTTCACACCGCTGCCGTTGAGCACGATGTTCTCATTCGCGCCACCCACGCCCAACGTCAAACCGCCGGCGATTTCGAGCGTCGCGCCCGCGGCCACCGTGGTGCTCTGAGCAACCACGCCGAGAGCATCGTTGCTTCCCGCGCGGAGCACGCCTTGCTCGACCGAGATCAAGCCCGTCAGCGTGGTGCCGTTGGCGCCCGACAGGGTCAGCGCGCCAGGCCCACGTTTGCGGAGCGTATTGGTTGCACCCGCGAAGGTCACCGCGCCGCTGATCGTCAGCGAGTTGCCGTCTTCGACTTGTACGATGCTTTCGGTGTTCGTCACACCCAGCGTCAGCGGAGCACTGATCACCGATTGAGCCGAGCCCGAGCCATTCATCCAGATCGAACCGCTCGAAACCGTGAGGGCCCCAGCACCACTGATCGTGATGTTGTCGCCAGCGATGATCAAACCAGCCACCGTCTTCGGCGTGGTGATGACTTCGCTCTTCGTCAGACGGACAAAATCGGTCGCGGTTAGCGTCGGATCGTTCAGACTGGTCTTGAAGGCCGTTGCCGCATGCACACCAAAAGTAGTGTCGTGCACAGCTTCGCGGACAACGCCAGACGCTGTGGTCACACTGCCATAGGGCACCAACACAGGGGCCGCCGGAGTGCCACCGAGCGCCGTGAAGATCAACTTGTTGTCGGCCGAACCCAGATCGTCGTTCACGCCAACGAAGCTGGCAAACGTATTCGCGCCGCCGCGAGTCAACCCAGCGCTGGTCACCGTGTTCGTGCCATTTCCGGTGGTGGTCGAACGGAAGACGGAGTAGTTGCCCGTCGTCAGCGTGGTCGCGCCAAATGTTTCGCTGGAGTTCGCCGCATTGCCGATGTAGTTGAACACCGTCGGAATGCCGACCGTGCCGCCCGTCATCGTCAGCGTAGCCGTATTGTTTATGCGATTGGCATTCGGTGCGCCTTGCGAATCATCCACTGTCAGCGTCGCGCCAACGTTGGTTGCCGTGGGCAATGTCGAGATCACCGAAACGCTGCTCGTGCCCGCCAGCGTGCCGCCGTTGCGGAGCACTGTCTCGCGATTGTTGATCGTCGTGCTGCCTGTGTAGGTATTGTTCCCGGCAAGTGCGATTTTGCCCGTGCCGCCCGTTACCAGGCTGCCTTGAACCGTGCGGAACAACGTCGAATCACCCGGATCGGCCGGCAGGATGTAGTTGGCCGCATCGGTGCTAGTCAGATTGAGCGTGGTCGGGTTCAAGCCGAAGCCAAACGTCGCGAGCCAGTTGGGAGCACCCGCACCAACACTGCTGGCCACCGCGCCCGCGCCACCGCTGCCGTTGTAAAGCCGGATTTCGATGTTGTGCCAGCCATCGCCATTCGGGCCCATGCCGAAGTTGGTCGTGCCGCCGTTGGGATTGGCATTGGTAGTGGTGCCGGCTGCGGTTGAGTTGCCACCGGTCGTGCTACCGGTCGTGGTCGCCACGTTGAAGGCGCCGTTGTTCATCCGCAATACGCCGTCAATGGTCACCCGCGCAACGTCGTCGATGTTCTCGGCGAATGCGAAGATGCCATCCGCGTCAAAGAACTGCCCGGTGTAGACGTACGTGACGTTCACCGCCCAGGGAGCGATGCTCGTCCCGCTGAATGCTTCGCCCAACCGTACAAACAACTGATTCGGACCACCAGGACTCGAAGTCGTCGTGTCGATGGCGCCGCCGCTGCTCAAAAATGCTTCGGTCAAGCCCGCCGACGTGCCGTCGCTGATCGCGGCTTCCACGATCAGTTCTTCATCCGCCAGCGTATCAACCGCAGTCATCGCGCGAGCACCACCGCCGAGGCTCATCAAACCGGTGATCTTCGCACCGGTCGTAATTTCTGATTGATTGCCAGCGGCCGCGGTCACGGCAATGTTGCCCAACAGGTTAAGCGTGCCAGTGCCCGTCGACACCAGTGCGCTAAACGAAGGACCAATCACCAACGACAGGCCGTTGGCAGTTGCCAGCGTGCTCGAGCCAATCGGCGCTGCGCCGAAACCATCCGTCTTGTTGTTCAAATCGAGCCAGCCGGTGCTGTTCACCGTCACGCCGACAGGATCGGCAATGATGTTGCCGTTGGCAGCAGCGCCGTAGCGCACCACATCATCGAGTGGTCCGCCAACGTTATCGCCGACGGTCAGATTGCCGAGAATCAGCGATCCTGCACCAGCTGCGAGGTTGCGGTTCAGGAGCAACGTCCCTTCATTGACCGTCGTGGCCCCAGCATAGGCGTTGACCTGCGTGCCGCTCATTTCGAGCGTACCAGCGCCGGCCTTCGTCAAAGCACCAGCACTCGTGCCACCCAAAGTCGCGCCCAAGTTCAGATCGCTCGCAGCAGCCGTGTCGTTCACCGTAAACGTGCGGGTTGCGCCACCCAAGTCTACGATACCGGTCGGAATGCTCACGCTCGTGTTAGCCCCCGTGTGGCCGTACACAGTGACAACGGTCGTGGACAGCGTATTTGCGCCACCAATCAACACGTCAGCTGCCGCACCCACGCCGCTCGCCAGGTTGAGCGTCGTAATCAGTTCTGTCGGCACACCGTTCGTCGGTAGGAAGGTGACTGGACCCGTACCAAGCGAAACGACGGCCGAGATGGCGTTCACATCGGTCTTGGCGAGGGCCGCTTGGAACGTCACTGTGTAAGGTCCACCAGCGACGCCGGTCACGGCGACATTGCCTACACCAATCGACGGCAACGCTTCGAGCGCGGCTTGAATCGTGGCCCCGGTAGCCGTGGCCCGCACGATCGGTACGGTGAGATAGTTGTTGAAGTTGAGATAGAAGTGCGTCACGGCCGCAGGGACGGTGATCACATTCGTCTCGTTCGACCCGCTCGTCGAACCGCTGAGATCAAGTTGGCCGCTGCTAAGCACCGTGACTGCCACGCCGTCGGCAATTTGATTCGGTCCTGCCAGCGCGCCATAAGTCACCAGGTCGGCATCGTTGCCGCCCAGTGAATCGCCGATGATCAGGGCATTCGAAATGGCAATCGCCGCGCCCGATTTATTGAGCTGCAACGTTCCCTGATAGTGATGGAAGGTACCCGCGCCAGTGTTTGCTGTGGCGCCCGACAATTGCAGAGTTCCCGCGCCCGACTTCACGGTCGTAAAGCCGCCGTTCGCGAGCACGCCGGTCAGATTCAAGCTATTGCCGGTCTCGACGCTGATCACCGTATTGGCCACACCAATATTGACGTTGCCGTTCCAGGTGACATTACCATTGAACACGCGTAACGCACCCGAGTCGAAGCGGGTATTCGCTGCATTCACCGAACCCAGAATTCCCGTGCTGGTGATACCGCTGCCGTTGAGCGTCAATGTTTCGCCGAAGGTGAGCCCACCGTCGGTTTCGAGCACGCCGGTCGCGGCTACGGTCGTTGCTCCCGCGACGGTTCCCAAACCGCTGGCTTGCAGGATGCGCAGTGCACCGGCGTTGATGGAGAGCGCCCCGGTGTAGTCGCTGTTGTCGGCTGCATTGTTCAGCACCACGCGGCTGTTCGCCGTGGCCTTGATCAGGCCGCCGGCAGCAGCGCCGTCGCTGATCCGCGACGTGATCGTCAAATCGGCAAACGCGGCCGAATCGGCGACGGTCAGCGTCCGTTGCGTCGTGGCTTGATTCGGCGCGATCAACAAGATCGTACCGCCGTCGATCCGCGCACCACCCGCGGCCACACTCGGCGAAGCGCCAGAGAAGACCGTGACATTGAGATTGGCGCCGAGCACCAGCGTCGTTCCCGCTGCCAGGCTAATGTCGCCCGCAGCCGTACCGTTGCCGATCACGAGGGTCGGAGCAGTTTCGAGCGTTTCGCGGCCACTCAAGCCACCGTCGGTAACCGTGCCGACCGAGGTAATGCCCGTGCCGCCCGAAAGCGCCGTCGTGCCGTTGGCCACCGCGAACGCTAAGGTGACGTCCGTTTGATTCAGGAAGGTGACGGTGTAAGTCAACTGGTTGGTGCCGGAACTGAAGAAGTTCACTCGCACACCACCGAGCGCGGCGACACCCGGCAATGCATTCAACGCTGCTTGCACCGTCGCGGCGTTCGCATTGAAGGCCAGGTTGGGCGTGACATCCGCGCCGACGGTGACAGTGAACTGCCCTGCCGTGGCGCCGATCGTGAAGGTTCGTTCTTCGTTCGTCGTCGAAGCAGCCTGCGCAACCGACGTTCGGATCAGGCTGGTGGTTTGGCCAACCACGGTCACGGTGTGGGCAATCTGTTCGCTGCTGCTCAGCGTGAGCGTATCCATTCCCGCGCCCATGTTGTCGCCAACCTGCAACGTGCCGCCGTTGAAGACATCCATGCCCGCTGTCTTGTTCAGCACGAGTTCGCCGTCGTTCACCATCGAAACACCGGCCAGGAAATTGGTCGCATTTCCAGCGAGCGTCAACGAACCGGCGCCGACCTTGTTGATGCCGCCGACGTTGGTGACGTTGGTCATCGTCCCATTCAGCGTCAACGATGCTCCGCTGTTTGCGCCAAAGCTCAGCAACTGATTCGTACCGGTATAGGTGAAGTTGAACGGAGTTTCGCCCGTTCCCCACGTCGTGTTGCCGCTCGTCGCCACCAGGCTGCCGTGTCCCTTGCCGAACGACTCTTGTTCACCGATGAAGCCACTTCCTTGACCTGAATTCGTTGTCAGCACCAGGTTCTTGTTGCCGATGGCCAGGTTGCCGTTGGTCTCGATGGCAGCGCCCGCCGTAACGCTGACCGAGTTCGTATTCCCCTTGACGATTTCGCTTGCCACCGGAGTGGCGGTTCCGGCCACAACGCCGAGCGTGGCGACGTCAGTTCCAGCCAGCGCCCCGCCGAATTCGATGAACCAGTTCACCGTGCCGGGGATGCCCGCGTTGACCACGCGCGTCACCGTCACCGAACCACCCACGCCGCCGATGCTCGGCAACGCGTTCAGCGCGGCTTGCATGGCTGCAGCCGTCGTCGTGTCATTGAAGCCAGCAGCGGTCGTGGTTGCGGCCTGACCACCCAACAGCGATGGCGCGGTGAACGACAACGCAAAGTTGCCGACCGTCGTCAATTGCAGCCGCTGCACTTCGTTGCGATCGATCCCCAGCGAGTTGTTGCTCGTCAGAATCAACTTGCCGGTGCTTACCGTCGTGCTGCCGGTAAAGCGGTTGTCGCCACCGAGCGTCAGCGAGCCGATGCCGGTCTTCGTGAGGTTGGCTCCCGCCGTTTGCAGGTTGGCGATGTTTTCGCCGAGCGGCCCATTGATGGCGACCGCAGTGTTCGGATCTTGCACCGCCAGGCTGACGCTCGCGACATTCAACACCGACTTTGCGGTCGAGCTGAAGGTGAGATCGAACGGGTCGTTGAAGCCGTTGACATCGACACCAGCGAACACATTCGTATTGCCAGTGACTGCCGAATCGCGACGCGCACCCAGCGTGAACGACGTGCCAATGAGCAGCGTGTTATCGATAGTCCGGTTGGACCCGTAAGCCCAGATTTCGCCGGCGCCAAGCGCCAGGCCAGTTCGGTTGCCAGCTGTACCCAGGGCATCCGCGCTGCCAACCGCCAGCACACCGGCGTTGACCGTCCACGCCGTTACACCGGCAGTCGTCGTGGCAACCGCCACCGTCGGTTGCGGAGTTCCTGCGCTCGTCAACGTGTCGCCGATCGCCGCTTGCATCAGCGGCACATCGATGCCAGCGAGGGCGCCTTGGAAGGTAACGGTGAACGTATAAGTCGGTGGACCTGCTGTGGCCACAGCAACCAGCGAATTGCCGGCACCGATTGTCACCAAGGCATCGAGGGCTGTCTGAATGCTCGCAGCCGTCAAAGCCGGAGTCGCACCGAACGGAATATCGCCGGTCAGTTGCCCGCCGTAGGCCAGCCGGAACGTGCCGCCCGTCGGCGAATTGGCGATCGTGATCGTTTGCACTTCGTTCGTGCCGGTCACGCTGTTCGAACCATTCAGAACCAGCACACCGTTGCCGGCCTTGATGAACGCGCCGCCAGTCACGCTGGAGACAGTCGCGTTGAGTACCAGGTCCTCGACCGCGTTCGTGTCGTTGATGGTAAAGGTGCGCACCGCACTGCCGAGAATCACATTGCCCGAGATGGTCGCCGTGCTACCAAAGGGTTGAATCGTGGCATTGGTCTGGAGAGTTACCGCACCAGCGCCCATGTCAACCAAACCGCCGGCCATAGTTAGGCCGCCAGTCAAGGTCGGACCGCTGCCTGCCGTGCCGCCAGTATTGATCACACTGCCGTCAATCACCGTGATCGATGTGAACGTATCGGCTTTGTTGGCGAAATCGATTTGACCATCGCGATTGACCGTGATGTTAGCGCCGGCGACGATCTGATCGCCACCTGCCGCAGCACCGTAGACAACACGGGCCGAGTTCGCCACGCCGTCGTTGTTGCCGATGAAGAAGTGCTTGTTGACGTTGCCCGAGGGCTTGTTCAATCGCAACGTACCATCGTTCACCACCATGCCGTTGCCGCCGCTACCGACGTTTGTAGTAGTGCCGCCAATTTCGAGCGTTCCAGCACCTTCTTTAATCGTGTAACCGGCAGTGTTGTTATTCGTCATACCGCCAGTCAGGATCAGCGTCGTCGCCGTATCGACAAAGTAGGTCGCATAGGCCGGATTGGCATTGAGTTCGGTGATCGCGCCCGCATGCGTGATCGTGCCGCCACCGATGGCTCGCAATACACCGCTATTGTCATTCAGATAACCGCTGCCGTTGATGGTCAGCGGTTCGGCGGCCAGAGTTACTGCGCCACTGAAGTTGAGAGCGAGTGCCGCGCCAGCATTAACCGTGGTCCCACCAGCGATCGTGCCGAGAGCGTTGATGTTCTGCGCTTCGACGACACCTTCGTTGATCGTCAACGCACCGCTGAAGGTATTGTTCCCGGCCAGTGCGAGCCGACCCTTCCGTTCCTTGCGCACGGCAGCAGTGCCAGTCACCGCGCTATTCACCGTCAGCGTGCCGCCACCACCGGTGGTCGTGCTGATGGTTGCTCCGCCGGTGACAACCGCGTTGTTGTTGACCTGCAGTTGCGGCAGGTCGGCGCCCATGAGAGTGCCGATAAACGTAATCGCAAACAGGCCGCCTCCAAGCACGGTAACCAGCACATTGCCGCTGCCGATGGCAGGCAGAGCCTCCAGCGCCGACTGAATCGCGCCTGCCGTCAATGTGGCGAGGTCCAGCGAAATCGTCGTCTGTGGCAGTGCCGGCGCGACCTGTGTACCACCGAGCGTGGGAGCCGGAGACTGGCTGGTCGACATCGGCATCGTCAGCGTGATCGTACCGGTCGATCCACCGGTGACCGTCAGCTGCTGTGTTTCGCCACGACCTTGGGTGGCAAATACCGGTGCAACTGCTGCAAAGTTGAGCGCGCCAGCGCCAGAAATTGCATTGCCGACGATTTCACCACCAGCGTTGTAGACGTACCCGCTGCTGATGGTTGTGCCCGCTGCGTTGGTTGTCACGACCACGCCGTCGCCAGAGACGAGCAGGACGTTCACGGTCGTCGCCAAGGTCGTCGCCGCGGTGGCCTTGATGTTGTTGCCGCTGGCATAGTCCGCGGCCAGGAACTTGCCGAAGCTGATCGGCGTGCCGTTCACGCCATCGAGATCTTTCACCAGATCGACGGTGCCGGTGACGGTGTTGGTGATCGTCGCAAATGCAAACGCCGCAGTGCCGGTGCCGGTTCCGGCTGGAACTGTGCCGGTGAAGCGTACTTCATGCGAGCCGATCGCGAAGTCGGCATTCGTAAACACGTTCAGGGTCGCGGCGGCATTCGCCGTCAAACCATTGAACGTCAGCGCGGTCGAGCTTCCGCCGCCAGCGCCGAGATCCGTGCGCAGATACGACTGCGTGTTGGCCGCCAGTGTCATCGCCCCGAGCAACTCGGTCGAAGCGCTGCCGCTGTTTCCCACGTACCAGAGAGTACCACCCGACATATTCACGGCAGCGGTATCGCGGATTCGTGTGACCGAATTTGTAGCCGAGTTGTCGATCTTCAGCGTGCTATCGGCATTGATCGTGATCGCGCTGGTGTTTGCCAGATTGCCGTTGCCCGACAGCAACAGCGTTCCGCCCTGTGCATTGATCGTCGTCGTGCCGGAGTAAGTAGCGTTGCCGGTGATGTTCAGCACGCCGCGACCCGCCTTGGCCACGCTGGCTGCTGGGCCAGTGGCGCTGCGGAAGAGATTCTGCGTACCGTTGTCGATCGGCAGGAAGAAGGCGTTACCCGCGGTGCCGGAAGTGCCCAGCACGATCGTGCCATCGGGCGCGATACCCACGCCGTAACTGTTGGTCCAGCCGTTGGCTGCGTTTGCGCCACCGCCGCCGCCGGTGTTGGCCACCCGAATTTCAATGTTGTGCCAGCCGCCACCCACACCTGCGCCAAGTGCAATCAGACCTGACGTAGTCGAGGTATTGCCGCCTTGCGTATAGACCAGCGCGCCATCGATGAAGACGTAAGCGTTGTCGTCAATGTCGGTGCCAAACGAGACCAGGTTGTCGGCGTCGAAGAACTGCCCCGTATAGACCCAGGTTTCATTGACATTCCAGGGATTCCCGGTACCGCTGGAAAACGCCGAGCCCATCCGCGGCAAAATTCCAAATCCGCCGCCCGGGTTAGCCGTCGTGGTGTTGTTCGCAGCCGCGATTCGCCCTTCCACCAGACCTGGGAAGAATCCGCCGCTCGACTGCAGATCGCTGATTGTCGCCGGCACGTTCAGCGTGGCGCCAGTGTTGACAATGAACGTTTGCGGAGCGTTGAACTGCCCCAGCGAGTTCGAACTCACCAGCGCACCAGTCAGCGACAGATTGCCACTGATGTTGGCCGCAGTCGCGGTGGGATACGCAGCCGTGGTGCCCACGCCGCCGAACGGATTGGCGTTGACAGTCACGTCGCCATTGATCGTCAGACGGCCAGTTCCTGTTTGCACGTCGGCAGCCTTCAGCCGACCAGTTTCCATCGTCAAGGCATTAATGAATTCCGACTTGCTGTTCGTGGCCAGATCGAGCAACCCCGATGTGGTGACCACGATATTCGCCGTGCCTAAGATCTGATCTGCACCAGCCGTCGCGGCCCAACGGAGAATATCACTTCCTCCTTCGTCGCCAATCGTCACGGCTCCAGTGCCGGTCGCATTGGGCTGGAACACACGGCCGGCGGTGTCTTGCTTATTAAGTAGCAGCGTACCTTGATTGATGAAAGTTCCGCCGGTGTAGTTGTTGCTGCTCGTGCCGTTCAGTTCGAGCGTGCCGGCGCCGAACTTCGTCAAAGCAAAGCCGCCCGTGATGAACGAGGTGCCGCTCTGAGTCAACGTGTTAGTCGCCCGATCGACGCCAATCACAGCGTTCGCTGCGAGCGCGATAGTCCCGACAAAAGCGTTGCTGTCGGTCACGCCGCGATCGATCATCCGCACCGCGCCGGTGGGAACGCTGTTGAAACCCAAACCGCTGATCGTCAGCGGTTCGCTGATCGACACTCCATTTCCCGCGATTTCGAGCGCCGCACCCGCAGTCACCGTGGTGCCACCGCCACCCGCGACGGTGACCGCCGCGGCAGTGCTATTCGTCACGGCTCCCGCGGGAGTCACGGTAATCACGCCTTGGTTGAAGCCCGACAGCGCGCCGCTGAACGTGAGTGTGTAATTGGCAGTTGAGCCAGTTACGGTCGAAGTGACGGTTACAGGACCCCCGCTGGGGCCGACGAGCGCAGCCATGACCGGCAAAGCATTGATGGCGGATTGCACCGCTGCCGCCGACGGCGGCGTCAAACCGTTGAAGAAGACCGAAGTGGATTGCTGACCGCCAAACGTGATCGAGAACGAGTTGCCCTGGCCGCCGTTGCTGACGGTCGTGGTGGTCAACGTCGATCCACCGGTGGTTGCACCCTGAGCGATCTGCGCTGTGTTGGTGGTCGCCAAAGCATTCTTGAAGACGACAAAGAACGGTCCGGCATTGCCGCCAAGCACCGACACGTTGCCGCTCAGCGGCGCGATCGAATTCAAACTGGTTGTGACTTGTGCAGCCGTCGGCGAGGTACCCGTCGTAAACGTCAAGGCCGTCCCCAGCACACCGCCGTACGAAGGAGTCACCGTGCCGCCCGAAGTGCCGCCGAAAACCAGCGACTGCAGTTCGTTGCCAATGCCGTTCGAGATTGCGGTGATACCCGCGGTCGCCGTCACCGCAGTGGCAGTCAACGTTGGCACGTCGACGTTGGCCAACTCGTTGTTAAAGATCACAACAAACGGACCGCCGGTTCCACCCAGCACGGTCACGTTGCCGTTCAAGGCAGGAATCGTATTCAAGTGCGTTTGCAGCGCGGCTGCCGTCAAACCCGTGAAGGGCGCGTTCAGAACAGGAGTCGCGGTCACGGTGACCGCACCCACTGTCAAGCTGTAAGCAACCGTTCCGGTCGCACCGGCCGGAGCCAGCGTTTGCACTTCGTTCCCTTGACCATCCGACACCGTCGCAATGGTCAGTGTCGAACCACCAGTGGCGGCTCCTTGCACCAGGGCGCTGACGTTGGCCTTCGCCAGGGCTGCGTTGAAAACGACCGTGAACGGTCCACCGTTCGCGCCGATCACCGTCACGTTGCCATTCAGCGCAGGAATCGAATTCAAGCTCGCCAGCACCGAGGCTGCCGTCGTCACACCGGCTGTGTAAGTAATCGCCGTCGTTGCGTTCACGCCGAAGAACTGCGGCGTGACCGTGCCGCCGCTCGTGCCGCCGAGCGTGAGCGTTTGCACTTCATTGCCGCCGCCGTCGCTGTTGGTCGAGGCCGCCACCGTGCCGCTGACACTGAGCGCCGAGACCGTGAACTGCTGCAGATTGGCGTTAGCCAATGCGCCGGTGAACGTAATCGTATAGGTGCTGCTGTTCACAAACGCTGCCGTCGCGTTCCCCGCGCCGAACATCGTATTGAGCGCGGTTTGCAAGCTGGTGACGTCCGCAGCGCTATACGTGACCGTGGCCGACAGATTGCCGTTGTACGTCAGCGTGAACGTCCCGCTCGGACCACCAGCAAACGTCAGCTGCTGCACTTCCGTGCCGGTCAGACCAGCAGAGGCAGTCACGCCGAAGGTTTGCACAGTGTCGATTCGATTGCTGAGCGCGTTATTGCTCGCGGCTCGGAGAATACCTTCCTGAACGTTCAACACACCATCGAAGGTGTTATTTCCCGAAAGGATGAGCACACCTTCGCCGTCGGCGGTGCCGCCGCCGGAATTTTTGGTGAGCGTTCCCTGCACTGCCGTGGTGGGCGTATCGATCACGTTGCCCGAGATCTCTGTCACTTCATTGGCGAACGTGCGGAAGTTGACAGTCTGGTTGCCGAGGTCTAGCGCGGTGTTTGCCGCTTGCCCCAGCCACGCGACATGCGCAGCACCGGTGTGAATGACCGTTGGGATTTGCGTCGCCGTGGGTAGATTGAGCGAAGAACCGACGTTGATGATGAAGGCCGTCGCAGCAGCGACGTTCGTGGTGCTGACCGTCACCGAATTGGCATACGTAAACGTCGGCGTCGGCAAGGTCGTGTTCGGCAGCACGCGCTGACCCACGGTGCCATAGACGATGTTCGTGCCGGCCCCGGTCGTCGTGGTAATGTCCACGGCATTCGGCAGCACGATGCTGGTTTCGTTGGTTCGCAACGAAGCGATATTGGTCAAATTCTGCGCGTGCCGGATCGATACGCCGCCGGTTCCCAGAGCGTTGTTCGCTCCCACCGCAATCGAGTTGACGCCCCAGTTGCCGGACGTAAAGGAATTGATGATCGTGCCGCCGCCGATCGTCGTTTCGGTCGTTGCCCCGGGAGCTGCAATGGGAGCCGTCGTTCCTGCCGCGAAAGTCACCACCGGCAGGTCCCGCTTGGCGAGTGCGCCTACGAAGGTGATCACATACGGCTGAGCCGCGCCCGCGCGAGTCACCAGCACGTTGCCCGCGCCGAATAGATTCGTCTGCAGGAACGTCTGCAGGGCGGCTCCGGTGGTGTCGCCCGTGCTATTGAACTGCGGCGTGGTTTGCCCGCGGAAAGTGACGGTGAAGTTGCCGTCCGTCGGCACGGGAATCGTTTGAACTTCATCAAAGCCGGCATACGAATTGGAATTGTTGGTCAGCAGCAACGTCGCCGCAGTCCCGACCTTTAGAACCTGGCCGTTGCTGATCAAGCCGCTGACTTCCAGTTCGGCTTGGCCAAGTGCGGAATCGGCGACATTGAACTGCCGCCGTGCGCCACCCAAATCCAAGCTGGTGGCAATCAACGCGCCGGGCGAATTGGCGACCATGCTCGCCGCACTGCCACCCGTACTAGCCACAATGGTGCTCGTGTCGTTAGCGCCGGCGAGGATCAGCGTGCCGTTGTTGATCGTCGCCCGGCCACCCACGCTGGCGAACAGTTGCAATGCATTGCCAGCCGTGTTGCCGATGGTTTCGGTCTGGGCGTTCAAGTCCATTCGGCCGGCGTTGGTGACCTGCAGCGTGACGGTGCCGGTCGACGGAATCTGTTCCGATTGCAGCCAGCGGATCACGTCCGCATCCTGACCACCCAGGTCGTTGCTGGCGCTGAGCACCAAGGAAGTCGCACCGACGGCATTCACGCCAGCTGTCTTATTCAATTCCAAGACACCTTCGATCACCCGGAAAGTGCCGTTGGTGAAGGTGTTCGCATTCGCTCCCGAGAAACGCAGCGTTCCCGGCAACAGCTTCTGCACGACGTTCGTCGTCAAGTCACCCGCAACCACGGTATTGAGATTCAGCGAAGCACCCGTATCGACGCCGATGTTCGTGGCGCCCGACAACGTGATGACACCCGCCGTCGCAGTCGCTCCTGCCCAGGCACTGGCCCCCGAGCCCGGCACGGCCACCAAAGCCCCGCGTGTCCCGAATCCCGTACCCGTGATGGTTAGCAATTCGTCGTTGATCGTCACGCCAGCAAGTTCCAGCGTTGCGCCCGAAGCAACACTCGTCTGTGCCCCGGCTCCGACCGCGCCCAAGGCGCTAGCGTTTGTCAGTTGCGTTCGTCCGGCGCCGATAGTAGTCACGCCGGAGAAATTATTCACACCCGACAAGACCAAACGTCCGTTGCCTGCCGTCGTCACATTTTGCAAGTTCGCATTGAGGTCGCCATCGGTAATGGCGGCTGCAATTTCCAGATCGATCTCGTTGATCGAATCGCCCGTGGTGATCGTCCGCGTCGCTGCAGCGCCGCCATTCGTCTGCAAGGCCAGGTTACCGGTCACGCGCGGAGCGCTGAGGCTGCCAAACGTATTTCCGAGGTTGCTGACAGTGATAAACGCGCCATTGTTGATCGTCAGCGTTCCCGCGCCAGTGGTCACTTCGGCAGCGGTCCAACCATTGACGAGGGTCAGAGTGGTATTGATGGTGTCGCTGAAACCATTGAGATCCAGCAAGCCCGAACCTTGCACCGTGACCACATTCGTGTCCACGATCTGATCGTTGTTCATCAGGCGAAGAACGTCGGCATCAGCGCCGCCGACATTGTCGCCGACTTGAATCGGGAAGGCAGCGGTGAAAGCTGTTACGCCGGGGGCTTTATTCAGTTGGAGCGTTCCTTCAGACACAAACGCGCTTCCACCCGTGAAGGTATTGGGGAGACTGCCGCCCAACTCGAGGGCGCCGGCTCCGACCTTGCGGAAGTTCAGCGGGTTGGTGCCGCTCAGCGCGCCAGTCAGCGTCAGCAAGCCGGCATCCGATCCCAAATCGATTTCGTTATTGAAGACCGTGTTGTTCGCGGCCGAGTACAGGTTGATATTGCCGCTCCACGAGTTGGTGCCCGCGATGTTGCGAATCGCGCCCGTAAAGCCGCTGGCCAGCGTCGTCGAATTCGTATTGCCGTAACCAAAGCCGACGCCGTTCAGATTGAGGGCTTCATCGCCCACGTTGACCGCGCCGCCGCTGCCGTCGATTTCGAGGGCAGCGCCCGACACAACCGTAGTACCTTGCGCAGCCGTGTTGTTGGCAGAGATACCCAGCGCACTGCTGTTGCCGATCCGCAGCGTTCCTTCGGCGACCGTCGTCGTTCCGGCATAGGTATTCGCACCGTTGAGCGACAGTGCACCAACGCCCAGTTTCGTTAGGCCCGCATCGCCGTTCACCACTCCGCTGAGCGTCAAACGCTGATTCACGCTCGGCGTGGCAATGGTCGCCGTTTGTCCGCCAAAGTTCAGCGGAGCCGAAATCGTGTTCGAACCGCCGAAGTTGAGCACCAGGCCAGAGCTCACGCTGATGGCCGAGGCGCCACTGATCGTATTGCCGTTGCCGACGATCAAAATCGCGTTCACGCCGGTCGGCGCGGCGACTGCTGCACTTGCCGACAGCTTCACATTGTCACTCGCCGTAGCGCCGGCCAGGCTCGTGAGCGCAGCCACCGGCGTGATGCCGACCAGCGCGTTGTAGCCGGCGAAATCCAGGTCCTGCGCGCCGCCCGTTTTCGTCCGAATGGCGGCGAACGGCAGAATGCCATTCAGCAACAAGTTCGTCGGCGGATTGAGGAACAACACCTCGGAATCAGCCGATCCCAGGTTGTCGCCATCGCTCGATTGTCCGTTGAACAGAATGAAGCTGTTCGCCTGGCGAGTAAGCCCGGCGAACGAAAGCTTCGTAGCCGCACTCGTGCTGTTCGTCGAAACGAGCGACGTGAAGTTCGTGTTCGTCTGCAACGTGCCGACGACTTCGTTCACGGCTGCTGCACCACCGACCAGTTCGATACCACCGCCGGCCAACGTCACGTTGGCCGAGTTACGCACGCGATCGGCAACTGTTGTCGTCGAGTTGTCGATGCTCAGCGTGCCGCCGAGATTGACCGTCACGCCCGAGGTATTCGCCAGTGTGCCGCCACCGGTGAGGAGAATTTCACCACCGGCCGAATTGATCGTCGTGGCTCCGGAGTGCAGCGCAGGGGCCGAGATATTCAGGATGCCGGTGCCGCTCTTAGCCAAAGCGAGCCCAGGAACCAATTCGCCCACACCGCCGGCGAATTCCAACGTCACGGCGTTGAAGACAGTCATCGTAGCGCCAACGACCATGTCGAAGGCGCCGTTAATCCGCAGATTGTTGCCGCCCGAGAGACGCAGATCTTGTGAGATAAATCGATTGGCCAGCGTTCGCGCGCCGCCGTCAGTAGCAATTTGCAGAGTGTTGGCGGGATAGACAATGCCGGTTCCCAACGCGGTGTTGCTGCCAACCGTGAGCGCAGCTTGGTTGAGCGTGGGGTTATTATCGATGTAGAAATTGCCCGACAAACCGTTGTTGCTGCCCGAGAGGAGCAAGTTACCAGCCCCCTGCTTCCGCACGTCGGCAGCGCCGATCAGGTTCGCCGAAATGATCGCATCGACCAGCAATTCGCCACGATCGGCAATATCGATCAACCGCAGGAAGTTGCTGCCCAAATCAATCGTGCCGCCGCGAATTTCCGGCGCGCGGAACACATCGGGATTGGCTGGCAAACCAGCAACGTCAACCGTCGCCGCCGTGGCGATGTTGCCATTCACAACCAGCGTCGCACCGCCGAGTTCGACAGTGCCTGAAGTGACGGCCAGCGCAGTCACGCCATCGGCAGCGCCGATCGTTTCGTTCCTGCCGCTGAAATCGAGCAAGCCCGAGCCGTTGACCGTGACCAGCGCGTTGTAATCTGGCACTTGATTGGCGGCCAACCAGCGCACCACATCGCTGCTGGCAAAACCACTTTGAATATTGTTGTCACCAGCCGTCAGCGGCCCCGACAGGGCGTTCACGCCAGCCGTCTTGTTCAGCTCCAGCGTTCCTTCGCTAACCGTCGTCGTGCCGGAGAAGGTATTTGCCGAAGTCCCCGCCAGCTGCAGTGTTCCCAGGCCCGTCTTGTTAAGGCCGACGTTCACAAAGCCCGTGCCATCAACGATGGTGGAACTAATCGTCAGATCCGTTCCCGCTGCGCCATCGGCTACTTGGAACGTGCGAGTCGTGGCCGTGGTCGAATTGAACAGCTGCAATCCCAACGTCCCGCCCGTGATCGAGGCGCCGGTCGGATTGCTGCCACCCAGCGCATGCACCGTCACGTTGCCATTGATGGTGGCCGAAGCGCCGCCGAGCGAGATGTCGGCAGCACCATTGGGACCGACCGACATGTTGACTGTGCCCAGGATCTGATCGTGACCGTTCAGATCGATATGTCCCGTGCTGGAAATCGTGAAAGTATTGCTCAGCAACTGATTGTCGCCACCATACTTGAGCGTGGCAGAATTTCCCGGCGCGTCGTTGCCGATTGTGAAGTTGGCGCCAGTCGCCCCCAACGCGTTCACGCCGGCGGCCTTGTTCAGAAACAGGGTCCCTTCGATCAAACGAGGTGCGTTGGCATTGGTGTTCGGGTTCACGCCGCTGAGTTCCAGCGTACCGCCACCGATCTTGATGATGTCGCTGCTCGTGTTCTGCACACCGCTCCAGTTGATCGACGTGCCGGGATCGGTATTGATCAGCGTCCCCGAGAATGTCGTAAAGCCAGAGTTCGGCTGCAGCGTATAGGCGTCGAATGTGGCGAGCGACGTGAGCGAGATCGCGCCAGTGAACACGCTGTTGCCGCTAGTGCTGTAGAGCGCGCCCGTGTTGTTAGGACCACGTCCAAACAGCGTCACGGCTTCGCCCAGCACATTCAAATTGCCAGCCGTTTGCAACTGGCCGCCGTAGTTGACCGTCGTGGCGCCCGCGGGCGAACCAAGGGCCGCGGAGTTCGTGATCTTCGTTACACCTTGATTCACCGAGAACGAACCGTCGAATTGATTCGCGTTCGAGAGCGTCAGCGTTCCTTCGCCGAACTTACCGATCGCGCTGACATTTGCGGTGCGAGTGAGAATGCCGCTGATCGTGCCGCTGCCGCCGGCTTCGGCGTAGATGGCAGCGCTGGCATTCGGCGTTTGCACGTACGGCACCGCGAGCGTCGAAGTGCCATCAAACATAATAGGGCCGTTGACGGTCAACGTCGTCAGCGCGCCATTTCCTCCCAAGGTCACACCAGGGCCCAGCAACAGCGCATTGACTGTCCGCGAATCGATGTTCACCGTTCCCGACGTAATCTTGACGTTGCTCGTCGGATTGGCGGCGTCGAAGCTCGTTACGTAACCATCGGCTGGCAGCGGAATGAGGGCCAGACCATTCTGGCCGCCCGAGATCGTGGCGAAGTCGAGACTTCCGCCCGGGCCGACAACGGCGGCATTGAGGAGAATATTATTCGTCAACGCCGGCCCGGCTTGCAGCAAGCTGATCTGATTCGGTCCGTTGTCACTCAGCGCATTTCCCACACCCACCAGTTCGGCCTGGCCGTTGTTGGTGAGAGACCACAGGTTCAGCCTGGTCGTGCCGGCGCCGGTGGTTTCCGATTCGAGCGTGCCGCGGTTGTTGATCGTAACAGCGCCGACGGTTTCGCTTGTGCCAGCCGCATTGCCGATCATTTCCAAGCGACCTTGATTGATCGTGATGGCCGCCGCGTCGGTCAACCGGTCCTGCAGGTTCGTCGTGGTGTTGTCCAGCACGAGCGTGCCGTTCTGGATGGTGGTGGCGCTTACGTTCGAGAGCAACGTGCCATTGCCGGAAAACCGCACCGTACCGCCGTCGGTGTTGGTTCCACCGATCGTCAGCGCGCCAGCAAAAGTCGCTGGGCCGGCGATGACGATTTCGCCAAGACCAGTTTTGGTCAGACCGGCAGCATTGCCGGCGAACAAACCTTCGGTAAAGCCACTCTGAAACGTGGTGACTTGATCGGTGTTGTAGTTGGTAATCGTCCGGCCAGCGGTCAACAACGTTTGTGTCGTGCTGGTGAACGCGATGTCGTTGCTGCCCAAGATCAACAGCGAACCATCGAGCGAGATCGGCCGATTGACCGTGCGATCGGCCCCCTGGGCCATGATGTTGCCGCCGCTGATCGCGACCAGGCTGCTATTGCCGAATGCCGCATTGCTGCCGATTTCGGTGATGCCCGCCGTCAACCGCGTAGCGCCGGTGTACGTGTTGTTGCCGCTCACGCGCAACGTGCCCGTGCCAGTTTTGCTCCACATGCCGACGCTGCCGTCGGCGCTGCCGCCAATCAAGTTGGCCGAGATGATCAAGTCGGTGGCCGCATTGGCCAGCGCGGTGTCATTCACCGCAATCGTGTGCACGCCTGCCGTGGCTCCGCCGCCACCGATACCGGAGAAGAACGAACCGATATCCAGGTTGCCGCCGGAGATCGTCGTGGCGGGACTCAAGCCGCTCGAGCCTTGAAAACCAGCATTCACGGTGATGTCGCCGAGCAACTTCACCGTAGCGCCGCCCAAGGTCACATCGGCCGAGTCGCTGCGGCTCTGCTGCAGGGTCAAGCTGCCGATGGTGTCATTAAAGCCGTTGAAATCGAGCGTGCCGTTGCCGAGCACGGTGACCGTATTCAACCCGGTTCCAAAGTAGTTCGTTTCCGGGATCTGATCGGCCGCCAGCAGCCGAACCCGGCCCGGGTTTGCCACGCCATCGCGGTTGTCGCCAATCGACAGCGCACCCGACAACGCCACGGCGCCGCCGGTCTTGCCGAGTTCCAGCGTTCCCTGCACAACGCTCACCAGGGCATTGGTTGTGTTGTCTGTCGAGCCCGAGAACCGCAGCGTACCCTGGCCGAACTTGAACAACTGGCCGTCGCTGGAGTTCGGAGTGTTGCGGATGCTGCCGGAAATATCGAGCGTACTGCCGAGGTTGACGCCGATGCTCGCATGGTTCGTAAGCGTAATGACGCCGCTCAGCGTGTTGCTGCCGCCCGTGCCGCGGAGAGCGCCGAGTGTCTCGTTGTCGAACCCCACGCCGTTAAGCGCGATGGTGATGTTCTCCGCGATATTCACGCCACCCTGCACTTGCAGAGCACCGCCACCGAGCACAATCGTGCCAGCCGTCGTCGCACCGAGCGCGGTGTTGCTGCGCGCGTTGATCGCACCCTGCGTGACCGTGATGATCCCGTCATAGGCCGAGTTGTTGCCCGCCAGAATCAACGAGCCATCGCCGAGCTTGCTGATCGGGCCACTGCCCGAAACCGACCCGCCGATGTTCAGACTGCCGCGACCATCGATCGTCAGTGTCTGCAGGTTGGCGATGTTGACCGCGCCAAGCGTAATCGTCGCGCCGTCATTCGCCGAATAGAAAGTCTGCGCAGCGCCCAGCGTCAGGGGCGCCGTGAAGTTAGCACCGCTGCCCGGCGCGTTGTAAACAAAACCTTCGAGCAACGTGAGCGGCGCACCACTAATGTTGAAGGCCGCGTCAGAAACCGTCACCGAGCGAAACCGCGTTCCTGCCGCGAAATCGTTCACGCTCGTAAACACCGCAGCGCCCGTAGGAAACGCCAGGTTATCGTCCTGCTGCGGCGCGACACCACTTTGCCAGTTGGCCGCGGTCGTCCAATTGTTATCAGCGCCGCCGCCGACCCAAACCATGGTCGCCATCAGCGAGCGATTTTCGAGCTGCTCGAGAAACATCTTCCGCCGCACTTGTGGCGGCATGCGCCGCGGCTGCAGATGCTTGGCATCTTTCCGCTGAGTGTGAGCGCAGTTCGGACCCTGACCACGTTGACCGTAGGGGTTGCTATTCATGTTGGAGAGGTTTTATTCGTACCGAAGGAGAGTTGACCGAACCGCGCAATCAGAGACAGGATCCATGGACCCGTTGGTGGTCAAAGAGCAGCTCTTGGCTGGCAGCGCAGGATTCCGTTAGTCCCGCGGTGAAAATCAAGTTGTTACCAGTACATTCGCAATCCCGCGAATGTGCGCTTCTTTTGCCCGTTCCCTGCAGTCCTGCGCCCGAGCCACTTTACCGATTAGAAAAATTCACCGGATTGGTGGACTTAACCGGGCGACGCACTGATTCTGCTTGAAACTGCGACAGAATGTCAATCATTACGCGAGGATTAGTTCAATTTTCAACTAAACGTAACCGGCGCAGATACTTCGGTGACGAATAAACGTCGCGACAGATTGTCCTGTTCGGCCCTATAGATTGGACCGCTGGCTGATTTAGAAGCAGTTACAGCCACCAGGCTGCCCCCACTTACCGCTCCCGATACGCCGCCACGGCCAATTCATCGCAGCGGTCATTTTCCGGATGACCGCTATGACCGGCCACTCGTGTGAGCTTCATGTGAGGATGCTGGGCCTTCAACACATCCAGCTGTTTCCACAGGTCGTCGTTCTTTAGGGGTGCTAGCTTCCCCTTTTCCTTCCGCTTCCAGCCGTTCTTCTTCCAGCCTGCCATCCACTCTTCCAGCCCTTTGCGAACATACTCGCTGTCGGTCAAGACTTCGACAAAGACATCGGGGCGGGTTAGCGCGGTCAGTCCCTGGATGACGGCCATCAGTTCCATGCGGTTGTTGGTCGTTTCGGCTTCAAAGCCGGAGTTCTCTTTGACCGTTCCCGACTTGGGATGCTTCAAAATATAAGCCCAGCCGCCTGGCCCGGGATTGCCGCCGCAGGCTCCATCGGTAAAGAGGAGTACTTCTGGCCCAGAGGATGATTCAGGCATGACTTAGCTAACGGCAGAGGTTGCGGGGCGAGGCTGATCTGAACTACGAAGTTGTGCCCGGCTGAGTTCGCCCAGGGCGTGAGTAACCCTGTGCTGTTCGGACTGACTTAACGGCACGCCGCCAAACCGAACCCGATGATAACAGTCGACAATCGGATCCAGAACAGCAGTGGGTAAGACCAACCACTCCCCGGCCAGGTTCGCCATGTCTCGCGCCGTCGCTTGCGGCGGCACTTTGATTCCCCGCCGGGCCAAGATCCGTGTCAGCTCCACAAAGAAATCCGGCGCTTGATCGATCGACTCGCGCTTGGCCGACCGCCGTTGCTGCCAGTACCAGCGAACCGCCAGCAACAATCCTCCCGCCGCTGCCGGCGCGACAGTCATCAGCCCGAGCAGCAGCGCATACTTGAACCACGGCGGACCACCACTGCCCGGCGAGTCACTGGCCGTCGCTGCCATCTCGCGCGAACCATCTTTCGAACGCAACGACTTCTGCAGCCAACGTTGCCAGGCCGTGCCGTCGAGCGCCGCAGGAAACATCTCGCGCGAGCGACTGGTGATGGGCTCCAGCACCGAGTCTTGCCGGCCGGAGTTCAGCCCCAGCACATAGTCGCGCCACAAGTAATCGGCGTAGTCAAAAATGTCGTGCACCTGCGTCGCCAGATTCGCCTTCTCGAGCGCCGCTTCTTCCTCGCTCGACGCCGGCGTGGGATCCAATCGATACCAGGCGCCGCTGCCGCTGGGCTTACCGGCGATTTCGTCTGGCGACAACTCATCAGCCGTCAGCAACACTTCGACCCAGGCATGAGCATGCTTCTGGCGGACCAGATAGTAATGCCCCACGGCGTTCCAATCGCCACCCTTGTAACCCACGACCAGGCGGGCAGGAATTCCTTGGCTGCGCAACATCATCACCAGCGCACTCGCAAACAGTTCGCAGTGCCCGCGGTGACTCACGCCGATGAAGTGCTCCAACGGATCTTGCTCCGTTTCGGTCGCGTTTTCTTCCGGCCCATCAAACTGCAGCGCGTAGTGATACTTGCCGGAAATGAACAGGTGATTCCGCAGCGCGAGCGCTTGCATCAAATGCGATTCATCGGCGATCCGTTGCGAATGAATGACCTCATCGGCGACCTTCTGGATCTGCGGAAACCGGGTGGCATCGAACTCGCGATGCTTGCGGTAATCCTCCACGAAGTCGTTGAAATCCTGCTTGTTTCCCGGGTTGTAATGCGGAATCGCCGGCAGTTGCCGACCGTTGTGAATCGCGAGCGTGCCGATCGCATACCGCAATTCCCGCAGCAGGCTCAGCTGTTCTTCGTTGCCGTTGCGCAGCAGGCGGGGAACTCGTTTCCTATCGTCGACCCAGCTCGGCGTTTCGGGCAGGCGGATCACCGGAAACATCGCGAACAATGATTTTGCCTGCACGCCATCCAGCACGATTTCTTGCTTCACGAAATCGTCGGGAGTCTTGGCTTCACTGACATGCACGCTCAAGCCCCGCGTCCGCATGTCGTCGCGATACGACCACCGCCCGCCCTGTTCATTCCGTTGATAATGGTTCAGCACCTGGCCGTGAAAATAAGGTTCGGCCGTCAATTGCATCGCGCGGTTATTCTGGGGGTTCACAAAGCTCACGCGCATCACCGGCTGATCGCTGAACTTCAGATTTCCCGATGTCTGCAACACGACATCGCCGCTGAAACCACTCACCGTGCTACGGCCACGACCCATCTGCCACACAGCTTCGCTCAGCCGCGGCGCGGTGAAGAAAAAGACGAGCGTAAACACCAGACTGCCGAGCGTGATCATCAACACGTTACGGGCCAGCCATGGCCCGCGCACCCAATGCTCCAGTTGCAGTTGTCGTGCAGTCGAAGATTGTTGCCGCGGCGGATCGAGCAATCGATGGAGCGACGTCGCCGATTTCGCCGGCGCGCGCGGCGTGTCTTCATCCACTACATCGCGCTGATAACAAAGCAGAATCATGCTGGCGATCGCCGTCGCCATATAAATGGTCAGCAACAGCCCAAACTGCGGCCCCATCGCCAGCGCTGCCGCCACCACCACCTGCAACACGCTCAGCACCAGCAGCTGCCAATGCACCCGCCGGCTCTTCAGCTGAAAGACGAGCACCACCTGCAGATAGATGAGCATGTGCGAAATGGTCAGCAGCTGCGCCTCGCGATCGCGAGTCAACCGCATGAACTCGCGAAACGTCCAAGCCACCGACAACAGCGCCGCCAGATTGCCCAGCCCGCGCGGCACCTGCACCCAGCCATACCAATCGGTCACCACCAGCGCGACCACGGCAGCCAAACCGAGCGCATAGGGAAACCAAGTCTGGTCCCCGGTCAGCACCAAAAACAACGCCCCCAGCACCGCCAGGCCCGCCGTCGTCAGTTGCAGCCAGCGCTGAAGATTCACAGAAATCGCCCCGTCCAAAAATGACCACCGCCGTTGATTATAGACACCCGCCGATCTGCCCATCGCCCCGAGCCGATACTTCTGCCGATATCCCCTCTTTCAGACGATGGTTATATAACAGATGATAACAATTTAGATTTTCTCTAAGTCGTATTCATTAAATGACTTGCGAAATTTTGACGCGCCAAAGGTATAACCTTTTATAACCTCTCCATAACCCCAGCATCCTCCTCGACATTCCGCCGGAAAATATAACCGTTATAATCATTTTCAAATTGACGTAACCAATTTCAGTGGTTCATGTTATGTCAATTCGTTCGGTCTGACTCATAACCTTTTATAACCCCGCCGATTTCCGGCAGGGCGAGGCTCCCGCCGAGCCGTCACGGTGGGAATTCACTGGCTGTCGGCGACTGCATTCGACCGGCGCGGCTCGGCAGGAGCCGCGCCCTCCCGAATAGCGATCTCACTTCCCTCCCAAGAAATGCAGCAACCCACCGCGCTGGTAACCCCAGCCGATGGTTGCACATTCTCGAAGCTCGATCGCTAAGTGATTGTATACTAATGTTCACTTATGTCAAGCTCGGTAGTGGTCGACTAAGTGGACCTGCGAAAAATCTGAAAATAATTTTACCACAAGAAATGAAAAAGCCCCGCCATTTCTGACGGGGCCGACTGGCGACTAGTTGTCGCCTATCCGCTCGATCGCTTCGATGATCGATGGTCGCTTTGGTTCAGGCTTCACGTAGGTGCCAACCGCTTCGATCATTTCGGCAATCGTCCACTGCCGATCTGCCAGACCTGCCGCTTGTGCTGGCGTCGACTTAATCGTGCCGTGCATCGCGACGTAGTTGTAGTGCATGAAGAACAAAGCCAAGGCCGCTTCGTGGTGCTCGTGCGACTTGCTGAAGCCGTTCGTCAACCGAGTGAACCGACGCATGCCCATGCGAATCGTCAGATTGAAACGTTCGCTGTGGCTGGTGTTCATGCGGCTCTCGTCTGGCTTGCCAGCGATAGTCCGCAGTTTCATTTCGACTATCTTCGCGGGGCTGTAGCGGGTCTGATCGCCAGCGCTCGCGAATATCTTGATGACCATGCCGTAGTCGGCGTTCGGGAAGTGATTCGGGATCAGGTGCTTGTAGGGCTTCCAACCGTCGCTGCTGATCTGGCAGCGGCCTTTCTCGCAAGCCCGCTGGAGCTTCTGCACGAACTCCAAACCGTTCTGGTGAGTCCGCTCGCCTGAATGCCAAGCGAGGATGAGCCGCGTGTTGCGCTCGAAGCCGACATAGCAGTAGTTGTCACCGCAGCTGCCAACCGGCAGGCTGTTAATCTTGCGGGTCCGCTCCTTCATCATGCAGAAGCTCCAAAGTTCGTCGACGCTCACGTCCTTCACTGGCTGGCCGACGATCACGTTTTCGAGGAATGTCTTGCAGCGCTGGCCAACGGTCAGCAGCAATTCGAGAATCGTGTCTTTGCAGACACCCGACAAACGCGAAGTAGCACGGATGCTCAACCCTTCGCAAAGCATGCTGATGACCTGCGCCGACTTCTCAACTCCAAGCCTCATGCCGCTGAGCACCTTCGTGCTGTGCGTGAACCGCTTACCGCATTCCAAGCACTTGTAGCGCTGCGTTCCGCACTTCGTCATCCCGCTCTTCTTGCTCCGGGGGTGATTGCATTCTGGGAGACCGATCATAGGGACAGCCTTCAAAGTTGCGGCTGCCTCGCTTATGATTCCAGTTACTACGCTGGGGAATCGGGCGAACAGCCTGGTTTTCTTTGCTGGCCCAGTTCGACCTTGCCGGGTTGGACTGGGCTTTTTTCGTGGGCTTGCCGGCCCGCGTTGATTTCTATTATATTAGAATCATGTTCGCCGTCAACATGATTCGATTATATTTCTTTCAAGGAGTGGAAAATAGGGAAGAAAAAGGCGCACGGCGGCAAACGGAAGGGCGCTGGCCGGAAGCCAATTGACCCTGACGCAAAGGCCGTTCTGGTGGCCGTTACAGTGCCGAGTGACGTAGTGGCACAACTCGATGAGCTACGCGAGAAAGAGGGTTGGAACCGCTCACAGGCGGTCACAATTGCCATTCGCGAATTGCTTAGCAAGAAGGGCTGAGCGGAGAGCGGGGGTTACGATCCCAACGGCGACGCCGTACCCTCTACGATCAGTGGAACATTCAGGACCAGTACTACAACCAAACGCAAGCCGTGCGCGAAGCCAATGTGAAAGGGCTCTTCTGCCCCACGCGGCGCTCGCCGAGCAAGCCGAGTTCCGTCGGCGATATTCCCGACAACAGCACGCCGAGCGCCACCCATTTTTCCGGCGCGCTATCGGACTACGCCGGCAGCTCGGGCGATTTCAACTACTCCAGTTGGTACGACGGGGTGAATGCCAACGGCGCGATCTTTACCGGCGAAGTGATCGAGCAATCGGGAACGCTCATCAAGCGCTGGCGCGGTCGCGTTAACTTCGCCAAGATCGAAGACGGCACGAGCAATACGTTTCTCGTGGGTGAAAAGCACGTCCTGCAAGGCAAATTCACCATCGGCTACGGCGACGGCTCGATCTACAACGGCGACCACGAATGGAATTTCAATCGCGTCGCGGGCCCCGGCTATCCACTGGCGCCGAACCCCAAGTACGCGACCTCGAACGCTCAGCTCTACCTCTTCGGCAGCTATCACCCGGGCTTCTGCCAATTTGTGCTGGTCGATGGGGCGGTGCGCATGATTCGCAACGACATAAGCACGACCATCCTGCAGCGGCTCTCGGTTCGCAACGACGGCGAAGTCATTCCGGACTTTTAAAGCCTGCGCGTTCGCAAAATCAGCCGCCGGGCGCTAGCCCCGGCTTTGGTGCTGATATCCAGTAAGAGCCGCAGGTGAGCGCCTGGCGGCTGATACCCCGCCGAACTTTTCTTGCTAAATTCGGCAAATCCTCCAATAGGTGCGACAGGTGGGAAGACCTGCGCGCACATAGGAGGTGGGTAAGTTGGAATTCGTAGGCCGGAACAAGCTGTACGCAGCGCAGTTCCGGCAGAGGCGGCTTTGACGATCGGTTGCCGCTCCTGCCGGAACGGCGCGGAGTACCGCTCGTTCCGGCCTACAGCAATCCAACGACGGCAACGAAACGGCGGGCGTATGGGTTTCGCAGACGAGCGGCAATTAGCAGCGGCGCTAGGCCGGGGCGAGAGTATCGCCTGGCAAGCGCTTTACGATGCGCATGCCGCTCGGGTCTGGGATTGCGTTGCTCGCCGAGTCGGCCCGTGTGCCGCCGAAGTGGCCGATATCGTCCAAGAGACGATGCTGGCCGCGGCCCGGTCGGCACACACGTTCGATCCCGAGCGAGGTTCGCTGTGGATCTGGTTGAGTGGCATCGCGCGGCGGCAGGCGGCGTTGTTTTATCGTCGCAAGCAAACGCGACCGTCGCCTCGACCTGCCGTCGATGACGAATCGGTCGATTGGCTCGAAGGTGACGAAACCGATCCCGCCGATTGGCTCGCTGCGGGCGAGACGGCGGACCTGGTTCGCCAAGCACTGGCCGAGCTCCCTGCCGATTACGAAATCCTGCTGGCCGGCAAGTATTTTGCCGATCTGTCGCTCGCGCAACTCGCTGCCGAGAGCAACTGCACCGAAGCCGCGCTCAACTCCCGCCTGGCTCGCGCCCGGCGCGCGTTTCGCGCGGCGTTTGCCCGTTTGTGTCCTGATTCTGTTTCGACCGATCCGCTGACCAAGAACGTATGACCGAGTCGCCAAGAAATCCCGAATCTGCTGATCGCCCAGATCGCACCGCCAAATTGCTGACTGCAGCGGGGCAACATGGTGCGCCGGTCGATGCTGCTTTTCTCGCGCAGCTGCGCGAGCGATCGTTGGCGGAGTTCGCGGGCGCTCATCAACCTCAGCCACTCAACTCTTCCCGGAGATGGCAAATGCTTTTCCTGCGTACGATTTCAACTGCCCTTGCCACGGCGGCTGTCTTTTCTGCCCTCTGGTTTTCGCACAACCCGCGCGGCGGCCGTTCGACCGGACCGGAATGGGCCGCGCTCGATCGCCCCGCGCTCGCCGACAAGCCGATCATGTCGGCGTTTGCTCACCTGCAAAACTTCGACGCCGAAATCGATGGCACGGGTGGGACGCAAAAGATCAGCGGCGCCGAGAACGGCTTGCTCCGCTTCGATGCCGAGCCGGGGCGCTATTCGATCGTGCAGCGCAATCTCGCGTGGCACGTCGATGAAGCCGCCAATCGCGCCGAGTCGAAACCGGCTACGTATTTTTATCGCCGCGACGAAGCGGCTGCACTCAATCCGTGGCAGTTGCTCGGCATTCAGCCCGAAACGGGCGCTGCGGCCGGCTATCGCGAAGAAGAAACGAATCAAAACAACAGCCCACTCCTGGCGAGCTACTTCAACGCTCATTACCGCGGCCAAGCGGTGGCTGTCGAAGCGCGCGTGGATCCCGTGAAGAACTTGCCCCGCGATCTCACGATCTGGCCGCGAGCCAATCGCGGCGCGCAACCGCTCCTCCGCTTCCAACTCACGCAGGCCGGTGGTGCTGCCGATGCGACGAAGTTCAAGATTGCTGAGTCGCTCACCGAAGACGGCCGCATCGGCAAGATCGTCGATCTGCAGGGCTTAGTTTCGGTCCGCGCACTCGCCAGTGCGCGTTGGACACCACTGAGCAATCAAGCGCTGCTCGTTCCCGGCGATTGGCTTCGTACGGACAACCGCGGCGCAAATGCTGCCACGGTGCAACTCGCGCCGCAAACCAAGATGATCGTCGGCCCCGGTACGACCGTGGAATTGCCGAAGCCCGATCAACTGCGTGTGAGCACCGGCATCGTGCAGATCGCCGCGAGCGAAAAATCACCGATCACGCTCACTGGGCCCGACGGCGGCTCGGTGACGGTGAAGGCCAAAGAAATCTGGCAGATCGCGCAGAACAAACTGCAACAGCTGAAGGACGAACCACTCTGGCTGAAGGGTTACCTCGGCCAGGCCACGGCGGAGACGCTCGGCTCGCTCATCGCCCTGGTCGATGGTCGCAATGTGCCGCTGACGGTCGGTTATCACAAAGTGCTCGTTGAGATTCGCGATCAGATTGCTCGCACCACGATCGAAGAGTCGTTCGTCAATCGCACGAACACCGAACTGAAGGGCGAGTTTTATTTCCCTCTGCCGCAAGATGCCTCGATCTCCGGCTTCGGCATGTGGATCGGCGACAAGCTGGTCGAAGCCGATGTTGTCGAGAAGCAGCGCGCTCGCGAGATCTTCGAACAAATCCTCCGCGAGAAGCGCGATCCTGGCCTACTCGAATGGACCGGCGGCAACATTTTCAAAGCCAGCGTCTATCCGATTCCCGCCCACGGTGAAAAACGGATCAAGATCACGTACACGCAGGTCTTGCCGCTGGTCGGCGATTCGTATCGCTACAGCTATGCTCTGCAAAGCGATCTATTGAAACAGAACCCACTGCGGCAGCTCGACATTGCGGTCAACATTCAATCGACCCAGCCGTTGCAGCAAGTCATCTCGCCGACGCATCCGACGCGGAACCCGCTTGAGAAATCCTCGCACGCCAATCACCTGGCGCGACTCGAATTCAGCGCGCAAGATTACACGCCGACGCGCGACTTCGAAGTGGTCGCCACACTGGCCACACGCAATCAAGATCTGACGCTTATCCCGACTCAGCGCGGCGACGACGGTTACTTCATGCTGCTGATGCAGCCGCCAAATCACACCGGTCAATGGAAACGGCCTCTCGTCAACGACGGCCAACCGCTAGAGCTGTTGATCCTCGCCGATACCAGCGCGTCGATGGACAAGAGTTCGCGCACTCGCCAAGGCGAAGTTATCGCCGCGCTGCTCGGTTCGCTTGCCCCGAAAGACAAATTCAATCTCGCCGTTTGCGATGTCGATTGCATTTGGGCGATGGAAAAGAGTAGCGAAGCCACGCCCGAGTCGATTGCCAAGGCTCGTGACATGCTCGACAAGCGTCGTTCGCTCGGCTGGACCAACTTGCAACGCGGCTGGGAAAGTGCATTGCAAAAAGCAGGCGACGGCGCGCACATCATCTACCTCGGCGACGGCGTGATCACTCGCGGCACTTTGGATATCGCTGGCGATACGCAAGCGATTGCATCCGCCGCCAAAGGCAAGAACGTTATCGGCCACGCGATCGCCGTCAGCAGCAGTTATGAATCGCAAGTTCTGAAGGCTCTCGCCGCCGTCGGTGGTGGTTCGCTGCGGCAATCTGGCGGTGAAGTGAAGCCGGCGCAAGTCGCACACGATTTTCTGGTCGAAGCAACGCGCCCCGCGCTGCGAAATATGAAAGTCACGTTCAACGGCTTCCGCACGGCAGCCGTTTATCCGCCGACTCTCGCCAATCTGCCGGCCGGCACGCAGCAAGTCATTCTCGGCCGTTATTTGCCCGATTCCGCCGAGAAGAAAGCGGAAGTGATCATCATCGGCACGCTCGATGGCAAACCGGTCTCCTATCGCGCCGATGTCGATCTGAAACAAGCACCCAAGGCCGGCAGCGACGACGATGCGTCGTTCATTCCGCGTCTGTGGGCCCGCGCTCATCTCGATGAACTTCTCTCGCAGGGTTCCTCGCAGCAGACGCAGGAGCAGATCATTGCGATGTCGGAAGAGTATCACATCATCACGCCCTACACGTCGCTGCTGGTGCTCGAGACCGACGCCGACCGTGAGCGTTTCAAAGTGAAGAAGCGAGTGCAAATTCGCGACGCCGAGCGCTTCTTTCAGAAGAGCAACGACGATCTGCGGTTCGCCCTTATTCAGCAGCAGCTCGAGCAAGCCCAGGCCTGGCGACAACAGTTGCGGCAGCAGTTGCTGCAGTCGCTGAGCACGCTCGGTCGCGATGCCAATCTGCTACAGGCCCGCGTGCGAGAGGAGCTTTCCAAGTCTCTTTCAGAGCCGACTCTCTACAACTTCTCGCGTCACGGTCACTATCTCGGCGATGCAAATCACCTCAGCATGTCGCTGGGGCGATTGAGTGCGAGCTCGGGTGGCGGTGGTGCTGGTGGTGCCTTTGGTAATCAGTGGAATGAGGGCTGGTTGGATTCGGACGGCGATGCGCTCACCGTGCTCGCGGACGACTTCAGCGAAGCGGACGAAAAGGGGTACTTCAACGGCCGATTCGGAAGGCCGGTGAAATTGGGTGTCGCGCTGAGTGGTTTGCGCGGAGTAGGCGATCGTGCCTTCACCGGCGAAGAGCTCTTTGATGTCGAGTACGAGTTTTCGGCCCGTGACGGTGAAAAGCAGTCGGCTACCCACCTGTGGGCCGCAACCAACGGGCTCGGCATGATCGACGCACAATCTGATTTTCTGGACGCTGGCGGCAAGTTGAATATCAATGTGTTCAACTCCGACGGCCTGATGCTGGGTGAAGCCAAAAACGAATTCGAATCCAATGGGGGTGAGTACTTCAGTTACGCCGGCCGTGGTTTGCAGTGGGGGTTCGATGGTCCGGTTCGCTACAAGCGGGCTCAGCGCGGCTATGGCTACGTCGCTCCTGCCCGGCAGTCGCTGTTGCCCACGCCGCCTCCCTTCCACGTCTCGCAACGCAAACCGCGCGAGCGCAAGACCAGTTGGCCAGCCGAAGCGGTTACGTTGCTCCGCAGCCTCGAGCTCGATGCCGATCTGCGGAAGCTGGCCGGCGGCGTGCTTGTCGATCGGCAGGAGGATTCGTTCAACATTCGTACTGCAGCCCTCAGCAGTCGGCGACAAACGCGGCAGCTTTATTCTCCCGCTGCCTGGCTGACTCGCGGCGATCTGCAGCGCGACGATTCGCCGCTGCTGCAATGGTGCGACAAGAGCGAGCGCGGCAACCACTCGCTGGCCTTCGGCGTGTCGCTGGTCCGCAAGAGTGACGATGCGGATTTGCAGTTCCTCCCTGATCTGCTCAACGACACGCATCGCTGGGATCAAACCCTGCACGATTACGACGTGAAGATCGAACGCCCCGCGCCGAACCGCGTGCTGATCATCGCTAAGGCCAGCGAGGATGTTCTCGCTGGCTACGAGGAGCAGCGCTGGTTGATCGACACCGAGCTCCGACTGGTGATTGAATCGGAACGGCGTTACCAAGATAAGCTGGTCGACCGCACGGTCTACAGCAAGTTTGTGCAGATCGGCGAACGGTTCGTGGCAACAACGGCTGAGAATTTCGACGCCAAGGGGAAGCGGACCAGCCTCAGCACTTTGCAAGTGAAGGAACTCGCCGCCGCCGATTTCAAAACCGCCTGGGATAGCGAACAGAAAGCGCGCACGACGGCCGTGACGTTGCAGCTGCCGTTGCCCAAATTGGCCGATGCCGAAAAGCACATCGCCGCCGGCCAGGCAAAGATCGAGGACCGCATCACGCTCCTTGGCCGGCAGTATGGACGGAATCAATGGAATGAAGCCGCGAAGGAACTCGAAGCCGCCGAAAAACTCGCGCCCGGCAAACCCGGTTGGGATTGGATTCGCCTGGTGTTGCTGTGGGAAAGTCGCCGCCACGCCGAAGCCAAGGATTGGTTGCTGACTGCCGCTGAAAAGACGGTCGCCGCGCGGCCGGCCACGGAGTTTGCCATCGTGCAACGGCTGCGGCATGTTTCGCTGCAGTTGACTGGCGGCAACGAACAGCTGGAATTGCTCGCCGCGCTGCAACCTGCGTATCTACGCTTCGCAGCGCCGCGCAACGGTGAGAAGGAATACCAACTCGCTCGTCTCGATTCGCTGAGCACGGCAGGTCGCAATGACGAGTATCGCGACTTGCTATTGCAGCTGACCAAAAAGTATCCGAGCGATGCGAGTCTGCAGCAGTTCCACGTTGGCCAGCTGCGGCAGAACGGCGACATCGCGGCAGCGCTTGCTTGGATCGAAGCCGCGCTCGCCAGCGACGTCGATTGGCAAGAGCACGAAGCCGATAATTTCCGCAGCTTGTACTGCGACATTCTCGAAAGCGAAGGCCGCTATGCCGACGCGGCGAAGTTTGCTCGCACTTGGATTGAGAAAAATCCCAACACACAGAACGGCCACGATCGGCTGCTGGCGTATCTGGTCCTCAGCGGTCAAGAGCCGCAGGCCTTTGCACTCGCCGAAACCTGGCTCAAGGAAAATGTGCCAGCCGTGGGTCAACCGCTGAAATATCCAGCGTTTTTGAAGGTCTATTCCGCCGTGCAATTGCTGCTCGGTCAGGGCCGCAACATCAGCCAGGCGACGTTGAACGCCAAGTATCTGCCGCAGCTCGAAAAGCTGTTGCTACAGTTCGTCGGGAGTAATGATGCTCATTCGATCGCGCTGCAGATCTGGAATGAAAACGACTTTCGCAGTTCGCCAGCCCGCGAGCGCGTGCAACTCGCGATCTTCGCTCGGCTGCAAGAAAACATCGGCACGTTGCCCGTCGATCAAGTCCAACGGCTGTTCGACATCGCTCCCTGGAATGGCAACATTCCGAATTTGCTCGGCAGCTGGGAGCGAATTCAAAGCGAACTGGAACGCCGCTGGGCTGTGGAAAAGAAAATTCGGCCTCGGGCGAAGTACCGCGAACTGATTCTCCGCATCACCGACATTCGCGGCACGAACGAACGCGAACAAGCCTTGCGAAAGTTCCTCGCTGGCGCTCTGCCGCGGGAAAAAGATCAAGCCACGCTCGATCTGTTCAACTTCCTGATGATTCAATCGTGGACCGCGGAGCGCGAAGCCGAGACGCTGAAGCTGCTCGATCAGCTGGGCCAATCGGAGCCACCGAACGCTCGACTCCACACCCGCGTGCAAGCGCTCTATCGCTGGACCGATACCCTGGAAGGACTCCGCGGTTCGTACCTGATCAACAAGATCGATCACCCCGATAAGTGGAAGCGTGAAGCGCTCGACAAGGAACATGAAAAGCTCCGCAAGCAAGCTCGCGAAGAAATTTCGCAGCGGCTCGCCACGGCAGCCAATGCTCATCAAAACGATCCACTGGCGCGCTGGTTCCTGCTCGAGCATCTCACCCTCGAAATCCGCTTGGAGCGAAAGCTGCCGCAAGTGTCTGATCAACTCTGGTCGCAGTTGCAGCAGTCACTCGATCGTCAGCCGGCAACGGAACCAAAGGATGATGATGCAGCCGCCGAAGACGACGTTGCTCAAGCACTCGAAGACGTCTGGCAACATCGACTCCTCAAATCGCTCCTCCACCTGGCCGCCCGCAAAGACGCGCCGGCTGGAGAATCCAATCGGCTCATCAAGCTCTTCGAAGCCGAACAAAAGCTGCGGCAGGACCGCCAGGCCGATCCGACACCTGCCGAAAAACGAGTTGAGAAACGGGCCGCAAATCGGCTCGATTGGCAGCAGCTTCATTACGAACTGCTGCTCGCTCGCGATCGGCCTGCCGAGCTCCAACAACTGCTGACCGGCTTCGTCGCGCTCGGCGATGAAACGGGGCGTTGGCGTCGGCAGCTGGCTCGCGTGTATGCCGAGCTGAATAAGTTGGAAGCGGGCGTGCAGGTCTTCGAAGACTTACAGCGAGCCGACTTGCTCGGCAGCGAAGACTATCGTGCACTCGCCACGTGGTATCACGCGCTCGATCAGCGCGCCAAGCACGAAGCGGCCCAAGTGCGCGTCTATCGCTTTCAAAATCCGTGGCAGCTTAATCAGCTGCTCACCCGCCAGTTGCAACGCTGGCAAACTCGCGGACCGGCGCCGGAAAAACTCGATCCCAATGTGCTGCTGATGTTCGCCGCGCTCCTCAAGGCGGAAGACAATCCGAGCTATTTCCTTTCGAACACGTTGCTCCAGTTCTACACAGCAACGCACGACCCGCGACTGCTCCAGTCCATCGCGCAGGCCCTGCCGGGTCACACGGCAGAGCGGGTTTATCCGATGCTCAGCCAGTGCTGGCAAGTGTTGCTGCAAGTCGAGCACGAAGCCACGATCGACGAACTCATCGAAGGCCTGGCTGAGGTTCGCAAAAGTGTAAAGACACCGCTCGATCAGCGCACGCTCGATCTGCTCGAATCACTCGCGCATCGCCGTGCAGCCGAATTGAAGAACGGTGCGCAACCGCATTTGCAAGCGGCTCTGGCAGCACTGCAGCGGGCCGAAAAGCGCGACTGGCAAACCGGCGAGCCGCTGCAGATGGTCGAGTATCTCGCCTCGCTGGGCGTCATTTCCCAGCCGTTGCTCGCAGCCGAACAGGTTCGCCTGCTCGGCGAATTGGTGCAACGAGAAAAGCCCGGCACCGAAGCGCATCTGCGCATGAGCGCTGCCTTTGCGAACACCGAATGGGGTTACGAACGAAAGGATCGAGCGATCCAACTGCTGACGACTGCCTGCGAGCAATATCGCGAAGCTCAGGGTGGCAAAGTGACGCAGGGCGCGCTCGACCACTGGTTCCGCATTGTGGAGTGGCAAGCTCAGCGCAGTCAGTTCGTCACGGCAGAACGGACGCTGGACACATTGCAAACGCAAGTGGCGAACAACCTGCTCGCCCAGCGAGTCATTCATCGCCGATTCGGTTTGTATGCTACGGCAATCCGCTCCAAGGGACTCACCTCGTTCGGCCGCGGCGAAGATCAATATCGCGCTGCCCTGGCTGCGTCACGCGAAGAAGCTCGCAAGCAGCCCGAGCTGAATTTTCTGGTTGAGCTCGCCAACCAAACCATCGGCGTGATCGAAGCCGCGCACGATGTGCAAATCGCTGCCGCGCCGCAAGACATGATCGCCTATGCTAACGACGACTTCGCCAAGATCCTGTCGCGCCAGGTGAATAACTACGACAACAGCGTCGAGCGGATGGCGCAGTCGCTCAACCGCGTGGCGGGTCCCAAGCCCGCAATCGCCTTTCTGCTCGATCGTTCCGACAGCGAGCCGATTTGGGTCCGCTATCAGGGGACCAACACCTGGGATCGCCACGCTTATCGGCTGGCCGAATGGCGGACGCGCGTGAAAGAGCTCAAGCAGGACCTCGGTGAACTCGAACCGCGGCTGCTCAAGTTTGTCATCAAGGAACTGAAGCGCGATCTCGCCGAACGGAGCTCGCGCAATCGCTACATGTATTATCGCCACCAGTGGTTCTGGGACGAAAAGGCGGGCGACTTCGCCGCAGCCGCTGAGGAAGTCCTCAAGACGTATCGCGACAACAACCACGTCGTGGCCTACATCGCTGAGTACTTCTACTACGGCTTGGATCGGCCCGATCGTGGCTTGGAGATTCTGCTCGACGCGCACGAGCGCAAGTTGCTCGACGAGAGCCAGCAGATCCGCCTGGTCTATCTGCTGCACGAGGCGAAGCGTTATGCCGAATCGATTCCGATTCTGGAACCGCTCGTTAAACGGCATCCGCTCGTCCTCACCCGCCGCTGCGAATTGATGAAAGCTTATTTCCATACCAAGCGGCAGCAGGCCCTGCTCGATCTACGTCAGCAAACGCACGATGTGTTCCACGAAGGGAGTCGCTGGCACGAAAGTGTGATGCACGAACTGGGCAACGCCTGCCTGGCCTGCGAACTCTTCGAGCCCGCCGTTGAGTACTTGAAGGAAGCGACCGCAGCCCATCTCAAGGGAACGAACGGCAAGAGCATTGGCGACAGCACGCTCTCCGCTCAGTTCCAATCGCTGGCCCAGTCTTACGCCGGCCTGAAGAACACCAAGGGCGCCGTCGATGCCGCGGCTAGCGCCATCATCTGCTGGCCGCGACAAGTGAACGAACGCGAAAACGCCTTGCATGTTCTGCGCCTCGTAATGCAGGCTTCGCCCAATCTAAAGGCTTACGTCAAGCAACTAGACCAAGAGACCAAGGAGCAAGATCGCCCTGTCGTTCGCAAAGCGCTCGGCATGGTGTTTCAGCAGGAAGGTGATTTTGCGGAAGCGATCACTCAGTATCGCGCTGCCGTGCAATTGACGCCCAACGATGCCGACTTGCACAAGAAGTTGATCGAATGCTTCGATGCTCGCAACGACAAGACCGGCGCGATCGCGCAGTCGCTCGATTCGCTGGAACTCAATCGCCGCAACTTCGAGCTCTGGAAGAAGCTGGCCCAGCGCTTGGATGCTGCCATGGATCCAGCGGAAGCCGAACGAGCTCGCACGTCGCTCGCCGAAGTCGCGCCGGGTGAAACCGAAGGGCTGACGATTCTCGCGCAAGAGCGCGAACAGCAAAAACGTCTCCCCGAAGCGCTCGAGCAATGGGAACAAGTCGCCAAGTTGCGAAAGCTAGAACCCCTCGGCTTGCTCAATATGGCCCGCGTGCAATTGCAGCTGAAGCAGAAAGACGCCGCAGCCGAGTCGCTACAGCAACTCGAAGCTCGAACCTGGCCGCAACATTTCCGCGCTGAGCTCGACCGGCAGCTGCCACAGCTGAAGGAACAAATGCGAAAATAAGATTGACATCTACTGGTTAAGCAGTAGATTGTTCTCCGGCATCCATTTCGGCCTGCCGGAGAACCTTCGCATGCCAGCCCGACATCTGCTCGTCTGCTGTTTTCTCATTTCCTGGGCGCTTGCCATTCCGGGCAATGCTCAGCCGCGGGCGGCCAAAGCAGTCGATTACGATTCGCTTCCTTGGTCCTTTCGGCCGCTCGTCAAACCGGCTGTTCCGACGGTCAAAGATCAGGCTTGGCCGCGAACGAATGCGGATCGATTCGTCCTCGCGCGTCTCGAGAAGAAAGGGATCAAGCCGAACGCCGATGCCGATCGGCGAACGTTGCTGCGGCGGTTGTCGTTCGATCTGACGGGCTTGCCGCCGACGCAGCGCGAGCTCGCCGAATTTGTTGATGACAACGCGAGTGACGATGTCGCGCTGGCCCGCGCCGCTGATCGCTATTTGAAATCGGCCCACTTCGGCGAACGCTGGGGCCGGCATTGGCTCGACATTGCTCGCTATGCCGACAGCACCGGCCGAGCTTGGAACGCACCGTTCACCTATGCCTGGCGGTATCGCGATTGGGTGATCGATGCCCTCAATCGCGACTTGCCCTACGATCAGTTCATCACGCAGCAACTGGCCGGCGATCTGTTGCCTGCGAAAACCGCGCAGCAGCGGCGCGAGCAACTCATCGCGACGGGCTTTCTCGCGATTGGCGCGCACGATCTGCAGAACTTGAGTTATGAGCAGTTTCGCTTTGATGTGATCGACGATCAGATCGATGCCACGACGCGGGCCATTCTCGGCTTGAGTGTCAGTTGTGCTCGTTGTCACGATCACAAGTACGACCCGATCAAGATGCGCGACTACTACGCGCTGGCCGGTGTTTTTCAAAGTTTGGACCTGCGCCCTGGCGTGGCTCATCAGCGCGAGAGTGGCGGCGAAGGCTATTTGCATCCGAGCAACCTCCTCGCGCTACCGAGCAGCGATGCGGAAGTGGCGCGAGTCCTATCTGTGTCATTGCCGGCCGGCATTCATTCGATGAGCGACTATCAGGATGAATGGCGAACCGGCTTGCGCGATATTCGCTTTACCACGGCGAGTAACGTTGCCATGGGCGTGACTGCCGCAGAACCGCGCGACTGTGCGATTCGCGTGCGCGGCGAACCGCAGGACATTGGCGATGATGTCCGCCGTGGCGATTGGCAGCTCCCTGGTTTGCCGCGCGGACCGCAGGTCGCGGCAAGCTCCGGCGGCCGACTCGAGCTCGCTCGCTGGCTGACGGCAGCGAATCAACCACTCACGCCGCGGGTGATGGCCAACCGCGTGTGGCAACATTTGTTCGGTGTGGGCATCGTGCGGACCGTCGATGATTTTGGAATGAATTCCGAAGAGCCGACGCATCCCGAATTGCTCGATCATCTGGCCGTGGAATTGCGCGACAACGGTTGGTCGCTGAAGCAACTAATCCGCGGCCTGGTGCTGAGTCGGGCGTATCGCCTCAGCAGTGTTCATCAACCTTCGGCTGCCGAGGCCGACGGTTCCAATTCACTTTATTGGCGGATGAATCTGCGGCGACTCGAGATCGAACCGCTCCGTGATTCGCTGTTGGAGATTGCCGGACGATTGGAACTCGATCCACCGGCGGGAATTCAAATCGCCGGCATCGGCGGCAAGAGTCCGCAGTCGCAGGTGCGTAGTTTGTTGCCGTTTTCGTCAAACTATCGCAGCGCCTATCTGCCGGTGATTCGCGCGAAGTTGCCGGAAGAACTCACAACCTTCGATTTTCCCGATCCATGCTTGCTGCAAGGTCAGCGCGAAGTGACCACTGTCGCGCCGCAAGCGCTGTTCTTTCTCAACAGCGACTTTGTCGTCGAGTGTGCCCACGACACAGCACGGCGAATGCTTGATTTGAATCTCAAGGATGAGCAAGCGCACATCGATTGGATTTATCGCCGTTGTTTTGCCCGACCGGCAACGGCGGCGGAAGAAAAAGCGGCGCTCAAGCTCGTGCATGAGTTGCAACCGAGTGCCCGCGATGCGGAAACCTATCGCTGGACCGCGCTGATCCAGGCGTTGTTTGCCACGGCGGAATTTCGGTATTTGCGTTAAACGTAGGAACTCGACATGTGGAACCGACGTCAATTGCTGCAAGCCTCTGCGACTGGTTTTGGTTGGCTGGCGTTCAGCGCTTTGCACGCGCAAGAGAACACGAAGTATCGCAGTCCACTCGCGCCGAAGCCGCAGCATTTTCCCGCCAAGGCCAAACGAGTGATTTTCTTCTTCATGGCGGGCGGGCCGAGTCACGTCGATACGTTTGACTGGAAGCCGGAGCTCGCGAAGGCAGGACCGGGTGGCAAAAGCAAATACCTGGCGCCGGTTTTCAAGTTCAATCGCAGCGGTCAGAGCGGCCTGCCGATCAGCGAGATCTTTCCGCACCTGGCCAAGCACGCCGATCGACTGTGCCTGCTCAACGGCATGCACACTGCCGTCGCCGGTCATCAGCAGGCGACTGTCGCTGTGCATACAGGCAATCCAAGCTTCGTGCGGCCGTCGTTCGGTTCGTGGATCACATACGGCCTCGGCAGCATCGCCGACGATCTGCCCGGTTTTGTCACGATCAATCCGCTCGGCGACCAAGGCGGCGCGCAAAACTACGGCAGCGCATTCCTGCCGGCCGCGCATCAAGGAACGCGACTGGGCACTGGTTCACGCGGCGTGCCGAACGTCGCCAACCGGCACCTCACGGCCGGCGATCAGCGTAAGCAACTGGATTTTTTGGCAGAGACCAACCGGAGATTACTCGCCGAAAATCCGACCGATCCCGCGATCGCGGGTTTGATCGAGTCGTATGAGCTGGCCTACAAGATGCAAACCAGCGTGCCGGAAACGCTCGACCTGAATCGCGAATCCGCCGCCACTCGCGCGCTCTACGGCCTTGATGATGCGGCGACATCTTCGTTCGGCGAGCAATGCCTCACCGCGCGGCGACTCGCCGAGAAGGGCGTGCGGTTCATTCAGCTGACGAGTCAGGGTTGGGATCAGCACAATAACTTGCGCGAAGCGCACGGCCGCAATGCGACGGCCATCGACAAACCGATTGCCGGACTCATCAGCGACTTGTCCCAGCGTGGCATGCTCGACGAAACGCTACTGATCTGGGGCGGCGAATTCGGCCGTACGCCGCGCGATGATAAAGGGGACGGCAACGGCCGCGGCCACGCCAACCGCGGCTACAGCATGTGGCTCTGTGGCGGCGGCGTGAAGGGCGGCCTCCGCTACGGAGCCACCGATGAGATGGGCGATGCCGCCATCGAAGGCCGGATGGGAACGCACGATCTGCACGCGACCATCCTGCACTTGCTCGGCCTCGATCATGAAGCACTCACGTTCAAATACGCCGGCTGCGACTTTCGGTTGACAGATACGAGTGGGGAAGTAGCGAAAGGGGTGATTGCGTGATTCATGCCCGACGCTGCCAGCGTCGGGATGTATCATGAAGTCTATGAACGCACACTCGTACGAACTGACAAAGAATCACGAGGGTTTCGTATCCATCTGGGTCGGCATCGTGCCGCTAGCCGAGATTCCCGAAGAATACTTCATGAAACGCTACGACGATGGAACGGAAGTAGACGATGATGACGAGGACCTTGAGCCAAATTTTATCGACGACTTTTCAGTCCTCTATGACGAAGATCGCGTTGACTACAATTGTTGTGTGGAAGAATTCGTGTCAGTGGAGAGGCTGATTGGTGAGTGTTCCCACTCCACGTCGTATTTGAAGCCCGCCTGCGAAAGTGCGAAGAAACTCGGCTTGGAAACTACGCAGAACGTGATTCTCCTCCACGATTTCAATTACGCCTTGAACCCATTGCATTTGAAGAAGAACAAGTACATGCACTTCATCGGCAGTTTTCCGTTTGACTCGGATGCCGAAATTGCATTCCAGTCCGGCGCGAAGTAGCAGTGGTTAGGTTGGAAACGGATTCCGTTCTGCAAATCCCTTCTGATGCCAGTACGGATACGCCGGCGTGGTCGTCGAGGCGGCGTCGAGTTGCTTCACCTGTTCGGCAGTGAGATTCCAGCCGATCGCGCCGAGGTTTTGGCGGAGCTGTTCTTCGTTCCGCGCGCCGACGATCACCGTGGAGACGGTCCCCGCGACTAAGCGACCAAAGGTAGCCCAGCGATGATCTGAGCCACGCAAGCCACTGCGCTGACGAAAGCCGCGTACAGTTTGTGACGTAATTCCAGTCGGGAAAAACACAGCACTAAAAGCGTCGCCAGCGGGGCGATGGGAATCAGCACGATCGAGTAAATGCCCACCCCATATACAAATTGGCCGTATCCGAGCGGAACGCCAACCCGATCCCAATACGCGGCCAGGCCGGTCAATGCGATTGCCAAGAGCTGCGCGTAAATAATCCCGCGAATTGCCATCATCGAGACCTATGTTGGAAACGGATTCCGCTCCGCAAACCCCTTCTGATGCCAGTACGGATACGCCGGCGTGGTTGCCGAGGCGGCGTCGAGTTGCTTCACCTGTTCGGCAGTGAGGTTCCAACCAATCGCGCCGAGGTTTTGGCGGAGCTGTTCTTCGTTTCGCGCGCCGACGATGACGGTGGAGACGGTCGGACGCTGCAGCAGCCAGTTGAGGGCGATTTGCGGCACGGTTTTGCCGGTTTCCTTGGCGATCGCGTCGATGGCATCGACAACGTTGAAGACGTGCTCATCGGGAACCGGCGGGCCGATGTCGCGGACCAGTTTGCTTTGCAGGCGACTTTGATCGGGCAACGGCTGACCGCGGCGGATCTTGCCGGTGAGGCGGCCCCAGCCGAGCGGGCTCCACACGACCGCACCGACCTTTTGATCGACGGCGAGGGGCATGAGTTCGAGTTCGTAGTCGCGGCCGACGAGCGAGTAATAGGCTTGGTGAGCGACGTAGCGCGACCAGCCGAACTTGTCGCTGGTGGCGAGCGACTTCATCAGGTGCCAGCCCGAAAAATTCGAGCAGCCGATGTAGCGAATCTTGCCGCAGCGAACGAGCCCTTGGAGCGTGCTGAGCGTTTCTTCGACCGGTGTGACCGCATCGAAACCGTGCAGTTGATAGAGGTCGATGTAGTCAGTCTTCAGCCGTCGCAAACTGGCATCGACGCTCTTCAGCAAATGGAAGCGCGATGAGCCAACGTCGTTCGGGCCATCCGCGGCGCGAAAGGTTGCCTTCGTCGAGATCAGCACTTTGTCGCGCCGGCCCTTGATCGATTCGCCGAGAATTTCTTCGGCCATGCCGTGCGAATAGATGTCGGCCGAGTCGAACATGTTCAGGCCGGCTTCGAGACAGATGTCGACCAGCCGCGTGGCTTCGGCGACGTCGCTCGCGCCCCACGCCTTGAAGAGTTCACCGCCGCCGCCGAACGTTCCCGTGCCGAAACTGAGTGCGGGGACTTTCAGGCCCGAACCGCCGAGTTGCCGATACTCCATGGCTGCTGCTCCGTGATGCTGATGTGCTGAAGTGGAATCAGCACGTCAGTATCTCACTGAGCTTCCCGCGCTGGCAATGCGGCAGCCGCAACGGCGGCGGGTACTTCTGGCCCGGGCGAGGGAGTGGCCTCGATGGCCTGGTAGTAACCGAGATTGGCTTCGAGCTGCGCCGGCGCCGCGGCAAACGGCGTGGCGCGATGCTCGCCGTTCGCGGTTTGCTCGACTTGATCATTCGTCAGCAGCTCGATCAGATCATCGTTCACCGGCAGCGGAGCCGTTTCGGCAACTTCGCCCGACCAGGTGTGTTCTGCGGCTGGCAACTCCAGACGACGAAGTGACAGCCGATCGGTTTGCGTGGCGATATCGCGAATGCGGAGAGCTTCGTGATTGGCTGCATTCGCTGGCGTGGCCTTGCGCTTGGTCCGCTTGAGCAGCTCTTCGGAGTTGAGTTCGATCAGGTCTTTGTCTTCGTCTGTGTCGCGTTGTTCCAGGTTTGTCGCGTTGTCTGTTGTCTGACGCGGCAGAACTTGCGACTCTTCTTCGCGCTGCTCGCGCTCTTTGGTGGGCGAGGCCGTCGGAGTTTCGCTGTCGCTGCTTTCCGACGAGTCGGTATCGCGCGGCGTTACCAAGCCCACCGCGAGGCCGGAGAGAATCGATAGCGAGTTCCGTTCGGCATTGAACGAACTCGGCGCGCGGTTGACCACGTTCGCGGTTGGTGGTGGTGCTGGAGGCGCCACAATGCGGTTGTCGAGATCACTCGACGGCGAAGCGAGCGCCGAGACAAACGAAGTCGGCGGCGACTGAACGGACGACTGCGCAAAGGAAGACTGGGCCTGCGGAGCATGCACCAGCGGTTCAAAATAAGTCGGCTGCGAAACGGCCGGCGCTGGAGGAACGGTCACGACGAAGATCGTGACTGTCGCAGTAACTTGATAATTGGAACTGCTGTAATCAATCGCGTCGTAGCCAGCCGATGAGTTCTGCTGGGGGAACTGCGCCTCACCGCGGAAATCATTGCGCGGGCCGCGATCGTTATTGACGGCGAAATCGCGCGAGGACATTTCCATGCGCGGCCCGCGAGAAAAATCGCGAGACAAATCACTCGCGCGATCGTACTCCGTCTCGTGCATCATGCCCTGCGGCATGCCGGCGGAGGCGAGGAGCGCGCGGGACTCAAGCTGTTCGAAGGAACCCAGGCGATGGGTTTTGCGCGGTTGCTTGTTCATGTCAGTTCCCTGCAGGTTAGGGCGTCAGGTGAGCTGCAGCCGTGGTTTCGACGGCGGCAGCGCCTGGCAGATCCATCTTTTGCTTCGTCGTCGCCAGCAAGGCTCGATGCTTGCTCAGCAGCGTTTCGATCCTTTCCGAATCAGGAGCCAGCTCGTGAGCTCGCTCCTGAAATTGGACGGCGGCAGTCAATTTCTCGACCGCAGCCGCATGATCGCCACGTTGCGATAGCGCGACACCCCAGTTACTGAGTGTACTGCCGTGGTTGCTGAGGAGCGAGACGTCGTGCGGTTGGCTTGCTAGCAGTTGAGTCTGCAAATCGGCTGCTTGCGCGAAGCTCGCAGCAGCCGCGACATCTTTTTGCCGCGTGAGGACCAGGCCCAAGTTGTTGCAACTAATTGCGAGTTCGCGTTTGAGCGAAACCTGCGCGGGAGCGCGGGCGACAATCGCGGTTTGAATTTCAATGGCCTGCCGATAAGCGGCCGTGGCGGCTGGGAGTTGCTGCGAACGAGAAAGTGTCGCGGCCAGATTGTGATGCGTCAGCGCGAGTTCGCGTAGCGATTCGATCGTGCCGGCGGTCGCGCTCGCGGTTTGGAGTTGAATCGCCCGCTCGTACAAGCGAATCGCTCGGGTCGGCTCCTGCGGTGCTAACACACCGGCCAGATTGCTCAGAGCGGCAGCCAACTTCGGTTGATATTGCGAATCGGCGGTCACGAGACTCGACCAAGCATCGACCGAACTTTGAAAAGCCGTAGCCGCCGCGGCGGTATTCTCAGCATCCTGTTGCACGAGCCCCAGATTGCTATACGACTTGGCGAGTTCGGCCGCGTACGTAGCGTTGTTTGGCGAAGCCGTGTGCAGCGCGTGTTGCGTGCGGATCGCCTGGTCTAACTGATCTTTCGCCTCGGGGAATTTATCCGACCGCCGCAGCGCGAGGGCGAGATTGTTTTGGGCGACGGCCAAGCGCTGCCGCGACTCGGGAGTTGCCTCGCGCGCAGACAACTGCTGCAGAAACCCCACGGCTTCTTGATGCGCGGCGAGCGCTTCCTGGGCTGTTCCCACTTCGTCGAGCAACGACGCCAGGCGGCCGTAAGTGATCGCGAGTTGCGTTTGCAGCGCGGGATCATTCTGGCTATCGGCGATGAACCGCCGGTAATAGTTGCAGGCCGAGAGGAGCAAGTCGCGGCGAACTTCCTCGGCGCCGGCGATTTGCGCAAGGCGTTCAGAAAGTTGCCGGCCGAAGCGATCGAGCATGTCGCGAGCTTCGCTGGCCGATTCTTGCGAACGGGCCAGATTTTGATTGGCCCGCTGAGTTTCGCGCAGCACGAGCGCCGAGCCGATGGTAAGGCCCACGACCAGCAACACGAGCAAGCTCATCGCCATGGCTACCGCCCGACCGTGACGAGCAATCCAGCGCGAAGCGCGTTCGACCACCGACGGCGCGCGAGCCGCCGTTGGTTCGCCAGCCAAGAACCGCTGTAGATCGGCGGCGAAATCGGCGGCCGTGGCGTAACGATCGTCGCGTTGGCGACTCATCGCCTTGTGAATGATGTTGGCCAGGTCGGCGGGAATCTCTGGCCGCAGTTGCCGCAGCGGCGTGGGATCGTGCGCTTCGATTTGCCGCAGCAACGTCGCCGATTGATCTTCGCGATAAGCCGGAGCCAGGCCGGCGAGTTCGTAGAGTGTGACGCCGAGCGAATAGACATCGGTCCGATGATCGACGAGTGAACCTTGCGCTTGTTCCGGGCTCATGTAGCGGAGCGTGCCGACAAGATCGCCGGTGCGCGTGAGCGAAACTTCGCGCTGCACGCGGGCCAGGCCGAAGTCGGTGACCCACAGTTTGTTGGGCTCGCCAGTCCCGCCCACCGCAGAACCAGTTGGCTCAACCATCAAGTTCGAAGGCTTGATGTCGCGATGGACGATGCCGTACTCGTGCGCCGCGTGTAGCGCTTCGGCCGCTTGCCTGCCGAGGCGGGCGACATTTTCGAAGTGCTCGCGCGGCAACTGCCGATTGCGTTTGGCAAATCGCGATTCGTTTTGTTCTTCGATCCAGCGATCGAGCGATTGGCCATTCACCAATTGCATCGCGTAGTAATGCACGCCGCGTTCGACTCCGATGGCAAACACCGGCACGATGTGAGCGTGATGCAATTGTGCGGCGGCTTGCGCTTCGTGCTTGAAGCGGGCAATCTGCCGAGAATCGAGCACCGATGCAAACGGGAGGATCTTGATGGCGACGCGGCGGTCGAGTGAAATCTGCCGCGCTTCATACACGACGCCCATTCCGCCGCGGCCCAGTTCGCCGAGCAGTTCAAAATCACCGATTCGCTTTTCGGTGTCGTCGTCGCGTTCTTCATTGACCTGCGAGTGATCGGCCGCCTGGCCAAAGCCGGCTGCCATCTCGTGCAGATCGGTCAGGCTGTGGAAATATTTTTTTAGCACCTCGGCCAGGTCGGGATGTTCGGCGAGCAACTTGTGCTGCGCGAGCGGCGTGCCGACCTCGAGCGACATCAGCCAGCGATCGAGCACATCGGTCAGCCGCAGCTGTTGCTCGTCGGTCAGTTCATTGACCGGCGCCAACGACTGATCGACCGACCAGAGGGACGACGACATCAATGTGCCCGACGCAGACGACGCCAATGAGGAGCCCGATTTCATTCGTGGTCCTCGTAGCTGTGGCGGAACTGTTCGATCGCGCGCAACCAGAGCATGCGGACCGCGCCCGATTTTCGTTCCATTCGCTCGGCGACTTCCTCGAACGACAAGCCTTGCAGATTGCGAAGGACGATCACCTCGCGATAGTCAGGCCGTAGCTTGGCTAATTGGTCGGCGATCTCGACCGCTCGTTCGCGAGCGTGAACCGGAGCGCTCGGCGAATGAACTCGATCGGCCAGGCACGCGCCGAGGCGCATCGCGCTGCGATCGAGCGCCTGGCCGACGTCGTCGAGCGAGACTTCGCGCCGCAGATCGCGCCGGCCGGCTTTGATGTGCGTTTCGTAAGCGTGATGCAGGCAGTTGATCAGAATCTGCCGCAGCCAGGCGAGAAGTTCTCGTTCGCTGCCACCGCGGAACTGAGCGAAGTCGCGATACGCGCCGAGCAGCGCATCCTGCACGAGATCGCTGGGACTGAGCCGCCGCCGCAAACGGGCATCGAGCTGGGCCGTGGCGAGGATCGTGAGATAGTTGCGATACAGCTGCAACAGTTGGCCGACTTCGGAGCCGCCCGCTGGTGAACTCGCGGCGGCAGCCTGTCGCGCCGCGGTGAGCAATTGCTGCGGATTCACGCCGCTGGAATCGGAGCTGGAAGTAGACGACGAGACCGGTGGAGGTGCGATGGTAGACAAGCGCTGATCCCTCAAATTCACGCCGCACTAGCCCGCACGGCGGCCCCTTCATTGTAATGAGAGGCGCGTCTTCGGCCAGCAAACTGCGGGTTGCCGTGAGGCATTCCGAACGGAAAATTCATTGACGAGATAGCAGTGCAACGCCGGCAAAGATGGTTTATTGCAGGGCTAGCAAAGAAAAGTGGATCATTACAGTTCAGCAAGCCGAACGCCCGCCGCTACCGTATCGTGCCATTCATCACGGCCCGCGCCATGGTCGCAGCCGCGGCTTCGCTGGTGCTGGAATGAACATAGAACGAGCGATCCTTGCCTGAGGAGCGGAACCAACGCTTCTCATAAACCTGGCCGAGCGTCGGCAAGCGCAAGAACTGTCCGACATCGGCCACACGCTCGCCGTCTCTCGGCCCGCCCAGGCACAGGATCGGGCCGTTGGCGAGCACGAGTTCGCCCTCGAAGCCAAAAGACATGCTCGGTATTTTTTGCTGCGCCTCGAAGAGCGTTTTGCGAAACGCCACCGACAGGCCGTACAGGGCTTGGTCTTTGTCCGAGAGGCTCACTTCGTCAGTGCCTTGAATGGTGTCGCCAGTCATCGCGAAGGTATAGGCGATCACTTGGCCTTCGACTTCACTGGCGAGCCTGACAACGACTACGGAGTCGCCATCCAGTCGGATCGACAACACGGCCGCGCCGGCGGACGTCATGTATTCCACGATCGGCGTCAGTTGCAGATCGATGCCGAGGTTGCCACACGACTTGTGAGAGACGGACTCCACGTATTCAGAAAGTTCACTGCCGAAGTCATCGGCCTTACGCAACGAATCGAGCGAGATCTCGAGGCCATCGCTCGTTACTTCATCTCCCTTGCGATGCAAAGCAAGTTTGAAAGTGTGCGATTCGCTATCAAGACTGAAGTGGAGACTATCAGCTTCGCCCAGCTGAAGTAGCGCCAACAGTTGAGTCAGGTCCATACGATTCAGTGCCTGTGGCTGCGAGTACGCGGGCTGCGTGCACGCAGGCTGGAATCCGTTCAGCAAAAAAAGAGTCCACCATTGTAGCGGTTTGCGCTGCGGTGTCGTTTGGACTAGACGTGATCGCTCGCGCACCGCTATGTTGCGCGACTCCAAGGCAAGGTTCGGCCAGGCAAGGGGCTTCGGTCCATCAGGCCCGAACACGTTTCTTTCACGCCTTTGGAGAATCTGTTTTATGTCGATCAACGTCACGTTTGACGATGGCCAGCCCTCGCAAGATTTTGACAATCTCGAATCGGCCAAAGCTGGATTGCAAGAGAAATGGCCACGCGTCGTATTCGCCTGGGAATGGCGTTCGACGGGCGGTCCCGATAGCAAGATTTGGCGCGATGCAGAGCTGGATTTTCTGGGAGCCAGCAATGCTCGGTTGGGCGTGATTGCCAACCGCAGCAACGACCCGCCAGGTTCGCACGCCATGATTCTGGATCGTCGCAACCGAGTGTGATTGCGATTCGGTAACGCCCTCGATTCGTCGAGGGCGTGTTGTTTTGTGAACTCACCGCAGGCTCAGTTTTTCGCCTGCACTACCGAATCCACGGTTGCACGCCGGGCAGGGCATAGCGCGGTTGCTGGGCCGGTTGCAGCTGAGCATGCTCCAGCAGAATGCGGCGGACTTCGAGGATGCTGAGCGGATAGCGATGCACATCGGTGTGGCCGGCGGGGACGATTTTTTCGGAAGCGGCGCCGGCTAGCATCGCACTTTTTTTGCTGACCACACCGTCCCCTTCTTCGCTGAGGTAACCGACCCAGGTGTTCTTGGGAACGACGCCGATCACGGTGTGATATTGCACGTTCGGCGCGGCTTGAGCAGCGTTGAGCGCGCCGAAGATCGGGCAATCGGGAGCGAGCGAGTCGATCGATGTGGTCATCGTCAGCAACTCGGTGTTCTTGAAACCGTTCGGGTTTTCGTGGATTAGCTTGTTCGTGAACTCGGTCATCATTTTCGGCAGCTTGATAAAAGTCCGGCCGAAATAGCGCGTGGCATCATCGGCAAAGTCACTGCCGTGGTGCGGCGTGCCGAGCGTGATCACACGACGAACCGAAGGATTGGGATGGAAGTAAAAGCACTTCGCCAGCCTGCTCCGTTCTTCTTCGCTGGCGCTGATCTGCTCGATCGGCACCTTGCCCAGCAGATTCCAAAAATGATCGCCGCTCTCGATGGTTTGCATCCGCGACACCAGGCCGCCCATGCTGTGGCCGACGAGCACCATTTGATCGAGGTTCGGATTCTGGCCGAGAGGATCGAGATCGGCGCGCAGCTTCGCGAGCGAATCGCGCATTTGCGAAGCACTCAACCAGAACGGCTGACCGGTCGGATATTGAAAGAACCAGAACTGATACTTCTGCCGAATCTCGGGGAAGGCTCGCAGATCGTTGAGCATTTCCATCCAGGTAATGGGACTCGACCACAAGCCGTGCACCATCACGACGGGAATCCGCGTGGGGTCGTAGGGCTCAACCATGAACAGCCCTTTGAAGCCCTTGGTTGTGCCGGGGTCAAACAGCGCGAGCGTGGCCGTCTCGGTTTCCTGGAACTGCGGATCGTCGAGGAAGAACGCGAGCGGCGTGGTGATATCGGCTTCGAGCGGCACGAGGCGGTTGCAAACTTCGACGTTCGTCGACAGCAATGGATCGTAGAGCTCGAGCACGCAACGATGGACGTTGGCGTTGTCGGGCGACGTATCGGGCTCGACTCGCATGAACGCCGTCGCCGCGAAGCTCAAGCCTGGCGGGTAGTACTTTTCGGCCGGCGAATCTCCCACGTTGCGACGCCGCACCGCGATCAGCGGCACTCCCAGGCCGAAACTGTGATGGTGGTTCGTCAGACCGCTGGAAATCTCATACGTGCTGACAAACTCGAGCGTCGACAGATCATCGGCTTTCCACGGACCCTTGAGCGCGATCTCGAGGTGATATTCCTTCTTGCCCGTTTTGATGATCGTCTTGACGCCCGGCTTGAGCTGCTCGGCTTTGCTCACGATGCGGAGAGCGGCTTCGAGGGCTTCGTTGTAAATGTCGCAGGCGCGGCGGAACTCAGGATCGTACGGATTGCGAAAACGATCGAGCCCTGGATCGAACAGATACCAATAGGCGTGCGCGACCGCAGCGCCGTGCAGATCGAGAGCTTCTTTCGGTTTGTTTTGCAGCTCGAGCTGTTTGCCTTCGAGATAGGCCAGCTCAGCGTAGGCGTAGATCTTGTCCGCCGTGGGTTCGCGGGCCAGTTCTTTTTGAAAACTGGCCAGGGCGATCAGCGGTTCGTCTTGCACCTGCTCGACGAGGTTATATCGCCGCAGCAGCAGCTCGGTTCGGCCGGTCGGCTTGGGGCCGGTGTGCGCGAGGAGCTGCAACGTGCCTGTCAGCGGATTGTGAGGCCGTTCGCGAACCGTCACATAGCGATGCCGAGCGCAGCCGGAGTTGCTGAGCGCGCAGGCCAGCGCAACGCAAGTTGCCAGTAGCAACCAGCGCGACGAACCACGTCGCTCGGCGGCAGTATTCAAAAATCTTCCCTCGGGATGCGCGCAGACCTTCGGCGCAGGGGTAATTAGGGAAGACGTCAGCGAGCGTCAAGAGCGGATTTTGCGTGGCGCAGTGCTAGCAACTACTGGCCGACTTCGCCGACGCACCAAACCGAGTCTTTGGTGCGAAGAATCAGATCTTTTCCCGCGATGGCCGGGCTCGCCATGAAGCCGCCGGGGATCTTGTTTTCGGCCAGCGATTCAAAAGTCTCGCCTGGCTTCAGGACGTGGCAGGTTCCTTCTTCGGCAAAGAAATAGAGCTTGCCGTCGGCGTAGATTGGCGAAGACATGAAGAGCCCACCCAACCGTTTTTGAAACTTCACATCGCCCGATTCGGCATCGACGCAAGTGATGATCCCCTGCTCGTTGCCCATGTAGAGCATGCCATCGATCAAGATCGGCGAGGCATAGCGCGGATAACCCTTGGCGAGCTTCCACAACACATGCGAACCCGTCACATCGCCGCGGCCGCCGAGCTTCATCGCAAACAAATGAATGCCGCCGTCGGCAGTGCCGATAAAGGCAGTGTCCTTGAGAACCACCGGACGGCACGAAGCATTCATGCCGCCGCTCTTCACTTGCCACAACTCTTTGCCGGTGCGCGGATCGTAGGCCGCGGTGGAGCCGGCGCTGGGACTGACCAACTCTTCTTGTCCGTTTACCTTCACGACTCGCGGCGTGGCATAGGCCTTCATCACGTCGCCGTTATCGGTGCCGTAATTGAAATTGCGATCCGTCTTCCAAACCGTTTCGCCGGTCGTTTTATTCAGGGCGATGGTGTACTGCACATCAAAGCCATCGAACGTGAGGATTAGCAAATCTTCCCAAATAATGGGCGACGAGCCGGCACCGCGATGGTGGTTGCACTCCAGGTCGTTCCGCTTCCACAAAATCTTGCCGCTCGTGGTATCGAGACAAGCAGTTCCATGCACGCCGAAGTGAACATACAAGCGATCCTGCTCGATGAACGGAGTCGCCGAGGCGTAGCTGTTGCGGTCGTGACAGAATTGCGGCTTTTCGACTTCAAACAGTTTGACGTCGTGAACGACCTTGCCGGTGTTGCGATCGAGACAAATGGCAAAGAGTTCCTTGCCGTCTGGCGGCGCGGTTGTAAGCCAAATCTGATCGTTCCAGACCACTGGCGAGGACCAGGCCTTGCCGCGGATCGGCGTTTTCCACTTGACGTTTTCCGTCTCGCTCCAGCTCACCGGCAAACCAGTGGCCGACGAAGTTCCATCCGCATTCGGGCCGCGATATTGATTCCACTGCTCGGCAGCCAGAGCAGGCAGGGCGCAAGCGAGCGTCAGGAAAAGTGCGAACGGAGAAGTGCGCATGACAAACAACCAGGCGGGAGGTGGGAGGCGTGCAACCCCTCCAATGTCGCACGGCGGTGCGGAAATATCCAGTGGCGCGCCTCCTCCGAACAATTCTAGCTGCACGCGCAGGAATGGCTTTTATCACTGCCGCCATGGCAGCTAAGATGAGGCTGAAAGGAAGTTCATCCATGTCTACTGTTTCAGCCAGCAGCGAGAACGCGATTTGGGCGCGAGTCATCCATCCCGAAGACGGTGAGGTACCTGTCGCCGCCGCCGAATATTTTCTTTCTTTGCAGTTCGAGAAAAACGATTTGATTCGCATGCATGAATTGACAGAGAAAAATCAAGCTGGCGAATTGACGGCTGAAGAAGAAGGCGAATTACGCCGCTTTCGACACGTGGGCTTGCAAATCGATTTGTTGCGATCCAAAGGACGACTGGCGCTGCGTGAAGCAAAATGACAGTTCCCAGCGTGCTCGCTAGATTGGTGCGAGATCGCGCCGGCTCGCGATGTGAGTATTGCCAGTTTCCACAAGCGTTCTCGTCGATCCCGTTCGAAATCGACCACGTGATTGCTCGTAAGCACCACGGACTGACTGAAGCGGAAAATCTCGCTCTTTCGTGTTTCTTCTGCAATAGTGCGAAAGGACCGAATATTGCGGGCGTTGATCCCGAGAGTGGAGCCATCGTCCCTCTGTACCATCCTCGGCGAGAGAGTTGGTCGGTTCATTTTCGCTGGAAAGGCGCAGAATTAATCGGACTGACTCCCGCAGGTCGCGCGACAATCGACGTGTTGTCTATTAACGAGCCGAATTTTCTGATCCTTCGTGAATCGCTACTCGCCGAAGGTCAGACGTTCACAGCGGCTGACCCACCATGATTAAGACAGGTTGCCGAAATCAAAGATGAACCTACCAATCCCAACAACCAACAAGCCGCCCTACGAACTCGTCGATTTCGCGAGCATTCCGCCCGTCGCGTGTCCCTGCGGACAAGCTCGCCGCGGGCTAGCCGAGGTGGAGGACTATCCGGGGACGATTCACGTCACCGAGATCTCCGTCAACGCCAAGCTGCACTACCATCGCCGGCTGACCGAGACGTATTACTTTCTAGAATGCGGACCCGATGCGCAGATGCAGCTGAACGACGAGATTCGCGCGGTGCAGCCGGGCACGTGCATCATGATCCGGCCCGGTACGCGACACCGGGCGCTCGGCAAGATGAAAGTTCTGATCGTCGTCTATCCAAAGTTTGATCCAGAAGACGAATGGTTCGACTAACAGATCGGAACCACAGCGGGGCCTAAATAATCTCGCCCGCTTCGATGAACAGATCGGCGAAGCGCTTGAACTTGCGGCCTTCCCAACCCTTCTTGTGATAGGCATAGCCGGCGATCAACGGCAGCGCGACCGTCGCTTCGCTGTAGACCATCTGTTCCCACGTCGTATCGACCTTACCCCAGCTGCTCGCTTCTTTCAGCGTGCTGCTGCTGAGAGCACCGTCGCGCACGTCGGCGATAGTGATTTGCACGGCGTATTTGTGCATCGCGGGATACTCGTGCTCACCGCCGTGTTCTTCCTGCAGCAGAATGTCGGCCGCGACCACGATGTCTTGCGCGTAGTTCTTCGGCACACCGCCGCCGATCATGAACAGGCCCGTGGTCGGGTTGTTCATCTTGATCTGCGTCAGTTCGTAGAAGTCCATCGCGCTGTCGAACGAGATCGGCTGCTTGCCGTACTTCAGACGCTGGTGAATGTGCGCCACGATACCGAGCCCTGCCGAGCAGTCGGAAAACGCCGGGCAGAAAATCGGCACGCCGCACTGATAGGCAGCACCGATGATCGAATCGGTCTTGGCATTCGTCTCGAGGTATTCGCCCATCTTGTTGAGGAAGAACCGCGAGGTGTAAGCGCCCGGCGGCAAGCCGTCGGCGATCTTGCGGGTCGTCTCGTCGCAAATCCGCAGCTCTTCTTCGTCGATCAGCGTGTCATAAATCCGGTCGATGCCGTGATCGCGCAGGATGTGATCATCCATGCCGGCCTTCAGCCGCTCTTCGGCGATGTAATGCTTAAAGCCGAGCGCTTCGAAGAAATCCTGATCGACCATGTTGGCCCCGGTGCTGACGATGGCATCGACCATCTTGTTCCGCACCAGATCGATAATGATCTGCTTTAGCCCTGCGCTGATCAGCGAACCGGCGAGGCACAGAATCACGCCGCAGTCGTGATCGCGCAACATGCGGTCGTAAATACTCGCAGCGCGGCTCAAGTCGCGAGCGCTGAAAGCCATGGCTTGCATCGCGTCGACCAGCGGCACGACATTGTGCTGCTTGATGTCGATGTGTTCGATGGTTTTTTGCAAAAGGTCTTGCTTGGAAGGATTCCAGGACATGGTTCAATGAACCTTTCAAGATTGCTGCGGCGTTTTTTGTAAGCGAGCCGTCAGCGAATTTCAGAATGTTACGCAGTCGCCTCAGAAGTTCCCGGCAGGATCTGCGTACAGGCGAAAATTGTAGCGCTCTGCGCCACTAAGTGAAGAGGCAGGCGCGAAGAATTCACGGACTTGCTGCCAGCAAGTTGCGAACGGTCGGCCACCAGCTTTCGGCTACCCATCCAGATCGCCATACGGTGTCGCAATTTCGACCGGACAAACCAGCTTGCATGTCGCCAGAAAATCAGCCGCGATTCGTCAAAGGAGCAGCTGCGTCGCAAAAGAAGTAGTCGTATTCCCGCAAGCGACTATCGAGCCACGATCTCATCGTAGTTTGACGCTCTAGATTGTCTTCAAGGATCGCGATTTTCATTCGCTGGCTTTACTGCGGTTGCGCCAGGTCCCACTTCAGCCGCCTCGCGATCGAGTTGCAAGGGCTGTCTGGTTCCTTCAATGACTTCTACCACGACGGTCCGAAGTCGCTCGTAGGTTGGCTCTGCTCGAAACACTTTCATGATTTCGTGTTTTCCATTTTGCGTCTTAAGTAGTAAAAACGCCTTATCGGACTCCTTGAAATGCCCCTCTTCAACTAAACCGGCATCCACCTCGGGCCAATTCCTTAGGCTCACGTAGTATTTTTCGTTGACATCGTCCGACACACCAAAACTAAACCTGATTCCCGCATCTTTCAGGTCAAAGTATTCACCAGCAATCACATGCTTGCGTCCCACGGAAAATTCGTCTCGGGCGAAAGAACTGTCCCTGAATTTTCCTGCTCGGTGAAACTCACGAAGTCGATCGATGTGAGTGGCTGCCAAGGTTGGTTGGCGTGCTTGGGTGGCTAATACGATTAGTTGTCCTTCCACGACAGGATCTTCCGGATCTAGTTTCTGTAGTTCGAGGGACTCGCGATAGGCCTTCTCGTACCTTTGCTGGCTAGCGAAGCCAGAGACGAGGAATTGGTGCAGTACTTTCTTATGCTGGGGATGCGTGTTCATCGCGGAACGTACAATTCGCTCCCACTCATCATATTTGCCGGCGTCGAAAAGAATGCTCGCTTGGAACCCCGCAAAGAACATCACTGCCCCGGAATCATCCGGCGCGAGCCTGAGCACCTCGCGCGCCTGCGAAAGAGCTTCTTCGGTTTCATCCTGATAACGTAAGCAGATGCAAAGATCCACCCTAGCAGCCTTTTGCTTCGGATCCAGCTCCAAGGATCGGCGGAGTGCCTTGATCGCCTCAGAATACTCCTTGGCGTCAGAGTGAAACCTACCCTTCAGCGCATGCATGGCCGCATTGTTCGGCTCTAGCTGCACTGCTCGTTTCAGATGGACTTCGGCGGTCTCGACTTCATTCAATTGCATCTGCAGCTGTGCCAGCGCAAAGTGAGATTGGGCATCATCGGGTTGTTGCTTGATTTGGTCTTCGCAATTCTTCACCGCTTCGCGCAGGTATTTGTCAGCCACATTTTTTTGGCCTGATTCCCTAAGGGTCTTAGCTTCCTTGACGATCCTGGCCGCGATGATCCCGGCATCGTCGGCCGCATCTGCGGGCGAGTTGATGAAAAACCCGCACAGCAAAAGAAGTGTCCAACGCCATTTCGCGAGTGTGATATCCATACCCACCTCAACGACTCGTAATGTCCCAGTAGCGCGACCGTATCGTACTGCTATTGAGGTATGGCGATAAAGATGAAGTTAAGTGAGTTCTCTGAATTCTGGCGAATTCAGCTACTTTGCATGCTAGCAGCATACTACAAATAGATCGCAAACCACTCTTCAATCCGCTCCTCCGCAATCGGCGGCACCGCGTGGCCTTGGCGGTGGTTCCATTGGCCGAAAGTGACGCGCGGACCATACAGGCGATAGACCGGAAGGGCCGCTGCGATGAATGGCCAGCCGCGGTCGCCGTCGGCACTTTCGCCGCCGATGAGCAGGAACGGCCGCGGTGCGCAGAGGGCGAGCAGTTCGTGCTGGTCGCGCGCGAAGCCCGGCTCGTCGATGGCCGGGCCGAGGTACCAGGGCGCGTTCCAATTCGAAAAGCGAACGCCGATGCCTCCTTCGCTGCTGACGGTGGCTTTGATCCGCTCGTCGAAGGCCGCGAGATAGAGCACCTCTTTGGCGCCCAGCGAATGGCCCACCGCGCCGAGTCGCTGCGGATCGACGCCATCGAGTTGGGCGAGAATATCGACGGCGACGAGAGAGTCGTACAGCATCTTGGCCATGCCCAAGCTGTTCGGCACGCGGGCCAGATACTTCGCGGTTTCTTCCTTGGCTTGCAGCTTGTCGTTCGTCGGCCAAGCAAAGCAGCGCGGCGACAACACGATCCGCCCTTGCTTGGCGAACTTCAAACCGAAGGCTTTCTGCGGATCGGGACCCAGGCCGGCGGGCTGACGAATGGAGTGATCGACCGTCGAGTGAAAACAAACCACACCTGGCGCCTGGCCCGTGAGTTTCTCCGGCCGGCAAAGATAGGCTTCGGTCTTCAAGCCCGGTTCGACTTCGTATTCCACACGCTGCCGAATCACGCCGTCGATTTTGTCTTCCTCGAGCACCTTCAGCGCCGGCGGTTTGGCGGGATTGCGCTCGGCGGGCATCTTGCCAAGAAACTTCGTCCACCAGGCGAGGATTTCCGCGCGGCGGGGTTTCCAGGCTTCGACCGTTTCGATCCGCTTGCCGGCGGCATCGACGAGCAGGTCCGACAACGTCGGCGCGTTCGTCGGCAACTTTTCGGGTCGTTGCTGAATCTCCTTCAACCAGGGAACATCTTTTTCCGCAGCCCGCACGTTAGAAGTCAAACAAGCGGCTGCAACCGCCGCCGTCGCGCCAAAAAATTCTCGCCGTTGCATTGCTGTTCTCCTGTTGGCCTGCTGGAAGGAAAAGCCGGACAAGCCTCCCGAACCGCTCGACCTCGCGGGCAGCGCAAGTGTGATAGTCGCGTGGCGGGTTCGCAAGAGTCAGCCGCAGAAGTAATCGCGGGTATCGACTAGAATGAAATTGCTTGCGAAGTACCGACAAACAGGCAACCCGAGTCGCGACATGTCATCTCCGTTTCCAGGAATGAATCCCTATCTGGAGCAGAAAGACGTCTGGCAGGATTTTCACAACCGCTGCCTGACGCACATCGCCGATGCGCTCTCACTGCGGACCGGTGGCGGTTATGTGGTCAAGCTAGAGACGCGTCTCGTGCTCGAAGAGATCGATTCGCACGAGCGAGCGTTCATTGGTCGGGCCGATGTGGGAATCAGTGGTGGGCCGAGCGGCGTGGCGTTGGCTGAGCCGCAAGCCGCCACGCAACCGTTGCAATTGCCACTGCCGGAGTTTGATGTCAGCCAGCATCACTTTGTCGAAATTACCGATCGCGACCGCCGCGTCGTCACGGTCATCGAACTGCTGAGTCCAGCCAATAAAGAAGCTGGAAGTGATCGCGAAGGTTACACGGCTAAGCGTTTGAATATCATGCGTAGCAAAACGCACTTTGTGGAAATCGATCTGCGGCGCGGAGGCAAACGGCCATCACCGCCAGAGATTCCACCAGCCGATTACTACGTCCTCGTGTCGCGGTTTGAAGATCGGCCTCGCACCTGCGACTGCTGGCCGTTCGGTCTGCGAGATCCGATTCCCCTGGTCCCCATTCCGCTGTCGCGGCCCGATGCCGACATTGTTCTCAACCTGCAAGAAATTCTCCTGCAGACCTACAACGCCGCAGGTTACGCACGATATATCTATCGTGGTGAGCCAGAGCCTCCCTTGGCGCCACGCGACGCGCAATGGGCGCAGGAATTAGTCCAACAAATCTCCGGCTGAGCGAACTACTCTCTCGAACCGAACGTATTGGCAGCATGACAGACCTGCGCCGCTATCAAATTGTCATTGGCTTGACCTTATTGGCACTGACCGGTTGTCCGCAACCGGCTCCGCCACCGCCGAGTCCCTCTGGCACTGTGGAGACTCCGCTGCGGGTGATGGTTGTCGACGATCCGCCGCTCGCGGCTGCCTTGGCCCGCGAATGGCTGGCGCATACCGAGAAAAAAATCGATCTGGTCGAAGTGACCACCGCCAAAGCTGCCGCTGCCGAGCAGTTGCCGGTTGATGTGGTTATTTGTCCGCCGAAGCTTCTCGGTCAGTTTGCCACGCGCGATCTGCTGTTGCCGTTGGAAGAGAGTGCGCTGACCGATCCGGCCTACGAGCGTGATGAAATCCTCCCCGCGCTGAAGGATGTCGAAACAACCTGGGGCCGGCGCACCGTCGCCGTGCCGCTTGGTTCGCCGCAACTCGCCTTGTGGTATCGCGCCGACTTGCTCCCTGCCGGCACGCAACCGCCGCGCACTTGGGAAGAGTATGCAGCGCTAGTTGAGAAGTTTGAAAAGGAGCCAGGCGAGTTGAAGCAGATCACTGCCGAGCCGCTGGCCGATGGTTGGGCGGCCCGACTGCTGCTCGCGCGCGCGGCTGCCGGGGCGCTTCATCGCGATCAACTCTCGCCGCTGTGGAATCTCGAAACCATGGAGCCGCTCATCGCCAATCCGCCGTTTGTCCGCGCGCTCGAACAACTGGCCAAAGACAATCGCGGCGCTGGCGAACGGAAACTCCTCTCGCCGGTTGAGTGCTATGAGAAGTTCCAAGCCGGCGAATGCCTTTTCGCCCTCGGCTGGCCGGGCCAATCCGTCGATGGCAAATCAACGACGCTGGCCGATAAGCAATACGGCGTGACACAACTCCCCGGTTCGCGCGAGATGTTTCAACCAACGTCCGCCAAATGGGAAGGAGTCGAAAACTCCGAGACAATTCACGTGCCGTTCCTCAGTGCGAGCGGTCGAGTGGCGGCAGTGACGCGGGCCAGTGCCCAACCGAAAATCGCCACGCAGTTCATCCTCTGGCTGAGCGGCCCAACGGTGAGCGGTCGCGCTGCTGCCGAAAGTCGCGCCACCACGGTCTTTCGCAAGTCGCACTTGCTCGGCAGTTGGCAAGCACCCGCCGAACTTCGCCAACCCCTCACGATGTATGGTGAAGTTCTCTTCGCGCAGCCGCTCGCTGGTCGGCGGTTTGCTCTGCCGCGCATTCCTGGCAGCGACGAGTATCTGGCCGCCCTCGATCGCGCGGTGCTGGCGACGGTGAAAGAAGAGAAGCCCGCGCAGGAAGCCTTGCAAACCGCGGCCAAAGAATGGCAGGCCATCACGGCTGCCCGCGGCTTGGCGAAACAACAGCGAACCTTACGCAGCAGCTTGGGGCTCGGCGACTGATTTGGCTGGCGGCAGCGTGGCGACCAACTGTTCTAGCGGTACGCGCACCATCGGCACGGGCATCACAAAGTTCGACGCCCATTCGAGCCGCATCTGCGAGCAGCGTTTGAGATGAAACTGCCGCGGCTCTTCGCGACTCAGGCACAGGGCCATCAGCCGCTCGCCCTTAATCATCCGCACCGGGCTCACCACCCGCCGCGAAACCACCCCCTTCGAATCCATGTAGTTGAAAACCAAAACCAGTTCATCGGCTTGTCGCAGGGCTCGGTTAATCAAGGCTTGCATGGCTGTCTCGCAATCGAAAGGCGGTCAGTGGCTCGTCTCCCGTATTCTCGAAACCGCGCGGACAACTTAGGTCCGACGTCGAACGATTTTTCAATTTTCGATTTCTTCGCGTGCGAACATACAACACTGGTGCGCGAAAAATGAAATCAGCGTAACTCCATGAGGTAAAAAGTCTTGCGACAGAAATAAGCCACTGATTTCACCAGATCGTACAACACCGGGCCGAATGCCCTGTTTGCATCTTGCGCAATTATTCGATGCTGTAAGTCGCTTGATAGAAATCACTTGCGGACTGGGCCGATTTCATAAGCTCGTTATTTCGGCTTGCACGGCCACAACAACCAATCGGTCGGTCAACAACAATCGATAGCTGAGTTGCATTCGCTGCTCCGCTAGGAAACAAGCGAAGTAATTGAAGTACTTGCAGCCACATGTTTCTTCACGGATTCGTGTCGGGGATCGATTCCTTGAGTTCCCTGGCCGTATCTCCCAGAGTCCAATCCTTCGAGCGAACGTTGCGATCGATTTGCTCCAGCGGCCAATAAATCACGGCTGAAAATTTGCCGCCGATGCGGTAGGGCTCTAAGTTTCCCTCCAATTGGTAATCGTCGTTCTTTTTAATCAAGCCGACACCTTGGGGAACAGTTAGCAGGAAGTAGCTCCCCACGTAGAGTGCCGCTAAGAGCAACAGGATGCCGATGATGACCGGAGCATGGGATTCGCGCTGCATGGTTGTCCCTCGCGACTTGTTCAGCCGCTTACATTGACATTGTAAGCCTTGCGTAGGACGAACCATTGGTTCGTCCAAGAGCAGCGAGTGCAGAAGATTTGGCTTGGTACCCGCATCGGGAGCGGACCAATGGTCCGTCCTACGCTGATGCAAAGAAATCAGCGTTTGGCTCGCAAGGCAATCAGCGCAATGCCGCTCATCACGGTTTGCAGAAATAGGAGCACGGTCATCATCGGATAGAACAGGCGATGGCCGCCGACCAAATCCCATTGGGTCACGCCGGCGGGAAACCAGCCGACGACAAAGGCGAACGCCATCACGAGCATGATCGCACCGCCGATGAAGGAGGCCCAGGCGGCCCAGAGGCGGTTCTGCAACAGGCTCCAACCGAAATAGATAAACGGGCCGTGCCCAGCGAACATGATGAGCATCACCGTCGGCAGTAGCTTGGGCAGATTGAAATCGGCGGGGCGATCGACCACTGCTCCCGCGTTGACCATATACAGAATGATGAACATGCTGAGGATGACCGCGACATGGGTAGCCATGATCGTCAGGCCTGCGTCGCGAATGCGCTGCGGCTGCTGACAGATGCGCAGCGCCCGCCGTGGCAACGATGTCCGTCGCGCCTGAATTTCTTCACCGGCGAGAAAGTGCTGCAAGTCCGCGGCGAGATCTTGCGCGGTTGCGTAGCGATCGGCGGGTTGCTTCTCGAGGCAGTGGAGGCAAATCGTTTCGAGATCGCGAGCAATCTCGGGCCGTTGTGATCGCAGCGGGCGGGGCGGCGTGTGACGCACGAGGTCGAGCACCTCGAGCGGTGTCGTGCCGAGAAACGGAGGACGGCCGCTGAGGAGTTCGTACAGAATCGTGCCCAAGGAATAGATATCGGCCGCGGGGCCAGCCTGCTCGGGATCGCCGAGAGCTTGCTCGGGCGCCATATAGAGCGGCGTGCCGACCACACCGCTAGTGCCGGTCGCTTCCAGTTCTTCTTCGGCGAGGCGGGCCAGGCCGAAGTCGACAATCCGCGGCACGAAGGGAAACTCCTGACTTTGGCCAGCGATCTTGGCGACGGGAAAGAGCAAGACGTTGTTGGGCTTGAGATCGCGATGCAACACGCCGCGGTGGTGGCTGTAATGCATGGCTTCGGCCAGCTGCTGCACGATGCGGGCAGCCACGCGCGGCGAAACCGGCACGCTTTGCGCGCGGAGCCATTCGGCCAGGCTGGGGCCTTCGCAATACGCAAACGCGATATACGACAGCGCATCGCCATCGCCCAGTTCATGAATCGGCACGATTCCCGGATGATCGAGGGCCGCCGTCGCGCGACCTTCACGGCGAAACCGCTCGCGCAGACCTGTGCTATGTAGTACATGCCAGCGCGGAACTTTCAGCGCCACTTTGCGATCGAGCAGCGGGTCGCGAGCGAGATAGACAATGCCGAAAGCGCCCTGCCCCAGCAATTTTTCGATTTCGAAGCGCCCGATGTTCGTCGGCAACGTGGCTTGTCCGGCGAGTTCGTTCCGCGGCCACCGCCGTTCGAGTCGCTGCAAGCATTGGGCGAGACTCTCGGAAATGAGGGTAGCGCCGGCTTCGCTATCGGTAGCGATGATCTCCAGCCCCTGCCGAAGTTGCTCCGCATAGGCAGTCAGTGCTTCGACGTCGGCAGGAGAAGGATCGAGCTTCAACGGACCAATAATATTGAGAGGAAAAAGGGGCAGGGACTTCTTTTAGTTTACTCAAATGCCCCGGGAGGGCGAGGCTCCCGCCGAGCCGCGCCGGTCGAAAGCAGTCGCCAACGGCCTTCGCAATTCCACCTCGGCGGCTCGGCGGGAGCCTCGCCCTCCCAGCGGCTGCTATTGCTTTAGGCCGCTGGTACAATAGGCCGGAAGATTTCGTCTTCGCGGGCGAACTCTCCTTGTCATATTGCGCGCACGCTCGTAGCACCTGCAGGATTGGCTCATGGCCTGGCTGGAATCGATCCGCTTCGATGTCATTCCGATCTGGCTCCTCGTCTGGACCGGCTGGCTGCTGGTAACGGGCTCGATCGGTGAATGCTGGCGGCTGATGTTCGACCGCTACTCGCCCATCCTCGTGCGCATTTCGATGCCCCTGGCGATTGTCGGCCTGGCCACGGCAGCGACGTTTGTTTCGCTCAGCGTGCTCTATCCCGTCGGGTTGTGGCTCGGCTTCGGCAAGGCGACGTATTACTGGCTGCTAGTCGCGCTATTTCTCGCGCCCTTCGACGTTTGGCCGGCGGTGTGGTCGAGCGAAACGCGGACCGGCTGGAAAGTGACGCTTCGCAACATTGGCCTCAAGCTGGCGCTGCCGCTGCTGATTTCATTGGGCGGGTTGCTCACACTGTGGGTTTATTCCTGGCTGACGACGAAGGTGCAGTCGCTCTTCATCTATATGCGCTGGGGCCGGTTGTCGGCCTGGTTCGGCGATTGGTTTGTGCTGCAGAAGGAATTCGACGCCGATCAGCTGACGTTCGATCATCCCTGGACGCTGCTGCTCCTCGTGGCGATTCCGGTGCTGTTTGTCATCAGCTATCGCTCGCTCGCGGCGCTCGGCAAGTATCGGCGAATGTTCGCGCTCGGTTATCGCGGCCGGGTGCTCTTGCTGATGATTCTGGCGCTGGCCGGCGTGCAGTTGCAAAAGATCAGCGAGCGGATGACGGTCATGTATCTGCTCGATCAGTCCGAAAGCATTCCGAAGCACGTGCGCGAAGCCATGCTGCAGTACGTCATGCAAGACGTCGCGCTGAATCGCCGCAAAGGGGATTTGAAGAGCGCCACCGAGGATAAGGCCGGCGTGATTGTCTTCGGCCGCGAAGCCACGATCGAACATCCGCCGTTCGCCGACGATATTCGTTCGGTTGGCAATCTCGAGAGTCTGTTCGAATTGCGAACCGATGCCACCAACATAAGCTCGGCGCTGAAGCTCGCGCAGGCGGCGTTTCCCGAAGATAGCGCCAAGCGAATCGTGATCATCACCGACGGCAACGAAAATCTGGGCGATGCCCGCTCGGTGGCCAGCGGTTTGGCAGCGAATGGCATTGGCATCGACGTCGTCGCTGTGACGCTCACCGCTCGCAATGAAATCGCCGTAGAAAAAGTCGGCTTGCCAGCCGATATCCGCCGTGGTCAGCCGCTCGAAGCCCGTATCGTCGTGCAGAACTACGGCACGGAAGTGGTATCTGGCAGTTTGCGGCTGGTGCAAAATTTCAACGGCCTCGATAACCTGCTGCAGGAATCGCGGGTCACGCTGCAGCCGGGCAAGAATGTCTTTTCGGTGCAGCACACGATCGATCATCCGGCCGGTTACACCTACACGGCGAAGTTCGTGCCCGATGCGTCGGCTGGCGACGCAATGGAGCAGAACAACACGGCGACGGCCTTCACGCATGTGCGCGGCAAGGGTCGCGTGCTGATGATTGTCGATGCCGAGAACCCGCGCGAGTTCGATCCGCTCATTCTCAAGCTCGGCGAACTGAACATGGAAGTCGATCGCATGCCGAGCGACAACCTGTTTACTTCGCTCGCGCAGCTGCAGGGGTACGACTGCATTGTGCTGGCCAATGTCGCCCGCTCGAGCGGCGGCAACGAAGAAGCAGCCGCTTTCACCGACGAGCAGATCGCGATGCTGGTCCGCAACACCGAGCAGTTCGGCTGCGGCCTGGTAATGATCGGCGGCCAGAACAGCTTCGGCGCCGGCGGCTGGGTAAACACCGAACTCGAGAAGGCGATGCCCGTCGATTTTCAAATCAAGAACAACAAAGTGAAAGCGGTCGGCGCGCTCGTGCTGCTGATGCACGCCTGCGAAATTCCCGACGGCAACAACATTCAAAAGAAGGTGGCCGAAGCCTCGGTGAAGGTTCTCGGCCCGATGGATTACTGCGGCTTGCTGCAGTGGGAAAACTTCACCGGTGGCGACAACTGGCTATGGTTCGACAAAGGCAAGGGCCTCGTCCGCGTCGGCGATCGGCAAAAGGACATGGTCAATCGCATCGGCCGCATGACGCCGGGCGACATGCCGGCCTTCGATCCCGCAATGGGCAAGGCGATCAAAGAATTTGAAGCCAATCCCGCCTCGGTCAAGCACATGATCGTGATCAGCGACGGCGATCCTTCGCCGCCGAGCCCCGGTGTGCTCGCGCGGTTTGTGAAAGCGCAAGTGACGGTCAGCACCGTGGCCATCGGTTCGCACGGCCCGGCCGAAAGCAGCTTGTTGCAATCGATCGCCAATCAAACCAAGGGAAAGTACTACGCGGTCAACAATCCCAAGGCCATTCCGAAAATCTTTCAGCGCGAGAGTCGCCGGGTTGCTCGGCCGCTGTTGCATCAAGAACGCTTTCAGCCGTTCGTGGTGCCAGGCGCGCAGGGACACGAGATGCTGCAGAACATCGACGGCGATCTGCCGCAACTCGATGGTTTCGTGATGACGACAGTGAAGGAGAATCCGCTCGTCGAAGTGCTGATGCGTTCGCCCGTACCGATCAGCAAGGATGAAGACGGGAAGCAAGATCCGCGGAACTCGACGATTCTCGCGGTGTGGACCTACGGCGCTGGCAAGACCTGCGTCTTTACCTCTGACGCCGGCGCGCAATGGGCCAAGGACTGGACCGGCTGGGAGAATTACAACAAGTTCTATAGTCAGATGATTCGCTGGGCGATGCGCCCCGTGAACGAAGAAGGGAAGTTCAGCGTCGCGACGGAAGTGAAAGACGGCAAGGTTCGCGTTGTCGTCACCGCGCTGAAGGAAGACGATGAGTTTTTGAACTTCCTGAATATGTCGGGCGTCGGCGCCGATCCGGAATTGAAAAACTTGCAGCTCAACATGCAGCAAGAAGCGCCGGGCCGCTACGTCGGCGAGTTCGATGCCGACAAGGCCGGCAGCTATTTGCTCGCCATCAACACTGGCACGGGCGGTGCGCCGCTGCTGACCGGCATCACAGTTCCTTACTCGGCGGAATATCGCGAGCGCGAGTCGAACATGGCCGTGCTCGAAGGTCTCGCCAAGATTGTTCCCAGCGGCAGCACGCAGGCCGGCACGCTGATCGACGAACCGCTCGATCGCGACACCGTGCCGCGACTCGTCAAGAAGCACGACAGCTTTCGTCGCACGCTGCAAAAGGCCAACAGCAGTCACGACATTTGGCCGATCTTCCTGATGGTAGCCGGCGTGATTTTTCTCGGCGACGTGTTTGTCCGCCGCGTACAAGTCAGTTTCGATTGGATCCTGCCGGCCCTGCTGGTTGGTTGGAATTGGCTCCTCCGCCGCGAAGCCGAAGCTGCACCCGACGAACGGATGGATCGCCTTCGCAACTTGAAGGCGAGTGTTTCCGGCCAGATGGATGAACGCCGCGCTGCCGCCCGGTTTGAACCGCAAGTCGATACCGACGCGCCGGCTCGCGACCCGAATGAAGTCCTCGGCGAAGCATCGGCAGCCGGTCCCGCCCAACCGCCACCACAACAACGCCCCACCAGCCAGGCGCCGCAAACCGAAGAAGAGTCGTACACCGAACGACTCCTCAAAGCCAAGCGGAAGAACCGTCCGCCGCAGTGATCATTAAAATTAACTTTGTTCGTTCATCAGCCAGACCCCACCGAGCTTGCTCGGTGGTGAAATGATTATGCACCAGTCAGCAACCGCGAAAATCACTGCCCCCACCGAGCTCGTCTCGGTGGAGCAAATGATTTCCACGGTGGTTCAATCATCCGCTCCACCGGCACCAGGCCGGTGGGGGCGAAGACTGCGACCTTGGAGTCTGGTGCAAAATCAGTGCTCCACCGAGCAAGCTCGGCGGGGGCAGAATTTTTCATTCATTCAAACAGACAATTAATTTAAGCACCCCTGAGGAGCATTCATGAGTATCGGCGAGTCGATGCAGAAGCAGGCCGAGGAATTTCGCAATCGGTACAACGCAGTCCGCGAGCAGATCGGCCGCGTGATCGTCGGCCACGACGACATCGTGCATGGCGTGCTCACGGGCATGTTCATCGGCGGCCATTGCTTGCTCGAAGGGGTTCCCGGCCTCGGCAAGACGATGCTCGTGCGCACGCTGGCCGAAACGCTCGATCTGAAATTCAACCGCGTGCAATTCACGCCCGACCTCATGCCGTCCGACATTCTCGGCACGAACATGATCAACGAAAACGCCGAAGGCCGCCGCGTCTTCGAGTTTCAACGCGGCCCGATCTTCACGCAGATTCTGCTCGCCGACGAAATCAACCGCGCCACACCGAAGACCCAATCGGCGATGCTCGAAACGATGCAAGAAGGCACCGTCACCGTCGCCGGCCAGCGCTACGAACTCGAAAAACCGTTCTTCGTCCTCGCCACGCAAAACCCGATCGAACAAGAAGGGACCTACCCGCTGCCGGAAGCGCAGCTCGACCGCTTCTTGTTCAAACTGGTCGTCGGCTACTCGGGCCGCGAAGAGTTGGCCACGATCGTCGATCGCACGACGAAGGGCATCAACATTCGCCCCGAGAAAGTGATGGACGGCACGGAAATTCGCACCTGGCAAAAGCTGATCCGCGACGTGATCCTCGCCCAGCACGTGCAGGACTACATCGTGCGATTGATTCTCGCGACGCATCCCAACGGCCCGTACGCCCTGCCGATCACCAACCAATACCTCCGCTGGGGCAGCAGCCCCCGCGGCGCGCAAACGATCGCTCTCGCCTCCAAGGTGCGTGCACTCCTTGAAGGCCGCTACAACGTCAGCTTCGAAGACGTCCGCCGCTCGTTCCTCCCCGCGATGCGCCACCGCGTGATTCTGAATTTCGAAGCCCAAGCCGAAGGCCTCGATACCGATCACGTGCTGCTCGAAATCCTCGAGAAGCTGCCCGAGAAGGGCGAAGACGCGCCGGTAAAGGCGGCACTGGCGCGATAAGGAGCAAGAGGATGGAAATCAACGACGAAGCAGAGCAACGGAAATCTAAACTCAAAGCCGTCATCGAACGGATGCAGCGAAACCCAATTGCGTTCGACGCGCCGAAGTTCACGCGAGAGGAACTACACGAGCGGCGCGAGCGACCAACCGATAAACACGATTCCCCTTAGCCACCAGCTTTAGCTGGTGGTCGGACGGAGAAAAGGTTCCCGGCTTTAGCCATTAACAATCGACGTCGATCGTGGAATGGCTAAAGCCGGATCCTTCGAGATCGTGAACCACCAGCTAAAGCTGGTGGCAAAGAGGAAGAAAGAACTACTGTCGATCAACACGATTTCACATCATCCACTAACAAACCCCGGACACCTGCCATGTCCAACCATTGCTTCCACGAGATCTTCCTCCACATCACCTGGCACACCAAAGACAGCTATCCCTTGATCACCGCCAGCATCGAATCCGAAGTTCATTCACTGCTACGCAAACGCTGCGGCGAGGCCAAAGGAGTCTGGCTGCACGCACTCAACGGAACGCCAAATCACGTCCATATCGCGATCAGTATCGAACCGACGGTCACCATTAGCGATTTCATCGGTCAGCTCAAAGGCGGCTCAGCGTTTGACTTCAACAAGACAGCCCGCATGAAGCGCATGGAATGGCAGCGCGGTTATGGCGTGGTGAGTTTCGGCAAACTGAACCTGCCTTGGGTCACTCGCTATATCGATAACCAGAAAGAACACCACGGCTGCGGAACGCAGATTGATCGACTCGAGCGGTTTTGCGAATACGATGAAGGAGAGGGATATGATGCCCGCAGTTATTGAGCGTGAACCAATAGCAGGAAGTTTCCGGTTTCAGCCATTCGATGGTCGACGTCGATTATCGATGGCTAAAGCCGGAGACTTTTAGGGATTGCGATCCACCAGCTAAAGCTGGTGGCTAAGAAGACAAAAACTCAACGAGCGATTAGTCAGCGTTTAAGCGCGCATTCTGCGAAAATCGATTCAACAACCATCGGTCAACTCCACCAACCCATGTCCACTGTCAACGAAATCCCACTCCTCAACCCTCAGCTCCTCGCGCAGCTGGAGCGGCTGGAATTGATGAGCCGGAAGATTTTTCGGGGGCGGATGAAGGGCGAACGGCGGAGCAAACGTAAAGGGCAGAGCGTCGAGTTTGCCGATTTTCGCAATTACGTTCCTGGCGACGATCTGCGGTTTATCGATTGGAATTTGTACGCTCGCATGGACCGGCTGTTCCTCAAGCTGTTTCTCGAGGAAGAGGATCTGCACGTGTATGTGCTGATCGACGCCAGCACCAGCATGACCTTCGGCGAGCCGACGAAGTTGCAGTACGCCAAGCAACTCGCCGCGGCCCTCGGTTACATCGGTTTGACTCGTGCCGACCGCGTGAAGATCGAATCGCTGGGCACGTCGCATCGCAACCCCGGCCCGATCCTTCGCGGCAAGGCCAGCGTCTGGCGGATGGTCGAACACCTCAACAGCATTCAGCCCGGCGAAAACATTTCGCTCGCCGAGGGGATCAAGAACTTTTGCATCCGCAATCAAAGCAAAGGAATTCTCATCCTCATCACCGATCTGATGGACAAGAGCGGTTACGAAAAAGCCCTCAAGCTGCTCGTCGCTCAGCAGATGGATTTTTATCTGCTGCACGTCCTCAGCCCCGAGGAGATCAATCCCGAGATCAAAGGGGACCTCCGCCTGGTCGACGCCGAAGACAGCGATATCGCCGAAGTCACCGTCAGCCGGCCGTTGCTCGACCGCTACAAGCGCACGCTGGCCGCCTTCGTCGACGGCGCGAAAGATTACTGCACCCGCCGCGGCATGAGTTACTTGATGACGAGCACGGAAACGCCGGTAGATAAACTGGTGGGAACGTATTTGCGCAAGCGGGGATTGGTGCGCTAATGATCCAATTCTTCACCAGCCACTTCCTGAATACCCTCACGCTAGGCCAATGGCTGATCTTGGCGCTCGTGCCGCCGGCAATTGTCGCGCTCTATTTCTTGAAGCTGCGCCGGCAACCACTGCAAGTGCCATCGACCTATCTGTGGAGCCGGGCGATCGAGGATTTGCATGTCAACTCGCTCTGGCAACGACTGCGGCAGAGCCTGCTGTTGTTGTTGCAGTTGCTGCTTATCGGCCTGCTGATCTTCACGCTGGTGCGGCCCGGTTGGAAAGGGACCGAGCTTGTCGGCAGTCGTTTGATTTTCATGGTCGATACCTCCGCGAGCATGAACTCCGCCGATGTGAAGCCGACGCGGCTCGACTCGGCCAAGCAACAAGCGCTCGCTCTCATCGAGCAGATGAAGCCCGGCGATGTCGCCATGGTCATCAGCTTTTCAAACGTCGCTAAAGTCGAGCAAACCTTCACTGACAACCGCCGCCTGCTGCGGCAAAAAGTCGAGCTGATCGCGGCGACGAACCGCAGCAGCGATCTGAGCGAAGCCCTCCGCGCCGCGAGCGGCCTGGCCAATCCCGGTCAGACCGGCGACCCGAACAATAAAGATGACATTCAAACGGCTGAGGCGCAGCCGGCCACGATGTATCTCTTCACCGACGGCGGTTTCAACGCAGTGCCGACCTTCCGCCTCGGCAATCTGAAAGCGGAGTACGTGAAGGTCGCGTCGGCCAAGCCGCGGAACATCGGCATCGTCGCCTTCAGCACCGACGCCAATCCGGAAAAGCCCGGCCAGATCCAAGCCTTTGCCCGCGTCGAAAACTACGGCCTCGCAACCGAGAAAGCCGTCGCGACACTGTATGTGAACGACATCGAGCTCGATTCGCAAAACGTCGAAGTCGCGGGCCGCGATCCGAAGAACGATTTGCCCGGCGCTGCCGGCGTGAAGTTCGAAATGGACACGATCGAAAACGGCGTGCTCAAACTCGAGCTCGAAATCAAAGACGACTTGCCACTCGACAATCGGGCCTACACCGTCGTCAATTTGCCACAGCCGGCTAAGATTCTGCTCCTCACGCCCGGCAACGATGCGCTCGAACTGGCACTCGCCACCGATGAAGCCGTGAAGATGGCCAAGGTGACCAGGCAGCCGCCGAAGTATATGGAAGATAAAAAGTACCTCGACGCCGCGGCTGACAGTTCGTACGACCTGATCATCTACGATCAGTGCGCGCCCAAGCAGATGCCGAACTGCAACACCCTCTTCATCGGCACGCTCCCTCCTGGCAACGAATGGCAGGCCGCCCCAAAAGCGTTTCCCACGATCGTGCGCGATGTCAATCAGCTGCATCCGCTGTCGCAGTTGCTCGCCATGGAAAACGTGAAGATCCTCGAATCGACGCCCCTCACCGGCCCGCCCGGCAGCACGCCGCTGATGGAAGCCTACGTCGGTCAGGGCGCCGATACCAAGTTCAGCACCATCTACATGATCGGCCCCCGCGCGGGCTACGAAGATGCGGTGCTCGGCTTTGAGATCGTCGGCGTCGATGAAAAAGGAGACGTCGTCAGCAACACCGACTGGATGCGGCGACGGAGCTTTCCCGTCTTCGTCCTCAACGCCATCAAGTATCTCGGCGGCGTGCGCACCGGCCTAGCCATGCCCAGCGTGAAGCCGGGCGCACCAGCAGCGCTGCGAGCACTAACCGCCGTGAAGACGCTCACTGTTCGCTCGCCGCGCGGCGAACAATTCGCCATCGATCGCGAAGCCCAGAATCAATTCATCTTCACTCGCACCGACGACCTGGGCGTGTACGACGTGCGCGAAGGCTCGGGCGACAAGGTTTCGCAAAAAGTCGCCGTCAATCTGTTCGACCCGCGCGAGAGCAACCTCGAGCCCCGCGAAAAAATCGAAATCGGCGAAGAGATCAGCGCTCAAAAGGCCAAGCAAGTCTCGCGTCAAGAACTCTGGCGCTGGCTCCTGCTCGGCGCCATCGGCCTGCTGATCTTCGAATGGTACGTCTACAACCGCCGCGTGTATTTGTAATCGACGTGGGCTGGCACGATCGGCGAGAAAAGATCGTTCTGCAGCTCATGCCGGAACAGCGCGGAGTATCGCTCGTTCTGGCCTACGTTGAAAGTTGGCCGCGCCCCACGCATACTGCTCGCTGCCCACTAAAAATCACTCCCCGGTGCGATATGTCGAAACTACTCGCTGCGCTGCTCCTGTTCCTCGGCTTGGCCTTCGCTGCTCCTCTGACAGCGCAAGAAAAAACCGAAGCCGCTAAGGAAGAAGCCAAAAAGGAAGAACCTAAGAAAGAGACGCCGAAGAAAGAGGAGCCCAAAAAAGAAGAACCTAAGAAGGAAGAACCCAAACCCCCAGCGCGCAAGCCCAACATCGTGTTCTTCCTTGCCGACGACTTAGGCTACGGCGATATCGGCGCTTTCGGTCAGGAGAAAATCCGCACGCCGCGGCTCGATAAGCTGGCTCGCGAAGGGATGCGGATGGTGCAGCATTACTCGGGTAATGCAGTGTGTGCGACTTCGCGTTGCGTGCTGATGACCGGCGTGCATCCGGGGCATGCGATCGTCCGCGACAACAAGCAGGTCAAGCCGCAGAGCCAGTTTCCGCTGCCGGAAGGGACCGTCACGCTGCCGAAGCTGCTCAAGGAAAACGGCTACGCCACCGGCGCGTTCGGCAAATGGGGCCTCGGCGGCGACGACACCACTGGCGAACCGACGAAGCAATACATCGATCGCTTTTACGGCTACTACTGCCAGGCCGTGGCCCACAATTACTACCCGACGTTTCTCTGGGACAACGCGACGAAGCAGATGCTCGAGAACGAGCCGTTTGCCTCGAATCAAAAGTTGCCAGAGGGGGCCGATCCGAATGATCCGAAGAGTTACGAACGCTACAGCGGCAAGCAGTTCGCGCCTGATCTGATCGCCGAAGAGGCTTTGAAGTTTGTCAAAGACCACAAGGACGAACCGTTCTTTTTGTTCTTCCCCACGACCATTCCACACCTAGCGCTGCAGGTGCCGCAGGATGGACTCGATGCTTACAAAGGGGCGTTCACCGAAGACCCGCCGTACCCGGGCGGCAAGGGCTATCTGCCGCATCGCACGCCGCGGGCTGCGTATGCAGCGATGGTCAGCCGATTGGATAGTTACGCCGGCCGCATTATGGATCTGGTCAACGAGCTCAAGCTCGACGAGCACACGATCTTTGTCTTCTCATCCGACAACGGCCCGCTCAATGATCGCTTCGGCGGCACCGACACCGACTTCTTCAACAGCAAACGCAACCTCCGCGGCTTCAAGGGCTCGCTCTACGAAGGTGGCGTGCGCGAACCGACGTTCGTTCGCTGGAAGAACAAGATCGAAGGAGGCACGCTCAGCTACCGCGTGACCGGCTTCGAGGATTGGCTCCCCACGCTGCTCGATCTCGCGGGCCTCGCCAAGGAAACCCCGAAGGGGCTCGATGGAATTAGTTTCAAAGCGGCCCTCGAAGGCAAAACGATGACGCAGCGGCCGTTCCTCTATCGCGAGTTTCCCGGCTACGGCGGCCAGCAATCGGTCCGAGTCGGCGATTGGAAAGCGATCAAGCAAGGCCTCGCCAAGGGCCCCGCCGAGATCGAACTCTACGACCTCCGCGTCGACGAATCGGAAACGAACAACGTGGCCTCGGCCAACCCAGACGTGGTGAAGCAACTCGCCGCGATCATGGACAAGCAGCACGTCCCCAGTAAGGATTTTCCGATCAAAGGTCTCGGCGATCCCATGCCGGAACCGATGGGGAAGAAGTGATGCGCCAGCTCTTCGCAGTCTGCCTGATTGTCGCCACGACGAAGCTCGCTGTTGCGGCGGAAGTTTCGCAGCCGGTGCGCAAATTCATCGAAACGAACTGCACGAGTTGCCATGATGCGGATACGAAGAGTGGTGGCTTGGATTTGACGGCGCTCGGTGGCGAACTAGGCGAGGCCGCGACGTTCAATCGCTGGGTGAAAATTCACGATCGCGTGAAGAGCGGTGAAATGCCGCCGCCGGAGAAGAAGGCCGAGAAGGCCGCGCCGCTGAAGGATCGCGACAATATCGTCAAGCAACTTGCCGATCAACTGGCGGGAACCGATAACCAGCGGCAGCGCTCACAAGGCCGCGTGCCAATCCGGCGTTTGAACCGGACCGAGTACGAAAACACGATGCGCGATCTGTTTTCGCTGCCGGGACTGCAGGTGAAGGAGTTGTTGCCCGAGGATGGCCGGGCCGATGGTTCTGACAAGGCGAGCACCGCGCTCGAAATCTCCGCTGTGCAGTTGCGGAAGTATCTGGAAGCGGCTGATTACATTCTCGACGAAGCCATCGCGCACGAAGACAAACCGATGGTTTTTCGCGAGCGTTTTCGCCGCATCGGTGGACTGGCGCAGTTTTGCGAATGCACCTTCCCGATCACGAAGGGGCGCGTCGACATGAGCGTGGTCGAAAAGATCCGCCCGCGCGACGGCAGTCAAGGCATTCACATGCGCGACTACGATCCGTATCTCCGCGCGATGGATTCGCTGGGCATCACGACGCACGCCAGGCCGTCGTGGGATGCGGTCATCGAAAACTTCTCGCCATTCCACTCGGGCTATTACCGGCTGAAGACTTCGGTCTGGAGTTTCAATTACAACAAGGGCGAAATCGGTCAGACCGATCGGATGCAATCGATCGCGCTCACTGCCGATGGACGTGTGCTCGCCTATCTCGACGCGCCATCGCAACAGCCGAAGGAATTTGAAGCCGTCGTGTGGCTCAATGAAGCCGAGGTGCTGGAGCTGAATCCGGCGAGTCTCTGGGCAAACTTCAATTCGGCCTACAACCACGAAGGGCCCGGCGTGGCCGTCGACTACTTTGATGTCGAAGGGCCGCTCAACGACATTTGGCCGCCGGCCAGTCATCGCCGTTTGTTCGGCAACTTGCCCGTCGCAGAACTGACGTACGAAAAAGATCGCGACTATCCGCGGCAGCCGGCCAAGCCGCAGCGAAAACCCGGTTTTCGACCCGATCATCGCGATGGCAAGGAGTTTCAAAAATGGCAAAGCGTCTGGTCGGCTGCATCTTCGCGGCCTAAGGATGATGCCCGTCGATTGTTGAAAGATTTCCTGCCGCGGGCCTTCCGCCGGCCGGTGGCTGCTGAGGAAATTGATGTCTACGTGAAGATCGCGCACGATCTCATCGACGCGGGCGACTACTTCGAAACGGCCATGCGAGCCGCTTATCGCGTGGCACTTTGTTCGCCTGATTTTCTGTTCATTCAGGAGATTCCCGGTTCGGCTTCACCGTCGGACCCAATGGTGCTCGATCAACATGCGGTGGCTACGCGGCTGTCGTATTTCCTGTGGAATTCGACGCCCGACGATGAGCTGCTGAAGCTCGCGGCCAGCAATCAACTCCATTCGCGAGCGCTCACGCAGCAGATTGATCGAATGCTCGCCGATCCGCGATCGGATCGCTTCGTCGAGGACTTTCTCGATCAATGGCTCGACTTGCGGAAGATCAACTTCACGAGTCCTGAGGCGCGACTCTATCCCGAGTTTCGGCCCGATCTGCGCGATGCGATGCTCGCCGAGTCGCGGGCGTTTTTCCGCGAGTTGCTCGCGCACGATTTGAGCGTGAGTCAGATTGTTGACTCGAGTTTTCTGATGCTCAATCAGCGCTTGTCGGAGCATTACCGCATCGGCGGCATTCAGGGAACGGAGATCCGCCGCGTGACAAAACCGGCCGGCAGTCCGTACGGCGGCCTGATGACGCAAGCTGCCGTTTTGAAAGTCACGGCCAACGGCACGACGACGTCGCCGGTGACGCGCGGCGCGTGGGTGATGGATCGCGTCCTCGGCAGGCCGCCGGATCCGCCGCCGCCGGACATCAGTGCGATCGACCCCGATGTCCGCGGCACGACAACGATCCGTCAGCAACTCGATGCCCATCGCAACAACGCGATCTGCGCTGGCTGTCATGCCAAGATGGATCCCGCCGGCTTCGCGCTCGAAAACTTCGACGTCATCGGCGGCTGGCGAACGCTCTACCGTTTCACCGGCGAAAAGCCCGCCACCGAAGGCACTCCGCGACTCGGCAAGGATCCGCAGAAGCACGATTTTCTCGGTGTGTTGCCGAACCAATGGGTGCACGTCATGAACAACGTTCGCTTCGGCCAGCCGGTCGATGGGAGCGGCGTGACCGTCGACGGCCAGGCGTTCAAAGACATTCATGAATTCAAACGCCTGCTGTTTGCCGAAGAAGAACAAATTGCTCGCAACCTGACCGAAAGACTGATTCAATACAGCACCGGCGCTCGCGTGAGCTTTGCCGATCGGCAGCAAGTCGACGCGATTCTCACGAAGACTCGGCCGGGGCATTTTGGTTTGCGCAGTCTGATTTGCGAAACGATTTACAGTCCTCTGTTCCGCCGGAAGTAAGCCATGAACACTGCCACTCAAAATGGAATTGGCCGGCGCGCGTTTCTCGCCGGCGCGGGGGTGATGCTGGCCTTGCCGGCGCTGGGTCGAGCTGCCGAAGCGCCGCCACCGCGGCGACTCGTGGCGATTCAGACCAATCAAGGGATCATGCCGCATCTGTTCTTTCCGGAGCGTGCAGGCCGCGAGTTCGAGCTGAGTCCATATCTGAAAGTGCTCGAAGCCTTTCGCAACGACTTCACGGTCTTCTCGAACGTCTGTCATCCGGGCGTCGACGGCGGGCATGCGAACGAAGTGTCGTTTCTCACCGGTGCGCCGCATCCTGCCGGCGCGGGTTTTCGCAATTCCGTTTCGGTCGATCAACTAGCCGCCGAGCAACTGGGGAATCAAACGCGGTTTTCTTCACTCGTCGTCGGCGTTTCGAACGGCGGTGATCCAAGCATGTCGTTCAATCGCAGCGGTGTGCTGATTCCACCCGAGAAGAACGCCGCGTCGCTGTATCGCAAGTTGTTCGTGCAGGGGACCGCGAAAGAGATCGAAGCCCGCGTGAGCGATCTCCGTTCCGGTCGCAGCTTGCTGGACACAGTGCAAGCGCGGGCCCGGCGGTTAGAAAAATCGGCTGCAGCCGGCGATCGGCAGCGACTCGATCAATACTTCTCTTCCATCCGCGAACTCGAACAGCAATTGCTGCAAGCCGAAGCCTGGGAACAAAAGCCGAAGCCGAAAGTGGCCCAGCCGGAACCGCCGGAGATCAAAGAGTCGTCGCAGCTGGTCACCAAGCTGAAGCACACGCTCGACGTGATCAAGCTCGCGCTCGAAACCGATTCGACCCGGATCGTGAGCTTGTTCATTCAGCCGCTCGGCGTCTTGTCCGAAATTCCGCAGGTCTCGCGCGAGACGCATTCGCTCACGCATCACGGCAATCGGCCGGAGATGATCGAAGAGTTGCAAAAGATTGAAACGGCGCAGTTCGCCGCCCTCCGCGATTTTCTGACGAACCTGCGCGGCGTGCAGGAAGCAGGGAGTACGCTGCTCGACCGGAGTGCGATTCTCTATGGCACGTGTATGGGCAACGCCAACGGCCATACCAACAAAGACTGGCCGATGATGCTGATCGGCGGCGGTTTCAAGCACGGCCAGCACCTCGCGTTTAGCAAGGACAAGAACGAAAATCTCGGCAAGCTGTTTGTATCGCTGCTGCAGCGCGTGGGTGTCGAGACCGATCGCTTTGCCGCCGCGAGCGGAACGATGCCAGGGCTGGAGATGGCCTGATGTGGCATGGTCAGGCGAGCTGGTTCGGGATAACGTAATTGCGTTGTTCTCGCACCGTTTTGCTTGTGTCCGCCTGGATTGCCACTCATGTTGATCGGCCTGACTTATGACTTGCGGAGCGAGTATCTCGCAGCCGGGCTGAGTGATGAAGAGACAGCCGAGTTCGATCGCGAATCGACGGTCGCTGCCATCGAAGGCGCATTGCAATCGCTCGGACATCAAACCGAACGGATTGGCCACGCCCGACAGTTGATTGCTGCGTTGCAAGCGGGCCAGCGCTGGGACTTGGTCTTCAATATCGCGGAAGGTCTTTCGGGGATCGCACGCGAAGCGCAAGTGCCGGCGATCCTCGATGTCTATGGCGTGCCGTATACCTTTTCCGATCCGCTGGTTCTCGCGCTCACGCTGCACAAGGGGCTGACGAAGACAGTGGTGCGACCCGCCGGCGTGCCGACGGCGCCGTTTGCGGTAATCGAGGAATTAGCGGATCTGCAAAACCTGGAGCTGCCGTTTCCGCTGTTTGCCAAACCGATTGCCGAAGGGACCGGCAAGGGCGTGACGCCCGCTTCGAAAGTGAGCGACGCGGCGCAGTTGCGGTCGACCTGCGATCAGCTGCTGAAGCAATTTCAACAGCCGGTGCTCGTCGAAACGTTTCTGCCGGGCCGCGAATTCACCATCGGCATGATCGGCACCGACGATGCTGCGTATGCGCTTGGCACGTTGGAAATCGTGCTCCTCGCGTCGGCCGAATCCGAAGTCTATTCGTACGTGAACAAGGAAGAGTGCGAGTCGCGCGTCGAGTATCGCCTGGTCCGCGCGAGCGACGATCCGCTGGTGAAGCAAGCCGAAGAAGTCGCGCTGCGGGCCTGGCGAGTGCTCGGCTGTCGCGACGGTGGCCGCATCGACATTCGCTGCGATGCCGCTGGCGTTCCTTGTTTTCTGGAAGTGAATCCGCTGGCCGGCATACATCCGGAGCACTCCGATCTGCCGATTCTGGCGACGAAGCTGGGGATTGCTTACGGCGACCTGATCGGCCGGATTATTCGGTCGGCAGAACAACGCATCGCTGCCACGCCGCGATCGCTGGCGCAGAAGTTTGATGCAGCCGTGAGGAAGAGTTGATGCCGCGCGTGTTGATCGTTCACAACGCAGTGGCTGCCGACGCATCCGCCGCCGAGCGCGATGTGCTCGCGCAAGTTGCCGTCGTGCAGCAAGCCTGCCGCGAGCACGGCTATGCGTGCGAGTCGTTCGCCTGCACCAGCGATCTGCAGCCGCTCATCGAGCGCGTTACCACCACTCGGCCTGCCGTTGTTTTCAATCTCGTCGAAGCCCTCGCCGGCCGCGATCAACTGGCTTGGTTGATTCCGGCGCTGCTCGAAACCTTGCACATCCCATGCACCGGCACGCCAGCGGTGCCGCTGAACCTGAGCAACGACAAACTGCGCACGAAGCAAAAACTGCAGCTCGCGGGACTGCCGACGCCGGCCTGGTTCACGGCGGAATCGCTCGCTGATTCGAAATCAGCCAACCAATTCGTGCCTGGTCAATACATTTTGAAAGCCATCGGCGAACATGCTTCGCTGGGTCTCGACGACAGCGCGGTAGTGCAAGTTGATTCCGCAACAGCGCTGCAGGAACAACTCCAAAAACAAACAGCCCGCCTTGGCAAAGCATGCTTTGCCGAACAGTTCATCGCTGGCCGTGAGTTCAATATTTCTGTGCTCGCCAGCGGCGCACTTCCCGAAGTGTTGCCGCCAGCCGAGATCGACTTCAGCGATTTTCCTGCTGGTAAACCGCGGATCGTTGGCCAGGCGGCTAAGTGGGATGAAGGAACCTTCGAATTCGATCACACGCCGCGGAAGTTCGACTTTTCTGCGAATGATGCGCCATTGCTCGAACGGCTCCGTTCGTTGTCGCGCTCTTGCTGGCAGGTGCTGGAGCTCGCTGGTTGGGCTCGCGTTGATTTTCGTGTCGACGAGCAAAATCAGCCGTGGATTCTCGAGGTTAACACCAACTGCTGTCTCTCGCCCGATGCTGGTTTCGCAGCCGCTGTCGAGCGCGGTGGCTACACGCTGTCGATCGCGGTCGAGCGGATCATCGCCGCCGTCCTCGCACCGAGCTCATCTCGGCCAGCGACAACATCGCCAACCAAAGCCAACAAAGTTGAGCTGCGCACCGATCCCAGCGCCGACGACGAAGCTCATGTTCGCGATATCGTCGACTCGACCGGTCTTTTTCGGCCGAACGAAGTCGACGTCGCCGCCGAGCTCGTTCGCGTGCGAATGCGCGATGGCCTGGCGAGTGGATATGAGTTTGTTTTCGCCGAGCAAAATGGCGAGGTTCTCGGTTATGCCTGCTACGGCCTCAATACAGTGACGCTCGCAAGTTACGACTTGTACTGGATTGCGGTGCGGCCGAACCTGCAGGGGCAGGGAATTGGTCGGCAACTGTTGGCCGAAGTCGAGCAGCGAGTGGCCTCGGCGAGTGGCAAGCAGATCTACATCGAGACTTCGCACCGGGCCGATTATGCGGCTACGCGGGCCTTTTATGAACGGTGCGGTTATGCGCTCGAAGGAGTCCTCCGCGATTACTACGCACCGGGCGATGACCGCGCCATTTACGTACGTCGCTGGTGACAAGTCATGACACTCGCTACGCAAATGGATTAGCGCAAGGATAAATTTTCGCAGCACCTTGCCCGCATAGTCCGGACGATCGCCACATCAGCCTTGCGGGCATCCGACATTTTGGCGTTGCCGCGTCTTCTGACGCCCGTTTTTTCTCACGGAATCTAAGTTTGTGTAAGCACGAACGGCAGGCATATGCCGCTCGGTTGGGGCAAACAATTTCAGGGGCAAGCTGAAGTGAACGAGAAACATACGATTTTGCATATTGATGACGACCCAGCCATTCTGCGGCTGGTCGCTCAGCGATTGGGTGACGAAGGGTATGAGGTGATTAGCTGCGGCGATCCAGATGCGATCGAGTCGGTGTTGCACGCGAGCAACGCCCGAGTCTGTCTGCTCGATATCGCCATGCCGCACGCCGATGGTTTGGAGCTGCTGAAAGAGATCAAGCGTTATGACGGCGGCGTGCAGGTGATCATGTTGACCGGCCTGGTGAGCATGAACTCGGTGCTCGACTCGCTGCGCAATGGCGCTGAGGCGTTGCACTTCAAACCGATCTTGGACTTTGAACCGCTGCTCGAAATTCTCGCCGATTCGTTCCGCAAGACCGAACGCTGGCGGAAAACCCTGGAAGAACTGCGGCAACGTCGGGCGCAAACGGCGCTAGCGTAATTCGTTCGCGTAATTCGTTCTGCGCTGCGTTACAATCCTCCATCACGTCCTGCCAGTGATGAAGGAGATTTGTGATGCTCGATTCTCGTCGGCGGATGATGCAAATATCCGCTCTTGCCGCGGCCGGTCTCATCGGCGAATCCGGCGCCGGTTGGCTGCACGCAGCCGACATGCTCGATGGCCTCGATCTGGCCGTCATCAATGCCAACATCCACACGGTGGATGAAAAACAACCGCAGGCGCAAGCGCTCGGAGTTTTTCAGGGCCGCTTTCGCATCGTCGGCAGCAATGACGAAGTGAAATCGCTCGTCACGAAGCGAACACGCGTAATCGATGCCGAGGGAATGACGATTGTTCCCGGTTTCATCGATGCGCACACGCACCCCGCCGCGGCCGGCGCCGAGCACTTGATGTACGTCAATTGCGATCAGCGCAGCGTGGCCGAAATCGTGGCGGCTATTCGCGCGCAGGCGGCGAAAACCCCCGAGGGAGATTGGATCATCGGCTTTAAGTACGACGATACCAAGCTCGCCGATGGCAGACCGTTGCTGAAGAGCGATCTCGATCAAGCGACGCAAAAACATCCGATCCGCGTGACGCATCGCGGCGGCCACACGGCAATCTACAACAGCCTGGCCTTTGAACGCGCGGGAATAACCAAGGAAACGCCCGACCCAGCCGATGGCAAGTTTGGCCGAACCGAAGTGGGCGAGTTAAGTGGTTTTGTTGCCGAAAAAGCGGTCGATCGCATCAAGCGCCTGCCGATTCCTTCGCGCAGCCAGGCCCGTGACGGCGTGAAGGTGATCGCCCAGCTGATGACAGCGGCCGGTCTTACCTCGGTACACGATGCGGATGCGGATAAGTCGAACTTTCTCGCCTATCAAGACGCGCGCGCGGCCGGCGAGTTACTTTTTCGCGTGTATGTGCTGGCTCACACGAGCCTGTTTGATCATTGGGTCGCCGCAGGTCTGCGGAGCGGCTTTGGCGATTCGTTTTTGAAGATCGGCGGCTTGAAGCTTTACGCCGATGGTTCTGCATCGGAGCGAACGATGCGAATGAGCAAGCCGTACATCGGCCGACCGAACGACTTTGGTTTGCTCGTCACCACGCAAGACAAATTGAATGAGCAAGTCCTCGCCGCACACGAGCAAGGCTGGCAAGTGGGCGTGCATGCCAACGGCGACGTCGGCATCGACATGGTGCTGAACGCCTATGAGTTAGCAAATCGATTTCATCCGCGGCCTGACCCGCGGTTTCGCATCGAGCATTGCACGCTGATCAACGAACCGCTGCTCGAACGTATGGCCAGGCTCGGCGCCATTCCCACGCCGTTCTACACCTACGTTTATTATCACGGCGACAAGTGGGCGCAGTACGGCGAGGAGCGCACGCGTTCGATGTTCGCCCATCGTTCGTTTCTCGATCACAAGATCAAAGTCGCCGGCGCGTCGGACTACGTTCCCGGTCCCTTCGAACCGCTGATGGCAATGCAAAGCATGGTGACGCGCACCGATTACAAAGGTCGCGCGTGGGGAGAGAATCAGCGAATCACGCCAGCGGAAGCGCTGCGCATCTGCACGTTGCATGGCGCGCATGCTTCGTTTGAAGAAAATCTCAAAGGCTCGATCACGCCCGGCAAGCTCGCCGATTTTGTGATGCTGGGCGCTGATCCGCTGCAGGTAGAGCCGAGCAAAATCAAAGATATCGCCGTGGTACGCACGGTCATTGAAGGGAAAACGGTACATCCACGGAACGTGGAATAGAGCCTTCTTAAAAATCGGGAATGTCACCGCCATCGTCGCGGTTGGCCAGGCGTTTGAGAATGAGCATGGAAGTCTGCTTCGTGAGCAGCAGCACATGGCCATCGAGAAGCCCGACCATCGCGCCGGCGGGATGAGCGGCGAGGAGCGGGTTGTTGAGACCACACCGGCCGATGCCGAGCGTGCCCCAATCGGGAGCTGAGTCGTGCTTGCCGTGGCGATTATTGCTGCCGATGGGATGCGCGATCGTGATCAGATTGCAAACGCGATTCGCGGGAATCGCCGGGCCATCTTTCTCGACCACAAAATCGAGATTCGTCCCCGCCATCCAACCGGCAGCGTCGTGGAACCCGTCACCCGCATCGCCGATGTTGACAGCCGTGTTTCGCCGCTGACCAGCATCGGTGTAATACCAATCCGAAACTTCGCCGACGATGATGGTGTTCGCCGTGCCGTCTTTGCAGGATTCGAACGTCACACAATCGTTGATTGTCAGCGTCCCATTCGCCGCAGCCCAGCCGCCAAAAGGACCGGCGCAGAAACGCTCCTTCGCATCGATCAACTGATCCGGTTCGTCCGTCGCGCCCATGATTCCCGCATAGCTGCAAACCGTTAATTTGAAATTGCTCAACTGTTGCGTTTCCGGCAACGGACTCGAAGGGCAGAGGAACAACTTGTAATTGCGGTCGTGATGCACACCGCGAATCGCCGGGCTGACATAATCGTTCGCTTCGGCTGCCAGACTGGCCGCGTACGTCTTGTCGTAGTCGCTAGCGCATTCCATGAACGGCCTGGTGGACAGCAGCCAGGATGCACCCCAAGAGACCCGCACATCATCATCCGCGCCATGCGTCCGATTCCGCGCTCCGTAGGGAAGATATAAAAACGTATCGTGATAGTTCTGCAGCGCTAGACACAGCTGCTTCGTATTGTTGCCGCATTGCATCCGCCGCGCCGCTTCACGGGCAGCTTGCACGGCGGGAAGTAGCGCCGCGGCGACGAGCAGCACGATGACGGCGATCACGATGTAAGGGGTGTAACGCATTGATCAGTATCCATCGCAGCCCGCGAATGATTCATCGCGACAGGCCAGCTTTTTGAGGATCAACAGTGATGTTTGTTTCGTCAGCAGCATCACATGCCCATCGAGAAAGCCAACCATCGCGCCGGCGGGGTGGGCGGAGAGAAGTGGATTGTTGAAACCACAACGGCCGATTCCTTTCGTTCCCCAATTCGGTGCCTTGTCGGATGCGCCGCCGCGATTGTTGGCGCCGATCGGTTGATCGATGGTGATCAGGTTGCAGACACTGTTGTTCAGAATGGGTGGACCGTCCTGATAGACATACAGTGCGACTTTCTCGGGCAACTCTGCGTTCTCTTTGAAACGCGGGTTGTCGATAAAGCGCAAGTTGTTCCCCGCCAGCCAACCGGCTTCTTCATCGAAGGCGATGTCGCCGGCATTGCCAATGCTGAGCGCGGGATTGCGCTTGGTTCCCGCGTCGTCAAAATACCAGTCCGAAACCTCACCAATCACAATCGTGTTGGCCCAGCCGTCGAGGGCCAGCGGCAAACACTCATTGATGACGAGCATGCCGTTTCCCGCAGCCTGGCCACTGTAGGGTGCGCCGACAATTCGCGAATCGGTAAAACTTTCCCATTTCGTTCCGGATTCATTAGTCGCCCCCATGATTCCCGCATAACTGGGAACTTGCAGTTTGCCGCCGGTCAGTGTTTGCCATTCGGGTAGCGGACTGGAAGGGCAAACGAAGAACATGAATTTCTTGCCGGAGACAACCGAGCGGACCTCGGTACTTGTGTAGCAACTGCCTGCTCTGGTTTGCTCGGCTGCGTTAATTTGCTGGAATTCATCATGTCCGTTTTCGAAGGTCAAGAGCGCGACGAGCCACGACCGGCCCCAGGAGATTTTTTCGCGATCCGCATCCATCGGACGGTTCTGCGCTCCGTGGGGGTAGAAATGAAATAAGTCGTGATAACTTGCGAGCGCAAAGCAGTGCGTCTGCATATTGTGGCCGCATTGCATTCGCCGCGCCGCTTCGCGGGCGACCTGAACGGCGGGAAAAATGATTGCTGCCAGAATGACGAGCACCACCGCCACAACGACGTAAGCACGCATCGCAGGCCGTCCTCGAGATGAGAAGAGAGGATTGAGAAGAGCCGCTCGTTAGTATACTTCTCGCTCACGCTTGGCGAAGCGCAGCGAGCAAAAAGGTAGCCCGAGCCGTGAGGCGAAGGTTTGGGCGATTGGAGATGGCCACCACCAACGTGTGGCAGCACAACGGATGCGGGGGAGAATCAATACTTTGCTATTAAACCGCCGCCGCGGATGGTGCTGTCGCACGTTGCCGGATCGAGAGTCTACTCGCCCAAACCCTCGCTCACGCAACGGGCTACCTTCTTGGCGTTTTCGTCTTCCTTGCTCGGCGCTGCGTGGCGACTTATATTCGGTCGGACTTTCCCGCCTCTCCGCTTCCCACCTGTGTACTGCGGACCAACTTGATGGCAGCTCCTCATCCCATTTTGCAGAGCGCGCGGCGCGAAGCCTTGATCGTGGCCAGTTTGTGGGTGGTGGCAGGAACCTGGTCGATCGGGTTCTGCTCCTGGAACGGCTATGGCGCGACGCCCGACAAGTTGCACTTCACGCTGGGATTTCCCACCTGGATTTTTTGGGGTGTGGCGCTGCCGTGGGTGCTGTGTGCCCTCCTCTCGCTGTTGATTGCCAATGTGCTGATGACCGACGTCGATCTGGGCGTGGAACCGGGCGAAGAAGAGGATCTGTTCGATGCCTGAGTTGTCTCTACTTTTGGGCCAAGCTACCGCTGCTTCCAACGCTGCTGCCGGCAAGGGCGCGAACTATGGCACGCTGATCGCGCTGATGATTTTCATTGCGGCGTCGGTCTGGCTGGGAACGCTGGCCCAGCGCGTCGTGAAAAAAAGCTCGTTCGTGAAAGGCTTTTTTCTCGGCAACCGCGGCTTGGGAGCATGGGCCGTCGCACTGACCGCGACCGTGCAAAGCGGCGGCACGTTCATGGGCTTCCCGTCGCTCGTTTATTCACACGGCTGGATTGTGGCGCTGTGGATCGGCAGTTATATGGTTGTGCCGATCACCGGCTTTGGTTTGATCGGCAAACGAATCGCCCATATTTCGCGGCACACCGGCGCCATCACCATGCCGGATCTGTTTCGGCATCGCTTCGGCAGCCCGACGCTGGGGCTGATCACTTCGCTGCTGATCATCGTCTTTATGTCGTCGATGATGGTCGCGCAATTCAAAGCGGGCGCGACGGTGATGAAGCTCGCAGCGCCCAGCGGTGAGTTTCTGTCGCTCAGCGAAGACGGCGATGCGGTTTCGCCGGAGACGAAGGATCAAGTCAAAGCCCAGCGCGAAGAGATCCTCTATTGGATCGGCCTCGGAGTGTTTTCGGTCACGGTTGTGGGCTACACGTTGATCGGCGGCTTTTTGGCTGCCGTTTGGACCGACCTGTTTCAAAGCGTGATGATGTTCATCGGCGTGTTAGCATTGCTGGTTCTGTCGTTGTACGCGGTGGGTGGATTAGAAAATGCCTCGCGCGGTGCGGTGGAGAGTACGCAAATTGCCGCGGACAATATTCCCCAGGCACGACTTGCGAAGGGGCTATCGCATGGACCACCCGTCGACGGAAACGCCGGACTGCGGATCATTTCTGGGCCTGGCTATTCGAAAAATCCCGACCATCAGTACTTGCCGCTGTCGCTGGCCATTTCCTTTTTCTTCTTCTGGCCAGCCACTGGTTTCGCTTCGCCGGCGAGCGTGACGCGGATCATGGCTTGCAAGGATACGAAGACGCTGCGGCGTAGCATTGTGCTGCTGTGTGCGTACAACCTGGGGATTTATCTGCCGCTGATTTGCATCTGTTTGTGCGCTCGCACGCTGATGCCGGATCTGGAAAAGTCGGACGAAGTGATTCCACGGATGGCGATGAGCATGACCGAAGGCTTGCCCGGCGGCTCGCTGCTCGCGGGCGTAATTCTCGCGGCGCCATTCGGGGCGATCATGGCCACGGTCAGTTCCTATCTTGTGGTGATCGCCTCGGGTCTGGTGCGCGATGTTTATCAGCGGTTCATCAATCCGCACGCGACCGATCGTGAACTGCAACGGCTGTCGCGGTTCGGCATGTTGGTTGTTGGCGTGATCGCGGTGGCGCTGAACATCAAGCCGGTCGCTTATTTGCAAACGCTGGTCGTCTTCGCTTCTGGCGGCGCGGGGGCATGCTTCATTGTGCCCTGTTTGATGCTCTGTTATTGGCGGCGAGCGACAGCAACTGGCGTGGGTGCGGCGATGATCAGCGGCGCAGTGACGATGATTTTCTTTTACGTCCTCGGTGCGCTGCCGCCATCCTGGGTTCCGTTTCTCCCGCAATATGCCATCGGCCCCGAAGCGGGTTTTCGGCCGTATTATCCGGCCGGTTTGGAACCGCTGATTTTCGGCGTGCTCGTCTCCTCGATTGTCGGCACGGTCGTGAGTTATTGCACCGAACCGCCGAGCGAGCATATCGTCGCGCCGTTGTTTGATGCTCCGCAAGAAGATCCCCATTTAAAAACCTCTCCCGCGTAAGGACTCTTCCCATGCGCTGCTGGCTGGCCAACGTTGCTTGGTTGCTTCTCGTCGTCAGTAGTGTCTCGCCAGCGCAGGGGCAGGCAACCACTGCTGCGCCGCCGCAGGTGGAGTTCACGCGACTCGTCTCCCATTGGCACGAGTACGATCATCCGGAATATCTCAATTTCATCGCCGAAGCTCAGCCAGAGATTGTGCAGCTTGGCGAGTATGGTGCGCACTTCTACAGCCTCGTCCATACGCCCGTTTACAAGGGTTACCCGGCGCATTTTCCGCTGCGGGGCATCAACGAATGTGGCGCTTGGTTTGAAGAGAAGAATCGTGAGATTCATGCCCGCGGCGGCAAGGTCATTGGTCATTTGAATGTGGAGTTTCTCGTCGGCGATCCGGAATCACCCGACGGGCCGACTGGTTTTTTCAAGTTCTACAACGAGCTCTGGGATGAGAAGGAACTCGGCCCGAAACCGGTCGCCGATCCGCTGCAGTTGCTCGAGCGCGGCAAAGACGGCATGCCGATCGGCCAAAAGGGTTACGAGATCGGCAAAATGCGCGAGTACTGGGCCTGCCTGCGAAATCCGCATTGGCAGAAGGTACTAAAGGCATGGGTCAAACGTGGCGTGGATCGGGGCGTCGATGGCTTCATTGCGAACTATTTCTATCGCCACGATTGCCACTGCGAGCATTGTCAAAAGAGCTTTCGTTCGTATCTCGCCGAGCGGCACACGCCCGAGCAATTGAAGGAGAAGTTCGCCATCGCCGATCTGGCCAGGCACGAGTTTAGCGAGATCGGCTATTGGCACCCGGTTGCGGATTCGACGCCGCTGAAGCGCGAAATGCTGCGCTGGTCGCAGATTTCGAACAAGCAGGTCTTCGACGAGGTCTTTCACCACTATGGCCGAAGCTTGAAGAAGGATCTCATCACGGCCCAGTGGAATCACATTAGTTATTTCAGCCAGATCGCCGGCGACGAGCGCTGCCTGCTCCCCGCCGAGTTGTGGGGCAAGGATGAGAGCTATCTGTGGTATAGCACCGGTGCTGCCGCCTGCTACACCGATCTAAAGGAAGGCTATCTCGGCGAAGGAACGCTGCAGGCCCGTTACATCCGCGGCATGTTCGACGACAAGCCGTTCACACTCGGCAAGTACGAAAACACCCGCATCCGCGCTGCCATCGCCGAACTGGCCGCGAACGGCGGTGCGCCGATGGGCTTTTATACGCGGTTCACCGATCCTGCCGCGCGCGAAGTGATCACCAGGTATTTTCAGTTCATGAAGCAGCACAACGACATCTATCACGCCGCTCGTTCGCAGGCTGAGGCAGTTGTCCTCTTTCCGCGGACGCAAGTTTTCGACGGCAACGTCGGCGCCGTCGATGATTTCAAGAAGAACGCCAATGCACTGCTCGATGCGCATGTGCTGTTCGACGTTCGCAGCGACGAAAAATCGCACGAAGATGCAGTGAAGCAATACAAGCACGTGGTTCGCAATGAAGGCGATGTGAAAAAAGTTCTCGCTGCCGAACGAAGCAAGTTCAAGGCTCCCGACACCGTGCGGGCATCCATGTCGCAGGTGTTCACCCTCGGCAACAAAGCCCCCGACCTGGTAGTGCACCTGGTCAACTACAATCGCGAGGAACCGCCCCGCGGCAAGGATGGCAAACCAAGTCCCGGCGGCGGCATTAAGGATGAAAAACCGATCGCCTGCGATGAAGTCGAGTGCGATGTGATTCTGCCGCAGAACGCCGAGGTGCGCGAGGTTATCGCCCTGTCACCCGAAGAGTCGGAGGGCAAGCCGCTGAAGTTTGAGGTGAAAGACCGCAGAATAAAATTCACTGCGCCGGGATTTCTGGTCTATCGCGTCGTGCGGATTGCAGTGAAGTAGTTCGTATTTGCGACCTCCCTCAATTTGCAATCTGCCATCTAAAATCGGCAATCAACCCAGAATCACTTCGCCTTACGGTTCAAGAACCACGTCAGGGCCAGCCAACCCAAGGCTTCGCCAGCCACCATCAAGCCGGCACAGCTCAAGCTACCTTTGAAGGCAATGAAGCCAGTGAGGGGAGTCACGACTGCCGCCGTCGCCAGGGTGGCGAACTTCGACAGCTGCCAGGCCCGCAGCGGATCGAGCGGTGGCTTGGCTTGGGGTTTGACGGTCAGCACGCGTCGGCTGGCGCGATAGGACTCAAACTCCTCGTCGCTCTCTTGGGGCGAGGCGAAATTCGTCGCGGCGACCGAAACGAAGAGGTACATCATGCCGGCCGCTGTGAAACCCACGATGGCAGGCAGGAGCAACAATTCCAACATCTGCTCGCCATCGAAGTTCAGCATCCGGCCGTGAAACGACCCACCAAAGGCCGCGCCGACAATGATCGCCATCACGCCATAAATCGTTTCCCAGCGACAACGATCGACCGCGGCCAGGTGCATGGTTCTCGCCGTGCGAGTCGACCTGACGATCGGCGTCACGGGCAACGGAGTGCCGATTGGCGCTTCGGCCTGCTCCGCGCCTGACAATTGTTGGTAGTCAGGCATCTGCCGCACGTAGAGATAAGGATCGTTCGGGCTCGCCTCGGGCTTTTTGGGTTTCCACAACAGCCAGCGGCCGGCAATCACGACGGCGGCGATCAGTACGCAGAATCCCGCAATGATGCCGATTCCCTCTATCGCCTTGCCGCCGTGCTTGACGTAATCGATGGCGCTGAAGATGACGGTGAGACCGATGATGTAGTACGCCGTCGTGCCGATGTCGCCAAGCAACTGCTTGCGTTGTTCGTAGCGAACGGTCGCTCTTTGAAAATGACCGCAGCGCGGGCAAGCGGCCAGATGCGGTTCGGTGAGCAAGCGTTTTAAGTTGCGAGCCGCGCGTTCTTGGGTCCGCTTTTGCACAAACTGGGCCGGCAAGATATCGAAGGGGCTCAGCACGCTGCCGACAGCCGTGCGCGGCTCCGTATCGACGAATGCATGCCGGCAAGCATCGCAGGTATACGGCAGGCAGGGCTCGCCCGTGGCAAACGAGTTGTGACGGACGAAAATGGGAACGCTAAACCCGCTCATATCGTAGTGCTCAGCCGTCCCCGAATTGGTCAATCGCCGCCAAGGCCTATTTCTACTCTCACTGAGGAGTATTCATTGTCAATTCGTAGAAGAGGTAACGCAACGTTGCGCCAGCGATGTGGAACCGGTTGTTCCGAATGAATGGATCACACCGGTGTGAGCTGCAGGCCGTTTGATTAGGTAGCCCGACGCGTGAGCGAGGGTTTGGGCAAGAGGACTCAAAAGATGGCAGCGTGCGACAGCACCATTCGCGGCGGCGGTTTATTCGCAAAGATCGATTCGCCCCCGCATCCGTTGTGCTGCCGCACGCTGGTGGCAGCCATCTCCACTCGCCCAAACCTTCGCCTCACGGCTCGGGCTACCTTTTCGTGCTGCGCACAATGACGTCCAAGGAAAGAATGTTTCCCAGCCTTAATGCATGTAGAATAGAAGACCCTTTAATTTGAGAGCGATGTTACTCTTGGTCCTTGGTCACTATTTTTATCTGTCGATCACCTGCCGAGTTATCTAATGGGGATGGGAACGGGGTACTGCCCGCATTGCGGTTTAAAATTCAATGCTCGCAGCACATCAATTGGCACGATGCGTCGCTGCCAAGGGTGCGGGCAGAAATTTGTGTTGCAAGCAACTTCATCAGGCTGCCTGCAAGGCATCTCGACGTTGCTGACGTTGGTCGGCATTGGTATAGTGACGCTCTTCGTATGTTGCGGCGGCATTGCTTATTTGTCTTCCGGCAATGCGCCTCAACCTCGCCCCAGCATCGCTCCTCACCAAGAGAAGTCTCAAGTAATTGTCAGCGCGTCAGAGAGTAAGCAGCCGCTGGATGTAGCGGTCTCGCCAAAGCCCCCGCCGCCTGACATTGCTACCGAGACTCCTCAGCCAACTCTTTCTCTTGCTAACGAGCCCGCAAGCGCAGAGTTGTATACGAGCCTCGACCGAAACTATGGGCTCCCTATTGCGAGTGTTGTTAGCACAGATGTGGTTGCTCAACTGCGAGCGACTGGTTTCACTGGCCCAGAGCCAACGCTGCATCCGAATGGCCTGCCTGATATCCCAGAAGCAAGGATCATACGCACCTGGCACTTGTCAAAAATGCTGCCCGAACATTCCGTCGAAGTTGACGTTATTGGCGACGACCGCGGTGCCATGCGCCGAATGGAACTCCACATTACCTCACTCGACGGCCAGCCCGCGAAATTGGTCGCCAAACGGGAAATCGCTGCTGTTACAGTGACACTTGCGCGGCCGCGCGCTTCGAAGTGGCTAATTGATAACGTTGGCCAAAATCGAACGGATAACTTCGACGGCCACAAGCTTGAATCGATCGCCAACTCTGACTTGGCATTGTCGTTTACGATTGCTGGTTCGCCCGTACGTTCTGCCTACGACTATCACAGCCCTCGCGAGTGGAAAGACGCAACTGGCGGTTTTAAGGTCACGGCGTCGTTCGTCAGTCTCACCAATGGTGTCGTCAAACTGCGAAAGGAAGACGGCAAAGTAATCGAGGTCCCTACCGAACGGCTTTCCGTGATTGACCAGGAATTTTTGAACTCACTGAAACATTAGCGAGCGATGCCAAGCTTATTGACGTCGTCTGTCGTTGATCCAGGCCTGATCTGCTTCTGAAAGGCGATCGAATTCAAGTTTGATTGGCGTGCCATCAAGCTTCTTGAGCGTAACCAGCGTTCCTTGCATTCCACCAAAGCGAGCCGTCACGGTAAAGCTGCCGGTGCGGTCGGTCCATACGCGAAGCAGTGGATCATCGGCAGATGCGGGAATAGGGCGAGTTTGTTTTGGCGGCTCGACTTTCGGAGGAGCACTGCTGCGCGGCAAGGACCGTTCCACAACGGGCGCCATCATGCTGATGTCGGTAACATCGCCTGTCCAGGCCGAGGATCGCGCCGTCGTACGCGCTGTAGTCCGAACACGAACGGCAGGGAGTTCTGGAGGGTCGGGCGATAAGACCGCGGTGCCCGGTGCGCTGCGCGTATGCGGCCGCACATAGGTCCCGTCACTTCGTGTATATCCTGAAACGTGAACACCGCCTGAACTCGGAGCAGAACTGCGTGGTTGGCTAGCGTACGTGCTGCGTCCACAGCCGCCCTTAACACCGGAACATGTGCCCCCAGCGACTGCGACACTAGGCGATAGCAGCAGTGCCAAAATCACAAGAGCAGTCCTCATGGATGGATCGCTCCGGCGATAACAATTCCCACGGAGATGATGACGGCTGCCAGAACGATGGACATGGCAATATTGCCTTGTTTGATTTCCTGCCATTCGTCGACTTTGGGAGTCGAGAGGTCAAACAATTTCAAGGCAATGATGATTCCGAGCCCCATTCCAATCGAACCGACAATCGCCCAGCCAAAAGTAATTGCGTAGGCCGTGAATATCGACATAAATCCCTCGGTGGTGGCAGGTCTATTGAGAGGGTTATGCTACCACGCGTCCCAAGGAATTCAATAAATTGCATTCAACCTTTCGGTGAATAGTTTCTCCTACCCTCTCAACCCTACAATCGCATCGTCGTGATAAATATGATGCGGCCGATTGCTCTCATCGCGCCAGGCGGAGACGGCGGGGATGCCTAAGGCGCTGTAGATGGTGGCGGCCATTTGCTCTGGCGTTTGAGGATCGCTGTGAGGATAGCCGCCGATGCGGTCGCTGCTGCCGATGATCGTGCCGCCGCGCACGCCGCCGCCGGCGAACCAGACGGTTTGAACCGCGCCCCAGTGATCGCGGCCGGGAAGCTTCGAACCGGTTAGGCCGAAGACGCGCGGGGTGCGGCCGAACTCGCCGGCCATCACGAGGAGCGTATCGTCGAGCAGGCCGCGCGTTTCTAGATCGTCGAGCAAGGCAGAGACGGCTTGGTCGGTGGGCGGGAGGAGGAAATTCTTGAGGTTTGGGAAGATCGATTGGTGATTGTCCCAGGCTTCGTTGTTGCCGAGGTTGACCTGCACCAGCGACACGCCCGCTTCGACGAGTTGCCGGGCCATCAGCAGCGAGCGGCCGAAGCTGTTGCGGCCGTAGGCGTCTTGCAGTTTTTCGGGAGCCAGCGTCACGTCGAACGCGCTCTGCGTCTTCGGATCGGCGAGGAGCGAAATGGCCGACTGGCGAAAGCGATCGAACTGTTGCACGCCGGCCGCGGCTTCGAGCTCTCCGCGCTGCGTGTCGAGCAGTTTGCGTAAATGCTGGCGATTGGCAAAGTCGGTTTGCGATAGGCCCTGCGGCAGCGCGAGATTCGGCGCTTGAAAATCAAGCTTCGAATCGGCACGGCCCGTTTCGTGATGAAATTCGTAGGTCGGATAAGCGCCGTACGTCTTCGCATTGAAGGGCGAAGCGCTGATGAACCACGGTTCGCGCTTTGGCCCCATCAAACCGGCGAACTGCCCGGGTATGACGCGGCCCGTCCGGTGAATCAGCTTCTCTGGCAATACGACTGCTGGTGGCAGGTTATTCGCCGGGCGCATCGCGTCGTTCGCAATGGCAGCGATCGACGGCCAATCACTGGGCATCGGCTTCGACGGATTAAAGCCGACCGGCATCGGCGAGCGGCCGGTGAGCATCACATGATGACCCTGCGAGTGCTCGTTGTAGGGATGCGTCAGCGAGCGAACGACGGCCCACTTGTCGGAGCGGGCGGCGAGCAGCGGCAGGTGTTCGCAGATCTGCAAGCCGGGCGTCTTGGTGCTGATCGGTTTGAATTCGCCGCGCACACTTTCGGGAGCGTTCGGCTTCGGATCAAAGCTATCCTGCTGAGCGAGGCCGCCGGAGAGAAAGATGTAGATGACTGCTTTGGCCCGCTTGGTCTTGGTGCCGGCAGGTGGAAACTCGTCGCCCGCCGCGATGAGCGGAGCGAGATGATTCATGCCGAGTCCGAGGAGCCCGATGCTGCCGGCCTGAATGGCAGTGCGGCGTGTAAGAGGGTGGACGTGCATATTTTTCAGCTCCTGCGCGACCGTAGGGTGGGTCGAGCGTATTCGCGAGGCCCACCGCAAACCATGGTGGGCCTCGCGGAGTACCGCTCGACCCACCCTACATCTTCTACGAAGGGATCGCGAACAGGTGGATCGGGGATTTATTCGACAGGTACTTGCCGTCTTTCACCGGACGGCCGTTGCCGTTGCTGCCGGCGTTGGTGGCGGCGACCGCGAAGCGCTTGCCGTCCGGGTGCCAGCTGATGCTGTGGGGATTGGCGAGCTTCTTTTCGGTGAGGAACGGGGCTTTCTCTTCGGGCCGCACGTAGATGAGCTGCCCCTGGCCGGGCGTGCCGTAGGTGATGAGCGAAAGGAACCCTTCCTCGTGGAAGTGGAGATCGCAGACGTTCACATCCTGCTCGGCGCCGAGCGTAAATTTTGTTTTCAGTTCGCCGGTGGCAACATCAAAGATCAGCAGCGTGGGAATGCCGACCACCGTGCCGCCGTTCTTCGGCGCCACGCCACCGACCGCGAGCGTTTTCGCTTCCTTGTCGAGAGCCAGGCATTGCACGCCGCCGCAATCTTGCAACCGCGACAAAACGAAGAGGACACTGCCGTCGAACTTCTTAATCAGTTCGCCGCTCGGTTTGATCCAATGCACGATCCCCTTCGCATCGCCGAGCAGCAGCGTGCCATCGGGATGAAAGCGGACGACGCGGGGATCTTCGGCGATGGTGATTTCGTGCTGTAGCTTGCCGTCCGCCGTCGACCATATTTTCAATTTGTGATCGATGGCGGTGCTGGCGACGAGCTTGCCATCGGCGCTAACGGCCAATTCGCGCACCCAGCCGTCGTGAGCTTGTTCGTTCTGCCAGACGATCTCGGGCTTCTCGCCAACGAGACTTTTCCAGCAGACGAGCTTGCCCCACGAATCGGCCGTGAAGAGCTGATCTTCATGGAAGGCGATCCCTTCGACCCAGCCGTGATGACCTTCGAGCGCCGGCAGTTCTTTGAACTCTTCCGTCTCGAAATTCCAGCGGCGAACCTTCGCATCGTAGCCGCCGGCGACGAGCACTTTGCCGCACGGGCTAAACCGCGCAGTAGAAACCTGCGGATCGGCTTCGAGGACTTTGAATTGCTTCGGTTGATATTTTTTGAGGAGTTCGGGAGTTTCGATCATGGCTGGGGGTCCTGTGGGGGGCTTGGGATTAGGGACTAGGGGCTGGGGAAATGCGAAGACAAAACTATCTTGTCTTTCCCCAGTCCCTAGCTCCCAGTTCCCAGTCCCTGCCTACGAGAGCAATTCCTTCACTGCGTGCATTTCGTCGTGAGCCAGCGGCAACGGCTGGCCCATGTTGTCGTATTCGGTTTTCTTCGAGTCGATGCCGAGAGCGGAATACCACGTGTGGAAGAGGTGGCCGATATCGTGCTCGTCGCCGTCAACGTAGGTGCCGACGTCGTTTGTTTTGCCGACGCAGATGCCGCGGTTGAGACCCGTCCCCGCCATCGCCACCGACCACGCTTCCGGCCAGTGGTCGCGGCCGATGTGGCCGTTGATCCGCGGCGTGCGGCCGAACTCGCTCATGGTGATCACCAGCGTGTGCTCGAGCATGCCCCGCTCGGCGAGATCTTCGATCATCGCGGCAAAGGCTTGATCGAACCGCGGCATGAGGCTGAGATGGCCATTGAAATTGTCGCCGTGCGTGTCCCAGCCGTAGCTGTTCACTTTGACGAACGTCACTCCGGCCTCAAGCATTTTGCGGCCTTGCAGCATGTGCCGACCGAATTCGTGCGTGCCATAGCGCTCGATGTCTTTCGGATCGAACTTTGAAGTGTCGAACAAATCCTGCCGCTTCATCAGCGTGCGGGCGACGTCGTAGACATATCCCTGCGCATCGCCGACTTGCTTGCGCCGACCCTCGGCGTATTTCGCGTTGGCGAGCTTGCGAAGTTCGTTGCGCTCTTCATCAATCTCGGGTGTGATCTCGGCGTTGAGGGGCAGATTCTCCGGCGGCTTGCCGTCGCCGAAGGCAATGCAGCCGTACTTCGGGCCGAGGAAACCGGCGTCGGTGTGAATGAAACCGCTGCTGCCTGGCTTGATCCAAACATAGGGAGGCAAGCCGCTGTCGCCAGCGCCGAGCAATTTCGCCACCGCACTGCCGAAGAACGGATAAGTCACGCCGCGATTCTTCGGATCGCCGCGCTGAATCCGCGCGACACCCGCCGAGTGCGAATTGTCCTTGGTGCAAACACTGCGAATCACCGCCAGGTGATGCATCTGCTTCGCCGTCTTCGGCATCAGCTCGCTGATGTGAATGCCGGGGACCGAAGTCGGAATCGCCCGGAACGGCCCGCCGAAAAGCGTGTTCGGTTTCGGATCCCAACTCTCCAGCTGACTCATGCCGCCGTCGATCCAAACGAAGAGAACCTGCTTGTGCTTCTTCTTCACTTCGTCGGCAATGGCGGGCGAGAGCAGGCTGTGGGGACCGATGGTACTTGCGCCGAGCGCCGCGCTTCCCGCAAGCGCGCTACCGAGAAGTTGGCGGCGCGAGAGGGTGTGTTCCCAGGGCTTGCAGAGGGGGTTTTGCATAGTCGCGTTTCCGTAGGGTGGGTCGAGTGCACTCACGAGGCCCACCGGATCGACGTTGATTTGCACTTCATGGTGGGCCTCGCGACAGCATTTTTCAAATGCTGTCACTCGACCCACCCTACATTAGTGATTGATCCCGAATTCATTCGAAGCGAGCAAACTCCACGCCAACGTGCGAATCGCTTCCGGCCGATTATCGGCGTGTTTGGTTAAATAGTCGGCGACGGCTTTCTTCTCTTCAGCGCTGGGCTGGCGAGTCAGAATGCTGAGATAGAGTTCGTCGGCGAAAGCATTGCCATCGGTGAGCTTGTCCAAACGGGCGGCGAGGTTGTCGCCCTGGGGTTTGAGCCAGCCGATGACGCTGGGATCGTTCAAAAGAAACAACGCTGCCCGCACTGACGGCGCGTGTTCGACTTCGGGCTCGCGAGCAGGCAGGGCGAAGGCCTTGTCGAACTTGGCTTGCAGTTCGGTGAGCGGTTTTGCTTCGGTAACGGTGCTCGCCATGCCGGTGGCTTGCAACATGCTTTGCAGGAGCTGTTCCGACGAGAGCGGCTTTTCGAGCGCGACGCGATACGAATGCAGCGGCACTTTGTCGGTTTCAAAATTCGCCAGCGTGCTCCGTTGATACGTTTTCGTGAGGGCCAGCTCGCGAAGCAGCCAGCGCATGTCGAACTCGTGCCCGGCGAGTTCATCGGCCAGCAGTTCGAGCAGGGCAGGATGCGACGCTGGATTCGCGCTATGCATCAGATCAAGCGGATGAACCTGACCGCGGCCCATCATCAGCCACCACAGTCGATTGGCGATGTTCTTTTTGAAAAGCGAATTCGTCGGCACGGGCAATTGTTCCGACAGATTTTTTAGCGCACTGAATTTCACTTTGCCGGGCTTCTTCGTTTTCGGATCGGGAGCCACTTCCCATTCCTGTCCCTTCTCAAACGTCGGCAGCGAGACTTCTTCGAGCCCCGGCAACTTCGGCCCGACGGTTTTTGGTTCCTTGACAAAGACCGACATGAACTCGACTTTTTTCAGCAGCGGCTTCTCGACAACGGCGGGATACTTCACATCGGTCCGCAAGCCCACCTGGCTGATGTAGGCGAACATGCCGTGGTAGTGCTCTTGCTTATATTCATCGATGAAGAGATGGTCGTGGCACTGAGCACATTGCACATCGACGCCGAGCAGCAGCCGACCAACGTCGCGCACGAGGGCGGGCACATCGACCGGATTCTGGCCGTAGCTCTCGAGTCGCTTCGAGAGGAACAGCGCACTGCCGCGGGTCGCTTCGTTGTCGGCATCGGGGTTGAGCAGTTCGCGGACGAAGACATCCCAGTGCTTGTTCGACTTCACCGATTCGCGAAGCCACTTCCGCCATTCCTCGTGATCGCCGAGGCGCTCGGTGAGCATCACGTGCAGCACTTGCTCCAGGCGGCGAACATGATCGTCGCTGGCGAGGAGCTTGTCGATCAGCTTGGTTCGCTTGCCCTCGTCTTTGTCGTCGATGAAGGCAGCCGCTTCGTCGCGCGTGGGAATGCGGCCGGCGAGATCGAGATAAATGCGGCGAACGAATTCGGAGTCGTCGGCGGGGGCAGCCAGCTCACCGCCGGCTGCGGCTTCGATGGCGGCATCAATGCGCTGATGGAGCGAATCCTGCGCGGCAACGATCGCCGAACAGCAAATGACCAAACCAATAGCCAGCGAACGGCAACAAACCAGGACGGGCATGGGAGGGACCTCGGCCAGGCAATCAAGGCGGGATTTTTGGCGGGCTCGCATCAACTGCGACAGATGCCAGTCTAATGAATCTCGTCGGCTGGGGGAAAGAAGAATCTGGTGAAAAAGGTGGGGAACGGGCTAGGAGCTGAGAACTAGGGGCTGGGGAGGCAGAAAAAGCAAAAAATCTCTGAAAGGTCCATCCCCGGCAGTACATTACATGTAAGCGTCTTTCCTTCTGGATTCTGACTTCTCACTTCCGCCTTTCCCCGATGGCCGCGACCACTTCACATCCGACCGCCGCAGCGCTGCTCGCCTATGGGCAGGGGCGGCTTTCGCCGGGGGAGATGTCGGCCATCGAAACGCATCTGGCCGGGTGCGACAGCTGCTGCGAACTGCTGGCCGCGACGCCCGACGACACGCTGATGATTCGGGCTCGCGAAGCGGCGACCAGCGGCTTTCGGGCTCATCAAAAAACGGTTCCCAGCCAACCGGCCAGCCCGCGCGAGATTCCGCAAGCCTTGAAGGATCATCCTCGCTATCGCGTGCTTGGTTTGATCGGCGCCGGCGGCATGGGGGCGGTTTATAAAGCCGAGCATCGGAAGATGGAACGGCTGGTCGCGCTGAAGGTCATCAACCCGGCGTTCGTTTCCAGTCCAGCCGCTCTCGAGCGCTTCGAGCGCGAAGTGAAGACCGCGGCCAAGCTCTCGCATCCGAACATCGTCGCCGCCCACGATGCCGACGCGGCCGGTGATCTCCACTTTTTGGTGATGGAGTTCGTCGAAGGAATGAGCCTTGATCGGTTCGTTGCCTCCAAGGGGCCGTTGCCGCCGAATGTCGCGGCGAACTTGATTTGTCAGGCCGCCAACGGACTGCAGCACGCGCATGAAAAAGGAATGATCCATCGCGACATCAAGCCGCAGAACTTGATGCGGACGCGCGATGGCAGCTTGAAGATTCTCGACTTCGGCCTCGCGCGACTTGCCAGCCAGGCTTTGCAAAGTTCGCCAGGCGTGATCGAAGAACTACCGGAGCGCCCCGCCGATGCCACGCGCGCGGGTTCGCTCCTCGGCACGCCCGATTACATCGCGCCGGAGCAAGCCACCGACGCACACCTGGCCGACATTCGTGCCGATATCTATAGCCTTGGCTGCACGCTTTATTTTTTGCTCACGGCCGAACCGCCGTTCATCGGCGGCACGATGCTCGACAAGCTGCACGCCCACAAAACGTGCGAGCCCACGCCGATTCGGCTCCGCCGGCCTGAAATTCCCGAAGAACTGATCGCCGTGCTCGAGCGGATGATGGCCAAGGATCCCGCCGATCGTTTTGCTCGCCCTGCTGATTTGGCGAAGGCATTGAAACCGATCGCGAATGCCCGGCCTGCAGCGACTGCGCCGCAAAACAGTGAAGTCAAAGTTGCCGTCGCGCCGTCGCCGACCGTTGCTGACGCGACAACCGCTCCTGCCGCCGAAGAGTTTTCGCTCGACCTCGTTACAACTCCGTCACTGTCGCCCAGCAAGACATTGCCTGCACCGAAAAAGAAAACCGAAGACGTTTCTCCTTGGCTGTGGGTCGGCGCTGCCGGCACGGCAGTGTTGATGATCGCCACATGTGCCTGGCTTCTCCTTGGCAATAACGGCAAGCAGCCGATTGCCAAGCAAAACGAAGTACCGAAACAGGAAGAGCAACAGCAGACGAAGAACGAAACTACACCGCCGAAGGTGACGAAGAAAAACCAGAGCAGCACAAAACAGTCGCAGGGAAACAATCAGAAGAATGTCGTGCCGACGCCGACGAGTCCGAAAAGAGTGCTGATGCTCCTGCCGCAGAACGAACTCTACTATCCCGACTACATCAACACGCGCAACAACCTGCCGCGTTCCATCCAACTCGTGACAGCCGCTGAGAAGAAAGAACCCGTCGGCTTTCTACGATTTCCGGGCGATGCCACGCCCGATCCCATCACGCCTGATCTGGCCCTGTCCGATGGGGTGAAGGCCGCCGACTACGCCACGATCATCTTCGTCGGCGGCAAAGCTCCCGAGCTCTGCACCGGTTCGGCTGGCCGCCAGGTGCGTCGGCTGCTCACTGAATTTCAGCAACAGAAAAAACCGATCACCGCGATCTGCGCCGGCCAGCATGTGCCCGCGTTCCATGGTTACTTCGGCGCCGACCGCCGCGTGGCTGGCGGCCCGCACGTCAACGACCATCCCGACTTTGCCCGCACGCAAGCCACTCGCAAAGGCATGGGTGTCGAAGCCGAAGACAACATTCGCGACCGCAGTCGGCTGATCACCGCCGCCACAGCGTTCGACGGCAAAGACTTCGCCTGGAAAATCGCCGAAGCCATCAACGCGCCGTATCCGTAGCCCGTCTTCAGGAAGCCCGAGCCGTAAGGCGAAGGTTTGAGCGCGAAGACGCCAGGTCAACTAACGTGCGGCAGCACCAAAAAGCGGCGGGGCGTATGCGCCTCCAAACTCATCGCGCCAACACTGCTGCGAGTTCACCCAGCATCATGCAGGTGGCTCCCCAGATGGCGCGATTGGCGATTTGGAAGTGCGGCGCTGTGAAGGCCAGGCCGTGGCGGTCGATGTGAGTCGTGCCGCGGGCGGCGGGATCGAAAAGACTAGTGAGAGGGACTTCGACGACCTCGGCAACTTCGCCGGGGTTGGGTTGCCAGGTGGGGGGATCGAAGCACAGGGCGAGGTGCGGGCGAACGAGGACGTTGCTGACCCAGACATAGATCGGCGAGAGCTCGCCGACGACGCGCACTCGATGAGACACTTCGCGCGGAGCGAGTTCTTCGGCGTATTCGCGCAGCGCGGTTTGCTGACTTGATTCGCCGGCTTCGACCATACCGCCGGGAAGGCCGACTTGTCCCGCGTGCGATTTCATGTGCGTGGGTCGCAAGATCGCCGGCAAGTACCAGGAGTTGTTTTTCGGATAGAGAAGCAGCAGCACGGCGGCTTCGCGAAACTCGCGGGTCGTCGGACCGAAGTGCCGGCCGAAGGAAAGTTGCGGCGAGAAGGGCGTTTGACTCGCGCGGCCCGGCAAGCCGCGGGCGATCTGCTCGGCTAAGTGATCGGCGAGTTGCTCGGCCGACATCGCAAGTGCGGCGGGCATGACGAAGTTGCTGTTACTCATGGCCCCACCTTTGGCAGAGGGGGCACGGCGTACACTTCATAGGCCGGGTTCTGAGCGTGGACGGCGGGATAGACACGCGGAAAATTCAAGCCGCGTTTGGCTCGCGTCCGATCGAGCACGATGTACTTCACATTGTATTTATGCGCGATGGCGAGCAGCCGCGGCTCGATGTGCGCGGCCAAGTCATCTTCGAATGTGGCTCGCGGATAAACCTCATCCATGGCGGCTTTCCACTTTGCGAGGCCCGCGGCGTCTTGCGGCACGTCTTTCCAGTTCACTACTTCAGGCCGCTGGGCATACCACTTAAAGGTCTGCTGCCGCCGCGGCGTGAGGAAACGCGCATCGCTCGGCGTTTCGTACTTGATCCACAAACAAACATCCTGCCAGCGCTCAAATAACTCCGGCAGCAGCATTTCGGCGACCGCCTGTTCGTCTTTGGTCGCGGGAGTCTGCGTTGGTTTCGGCTGCAGGAACGCGGCTGGCACGCGAACTTCATTGCGCTGCTGCACCGTTAGCGCGACATCTGCACCGACAGCAACAATTGCCAGAAAAACCAAGACCCCAAAGACCGCCGGCCGTGACTGTTGGCGGCGAGAGATTTCTTGCGCGAGCGCGATGGCGACACTGGCCGCGAGCATGGTGTCGCTGAGGCGAAACCAATAGTAACGGAGCAACTTTGCGGCCAGCTCGCGCTGATAGAGGAGCGATTGATCGATGATCGCGCCACAGAGTCCCATCAGCACAGCGCCGAGCGTGAAGATGTGGAGCGCTCGGAGTCGCACATCGTGCCGTTGTTGCCAGGCGAGCACGGCCCAGGTGATGAGCAGCACCAAGTGGCGGGCCATGAAAAAATGATCGAAGCGGTGAAAGACCAAATGATGGCCGAGGCGTTCGAAGACGTAGGCGGTGGCTGCTTCGCGAGCGACATCCGATTCGACGCCGCGGTTGAGGAGCACGGCGGGGAGCAGGCCGGGCAATGAGAGAATAAATCCGCCGATCACAGCAGGAGCCATTCGCCACAGACTGGGCGTTTCGGCCTTCGGCTTCAAAAACAATTCGATCAGCCACACGCCGCCGAGGAGCAAGCAGCCCCAACCGCCGATCAGCACGTGAAAGGCCGCAGCCGTTCCCATCAGCAGCCAGGCGGGTGTCCACCGCCGGCGCACGAGGCATTCGAGCGATAGAAAAAAGAATACGTAGGAAAAGCTCTTCGCTTCGATGCCGCCGATGATCCATTCGCCGGCGAGATGAAACCAGCGCGTGAAGATCAACAGCAGGCCGCCGCTGAGAATCGAAAACAAGGGCTTTGGCACGAGGGCCACGCTCAGCCGTTGCCACGACCAGGCGAGGAGCAGCCAAGTCACGCCGCGGCCGATCCAAGCCGTCGCGGTGAGCGAGCAGAATTTCGTCACCCAGCCAAAGCACCAATAAAACGTCAGGTGAGCATCGGCAGATTCCAAAAAGAGATCGCCGCGGCACCAAGCCGGATCCCAATAGTGTTTGGCCTTCGGCAGGTAATGCGATTCGCCAACGCCCGGCGGCGGCGAACCGGCGATCAGAAAAAACAGCAGCAGAATGAAGAGTGTCTCGACGGCGGCCAGCTTCCAGCCGTAACTGCGCACCGCGCCGGAATCGATTACTTCCAGCAGCGGGGGAGAAGGGCGCGAGATCACAGGAATCAGGAGGGTTTTGGGAAACGAGGTGGGAATCGTCAACGACTGTGCGGCGGAATATTTCAAACTAATCCCTCGCCCGGAAAGTCGCCAGTCAGTAGGACGGGCTTCGCAGCACTTCGATCCTCCCATTTTCGCCGGGCGCTGGGAGTTCGCCTTACCGAATGCCCGCGGCGACCGACAGGGGCGGGGTTGCTGACTTGCGAGCAAAGAGTGCTCTCAGCCGCCAGCCGAGCGTAACAGCGGCGGCCGACATGGCGATGGCCGCAATCAGATTCATCCACCAACGCGACTGAGGTGGCGGCACCATTTCGCGATCCGGGAGTTCGGTTTCGACCGCCAATTTTCCGTCCTTCAGCGTAACCGCGTATTGCGTCGTCTTGCCTGATTTACTCTTCTCGACGATCGTGCTGGGAGGATTGATTTTCACGCTGAGGACTCCCTCGGCTTCGTCGGTCAGCCATTTCAGCGAAGGATCTTTCTTGACTCGGCTGGCAAATTCTTCGCGCTTCATCGCGAGGAGTTGAAAATCTGTGATCCGCCGTTCTGACCTCAATTGAAAGGATTCTGAATCCTTAATCTCGACGTATGTGTGCGGGTGAACTGGACCGCCGTGGAAAGTCAGGAACCGCAGGTGGAACACGTACTCCTTGTTCAATTCGTCAACGCCCGTGAATTTGACTGATGGCTGGGTGTAAGTGAAATTGTTCGGGAGGGGGAGATCTGCCCAGGCGATCGGTTGCGAGCAAACAGCCAGTAGGAGTGCGACCAGAAGCGTAAATCGAGAGCGCATAGCGGCTGCCTTCCTAAATGAACTCGCGCGAGGGTGCTATCGATCACTATACCCGTTTGCGACGGTGCGGTGCTGTTGACGTGCTGCCCTGTGACTTAGGGACAAAATGGCCAGCCGTTGTTGCAGTTCCGGCTTTTGTTGGCTGCCTCAGGTGGCAGGCAGAAGACCGGCTAAAGTTGGGACTCCAACATTTCCACTACTAATTCTGTCGCGCTCGTCATTTACCGCCGCTTCACTTACCGGGGGTTTCAGCGGTATACTGCGGAAACGGGCGCGGCGGCATCGATGAGTAGCAGTTTAATCGGGTACTCCCGGCATTTTTCGGGTACTCCCGGTATTTAACGGGTGGGACGAAAGGGAATCGCATGGCAGAAGTTGCCAAGGGGTCGGACAAGCCAATCGACGGAATCAAACTAGCAGAGCCAGCCCATGTGCGCCTGGGAGGCAAAGAATTCGACCTGCCGGTTGTCATCGGGACGGAAAATGAACGGGGCGTCGACGTTTCGAAGCTGCTCGCCTCGACCGGGCACATCACGCTCGACGACGGCTATGCGAACACTGGTTCGTGCACCTCGGCGGTCACGTTTTTGGACGGCGACCGCGGCATTCTGCGGTATCGCGGTTATGCCATCGAAGAACTCGCGCAGGGCTGCGACTTTTTGGAAGTTGCCCACCTGCTGATCTACGGCGAATTGCCCACGCAGGCGGAACTCGAAACGTTCCGAAATTCGATTCGCCGCCACACGATGATTCACGAGGAAATGCGGGCCTTTTACAACGGCTTTCCGCGCGACGCCCACCCGATGGCGATTCTGTCGTCGGTGGTCAGCGCCCTCTCAACCTTTTATCAAGACTCGCTCGATCCAATGGATCCACGGCAAGTCGAAGTTTCGATCCACCGCCTGCTCGCCAAGCTGCCAACGATCGCGGCTTATAGCTATAAGAAATCGGCCGGTCAGCCGTTCATCTATCCGCAAAACGATCTGACCTACTGCCAGAACTTTTTGCAAATGATGTTCGCCGTTCCTTGCGAACCGTATGAGTTCGATGCCGATGCGGTGGCCGCGCTGAATCTGCTCCTCATCGTCCACGCCGATCACGAGCAAAACTGCAGCACCTCGACGGTGCGGATGGTTGGTTCGTCGAATGCCAATCTCTTCGCGTCGATCTCGGCAGGCATCAGTGCGCTGTGGGGTCCGCTGCACGGCGGAGCCAACGAAGCCGTGGTGCAAATGCTCGAAAAGATCATTGCCGACGGCGGCGACGTCGGCAAATCGGTCGCCATGGCGAAGGATAAGAAGAGCAACTTCCGCCTGATGGGTTTTGGCCATCGCGTTTATAAGAACTTCGATCCCCGCTGCAAAATCATCAAGCAAGCCTGCGACAAACTGCTGGCCAAGCTCAAGGTCGACGACCCGCTGTTTCACGTTGCTCAGCAGCTCGAACAAGTGGCCCTTAGCGACGAATACTTCATCGAGCGCAAGCTGTACCCCAACGTCGACTTCTACAGCGGCGTGATCTATCGGGCCCTCGGCATTCCGATGCAGATGTTCACGGTGCTATTCGCCATGGGCCGGTTGCCCGGCTGGATTGCCCACTGGGTGGAAATGCACAAGAGCCCCACGAAGCGGATCTATCGCCCCCGGCAGATCTATACCGGTGCGCCCGAACGCGAGTTTAAGTCGATCGAGAAGCGGTAATCGGGCTTAACCCGTAAATGGCAGCGGGGTATGATGGCTGAGGCGATTTGAGCCGCCAGTCCCTCACCCCTGCCCTCTCCCCGGAGGACCGAGGAGAGGGAGTTCGGAATTTGATTTCCTAATCTCTTCATCTCTAACCTCTAGCCCCTTCCCCGCCATGCCCCTCGTTAAGTTCACCAAAGAGAAGAAAGAAATCGAAGTTCCCGTCGGGGCCAACCTGCGGAACGAAGCCATCAAGGCCGGCATCAACCTGAACCAAGGTTTGAACGGCATTGGCGCTTCGGTCAATCGGTTTATGAACTGCAAAGGGATGGGCATGTGCGGCACCTGCCGCGTGCTGATCACCGCCGGGATCGAAAACACCAACAAGCTGACGATGGCTGAGTGGTTGAAGTTCAAGACGGTTCTTCCCACGCCAGTGCCGGATCCGATCCCCGCCCTCGCTTACATCGGCCACGAAGAAGAAATGCGGCTCGCCTGCTGCACGGTGGTCCAAGGCGATATCACGGTTGAGAGCGGGCCCGAAGTGAATCTGTTCGGCGAGAACTTCTTCAGCTAGGTTCGTTTACGTTTCACGAGACGCGGGGTTAAACTCGCAGCTCGGCCCCTCACCCCAACCCTCTCCCCGGAGTACCGAGGCGAGGGAGTAATACAAACGGTGAGTTGAGTGAAGCAAGTCCTCGCTGTCGTCAAACCGCATCTGGCAGAGCCTGTGATCGAAGCGCTGCTGCGAGCGCCGGTCGAGGCTCTCACCGTTCGCGAAGTCCGCGGCTATGGCCGGCAAAAGGACTATCTGAACCAATACGGCGAGACAGAGTACGCGCTCGCCTTTCTCCCGAAGCTCGAAATCGAAGTTTGGGTCGACGACAGTCGGCTGCAAGAAGTGCTCGAGCTCATTCAGCAAACCGCCAGCACCGGCCGTTTAGGCGACGGCAAGATCATGGTGCTGCCAGTTAAGGCATTTCACCCGCTGGGCTAAAGCGACCTGCGGATAGCATCGATTGCTTCAGCAATCGACGTCGCGCCAGCGAAAAGAGGCACAGCTATATTCGTCAGTGCCGCAAGCGAACCCGGCTTTAATTTCCAGCCTGAAAAGTTCGCCGATGGCGAACGTCGCTCAAGCTGCGACGTTCAACAGGATGCCTCTTGTCGCTGCGCGACATGGATTGCGGGGCGCAATCCATGCTAACTAGTCGACCGGTCCGCGATCACGATAGACCGCTTCCTGCAACCACGTGCTCGCCGCGGTTTGCAATCGCTTGAGATCGGTGAGGAGTTCGGTCCCTTGACGTTCGACCTTCGCACGCTCGTCACCGATCTTGGCTTCGTCGCTGCGAACTCGCGAAGCCTTCTCGGCGAGCAAGTGCAGATTGCGGCGAAAGTCTTCGTGTCGCTGCAGCAGCTTCTGCTCGCATTCGACCATCTGCTGCACGTGCGATAGCAGCTCATTATCGGACTTCGCGATTTCCGTAAAATCGGAATGCAGCCCTTCGAAGAAAGGACTCAACTGCTCGGCTACATCGTCGGCCGTGTCTTGAACCGCATTGATCCAGGCGACTAACTCGCCAGACAACACTGGAGTGAGCAGTGCGGTCTCGAGTTTGTCGACGTGTGATTTCAGATCTACATCGGACTGATGCTTCAAATCTTGCGTCATGTTGCATCTCCCTTCCTGCGAAAAAGCAGCCTGGCAGACATGCAGCCAAGCTGGCTTGGTTGCGGCCAGAACACTCTCCACGCTGCGTGCGAGGTTAGCCTCACACGCGGAGAATGTTGCCGGACGCGAATCGCTGAGGAGGAGTTGCAACTCGTGGGCCATTCCGTGGCGAGTCAGGGAGTGACTCGCCTGCGGTTAGCGACGCAGCGTCTGAATCCCTTGCGAGGCGCTCTCAGCCGTCGGCGCAGGATAGAAGGGCTGTTGCTGGGCATTCGCTGGTCCCAGCTGCTGGGCCGCGGGCCGCGGTTGCTGCGCCGCGTTCACGTGATACGAGAAGAACGACGTGGGCTCGTGCATCTCGGCGTGCCACGGATAGTCGAACACGTTGCGATAGTTGTACGGCCGGCGATAGTAAGTGCCCGAGAACGCCGGATAGCGGTTCATGTGCCGATCGGCGCCGTAGCAACCGTATTTCGGGTTGTAGCAGCTTTGCGGCATCATCCAGTGCGGCTGCTTGTATTTCGAATTGCCGCCGCCGCAGGAATCGCAGCCGCCGCCATGAAAGCCAGCCTGCGCGACTTGCGAATCGATCGCGGGCTGCGCGGCCATCTGCGCGTTCATGTGCGTGGACATCGGATAGCCGTCACCGCCAGCGAGTGCGAGCACGGTCAACAACAAAGCATGCATGGATGAACTCCGCAGCGAGAGTCGAAAGCGGGATCCGGGACGGGACCCGTTGGTTGGCAATAAGCAATACTCAGCACTCATTGCATCGACCCGCGAAGACGGAGTTTCGATTTTCTTTGGCAGGACCTGCGAAAGCGGCAAGGGCTGCAAAGTTTCACAATCTGCCTGCTTTCAGCGGAGATCAGGCCTGTGATAGCACTTGAGGCGTGAACGTTTTCGCCCAAACGTTAAACCTTAAACCTCAAACTTTGAACAAATTGACTCGGCTTTTAACAGCCCGAGACACTCGCGCAGCAACGGTCCGCTAGGCCCATCGGCACAGCCGTTACAACCGGACGCGTTTCACAAGATTTCCCGGCGTTAAGGCTGATTTGCGTTCGGTAAAGTTTGCCATCCGACTAGCGTGGAAGTTAACAGCACTGCGCAACTTTGCAACACTTCGGCGACAGTTTGTCGCAGAGAAATGTGGTTTTGCCGAGCAGTCATGTTGCTGTGACTACACAGTTTGTCAGAAATATTTCCTTGAGTGCAGTGCTCTTCGCGCTGGATTGATGGTGCTCCGATGACGACTTCCGCCTTGATCAGCCTGACTCGTGATCAAAACCTGATTTTCGAATTGCAAGCGCAGCTCGAAGGGAAGTTTCAGGTTTTTCCATGCGACTCGCTCGCCACGCTGCCGTCGACGCTAACGGCTCATCCGGCCGCACCGGTCGTGGTCCACTTGGGCCAAGAGACGCTCGGCGAATATTCGGCAGGACGCTTTGTCGCCGAACTCGACGAAGCCGTCGAGAACTCGCCCGTCTATGGCTTGCTCGCCAAGGACTGCCCGCCGCGCTTACAAAAGCTGGCCGAGAAGTCGATCGATCATTGCGTGGCCATGCCTATCGATTACGAACAGCTCCGCAAACTGCTGGCCAATCGGCAAGACATCGAAGGCGAGCTGCAAGGCTTTTGGAGCCAGATGCCGCACAAGGAACTGCACGGCCGCAGCCGGTCGCTGATCACGTTCACGCCCGAAATGTTCGACACGATGGAAGAGATCAAGGTCGCTGCCCGGCACAACGTGACCGTGCTGCTGATCGGCGAAACCGGTAGCGGCAAGACGTTTCTCGCCAAGCTCATCCACGAACTGAGCGAACGTCGCGAAGATCGCTTCTGCAACGTCGCCTGCGGTGCGTTGCCGCCTGATCTGATCGAAAGCGAACTCTTCGGTTATGTGAAAGGCGCGTTCACCGGCGCCGATCGCGACCGCGAAGGAAAATTCGCCGCCGCCGGCCGCGGCACGCTGTTGCTCGACGAAATTGACGTGCTGCCGATGGAACAGCAAGCCAAGCTGCTCCGCGTGATCGAGACCGGCGAATACGAACCGGTCGGCAGCAACGAAACGCAATACAGCCAGGCTCGCCTCATCGTCGCTTCGAATTACAACCTCGAAGAGCTCGTTCGCAGCGGCAACTTCCGCACGGACTTGTACTATCGCTTGAACATTCTCAACTTCCACTTGCTGCCGCTCCGTCAGCGTCCGTGGGATATCGAGTATCTCATTCGTAAGTTCGCCGTCGATCACAGCCGAACGCACTCGATCCCGCTCCGCTCGATCGATCAAAGCTTTTTCGAAGCCCTCCGCGCTTACAACTGGCCGGGCAATGTCCGCGAAATGGAAAACGTCGTTCGCCGCGCGGTGCTGTATTGCCAACGGGGCGTGCTGACCGTCAACGACCTGCCGACCTCCATTCGCCAGGCCGTGCAAGGTCAGATGCTGCCGCAATATCAGTCGATCAGCCACGAACTGCCGCCGATCGTCGTGCCGGAAGAACGCTATCCGCTGACGAACATCTCGGGCCCGATTCCGGTCGGCATGGGCGTTCGTCCGCGCACGCCAAACGCGCCGCCGCAAATGCATCGGCCTTCGTCGTCGCCAATGCCGCTGCCGCAACAGCCTCACAACATGCCGACCTATGCCGGTTCTTATGCGTCCTCTCAGTCAGCGCACGAACCGCAATCCATGGGCCCCATGATGAGCCCCATGAGCCAAGCTCGCGTCGCTACTTCTGGCAGCGCGTCGCTCGAAGCCCGCGTCGATGTGCTTGAACAACGCATCATCGAAGACGCCCTGCAGCGGAACAACTTCCGCCGCAAGGAAACCGCCGCTGAACTCGGCATCAGCCGCGTAACCCTCTACAACAAGATGAAGAAATTCGGTTTGCTGTAGGCCGTTTCACGCCATCGCGGCGGCGGTTCCCCAGCTTGTGTGCTACTCCGCCATATATTTCCGGCAGCCGGGAATAATTCCCCTGCCGCCGCCGAATTGGTGGTATGGCCACCTCTTCGGCAACCGTGCGTTTCTCTTGGCTGCAATTCTCATTGCGCACGCTGGCTATTGCCCTCACGCTGACGACCGTCGCCTTCGGCTATTGCTGGCAACTGCCGATTGTGGTGACGGCGGTTCCCATTGAATTTGTGCCGGGCAAGAAGCCCCGAGTCATGTGTTTGACGGGCGTAGATCCAAAGATCATCGCCGCCCAGAATCTGCAACCGGCATCTGCCCGCTGTATTGCTCGGCGGAGCGGTTGGTCAGAACATCAGCTGCACGGCCAAGCCGAAATCTACGATCGCACGGGGCCAAAGATCATCGAGGCCCAATACGTGCGTGGGCAACTGGAGGGCCCGTATCGTTCGTGGTTTGTGAACGGTCAACCGCGCGAGATCGGCGAATACCTCGCTGGCAAACAGCACGGCAAATGGCAGCACTTCGATCTCGAGTCGGGCAAGTTAGGGGCGACCTGCTACTACGAGCGCGGTGCGCCAGTCGGCACTTGGACTGACGGCAGCGCCGTGAAAACGACTTATCGCAACGGTTTGCGATGGCAAGAGGAACTGCGACATAGCGCCCACCTGAGGCGGGTTACCGAATACGACGATCAGGAGAAAATCGCCAAAATCACGATTTGGGGTGAAAGCCCGACCGAGCCGATCGGTTTGGATCTATTTCGAGCGGGCCAGCGCCACGGACCCTGGTATCGCAAGGATGCTAATGAGCATCTGCGCGGCCAATGGGTCGATGGGCGAGCCGAGGGAGAGTGGATTCTCGATCGCGGTTACAACAACTTCCACACGCTCAAATTTCGCCACGGAGAATTGCTCGCGCTCGACGGCGAGCCAGTCAACGATCATTTGACGCGGCAGCTCGCCAATCAAGCAGCGCTCGAATCGCGCGCAGGAAAACAATGCAGCGAGCTACTTGAGAAATTGCAGCATGTTATAGGAATCGATCATGCCCCACTGACTCGAGAAGAGATTTTCGGAATCGCTAACGACGGCGCCGACCTGCCGCCGTTGCAAGTCGACCCGCGGTTGATCATTGATCCAGAAGAGCTGAAGCAACTCTGGCAGCGTCATGTTTCACTCCGCTGCGCGCATGGACCGGTATCGGCGGAACTCGTGCTCGCCTTGCAAGGGACCGGCTTGGTTTTGGACTACCGCTTGGAGTGTCTCTGGCTGACGACTCCCGAACTGGCCCGCGCGTGGAAAGATGAAACGGGTGTGCTCGACTGGTACTACTCGCTCTCCGAGAAAAAACAGCAGGAGTACCTCATCGTCCGTTCGTCGTTTACCGACTTCGCTGAATTCATTCGCTACTGGAATTTTGGCGATCCACCGCACCTTGTCGCGCCTAAGAAACTCCCGCCGTCCCTGTTGCAGTTAGATGACAATCGCAATTGGTATCACCTGTGGTTTCATCAATGCCTGGCCGTTGGTTGCGAAATTCATCGACTCCAACTGCGTCGCTCGGGCGATCAGTTACTGCTGGTTCCCATCACAGAGCCGCCTCAGACAGTTCGTGACAGTAAGCCGTAGGCGCAAACATTCCACCTGCCGATCATGCGTACTCCCTACGATCCAGCCAGGGCGAGAACATCGGGGCTAAATTTTTCGCTCCGCTCGCTGGCGATCGTTGTTACCTTAGCGTGCGTTGGCTTTGGAGTCTGGTGGCAAATCCCGCTGGAGGTCGAAACGGTTCCGCCACAGTTCTCGCCCGGTCATGCTCGCTGTTTGCTGGGCCGAGGTGATTATCTCTGGACGGAAATGAGCGTTCAGCAGGGAGGACCTTACGGCGGCGAAGCGGTCAAACTCCACTTCGCGCGCCCCGCCAAAGCCAAAGGCTTGGCTCGAAGGAGCGGTTGGTCGGGATATCAACATCACGGCGAGTGCGAGATTTTTGATTGCGCGGGCAAACGACTTATCCTCGCTCATTTCTCGCGCGGCGAGTTGCATGGCCCCTATCAATCCTGTTTTCACACCGGCAAGCCCCGCGAAACAGGAAGCTATTTTGCCGGCAAGCAACACGGCGAATGGCAGCAGTTCGATCCACACAATGGCGCGGTAGTTGAAACCAGTTATTACGAGCACGGCCAGCCCGTTGGTACTTGGCAGCTCGGGCCCGCGTTCAAGCAGACATTTCGCAACGGGCAGTTGTGGCAGAAAGAGCAACAGCTGAATGCCCTGACCCGAAAAGTCACGGAGTACGATGAGCAAGGTCGCATCATTTCCGAAACGCTCTGGCGTGAGGGCGCGACCGAGCCCGTCGGCTTCGATGGATTTCAAGCGGGAGAGCGACATGGGCCCTGGTATCGCAAGTCGCCAGAATCCCATTTGCGCGGTCAATGGACCGATGGCTTGCCCGACAGCAGGTGGGTTTATGAAACAGACGCTGGTGAAAACACGCAAACGCTGCTTTTCTCCCGCGGCGAACTGATGTCACGCAATGGAGTGCGGATCAACGACGGTTTGATGCGTCAAATGGCCGATTGGGATTTGCCAGCAACCTACGACGGGCTGCGCCGACAGCAGTTTCGTCAACGGTTGCTCAATACGCATCACGAGTTTCACAGCCAGTCGACGCGCGAACAGATATTTACGCAGATTTGCGAGCGCGAAAACTTACCGCCCTTGCAAGTCGATCCGCGCTTGGCGATTTCCACCGAGACCTTGCAAAAGTTCTGGCAACGCGAGGTTTCATTCCAGTTCGAAAACCTGCCAGCAGCGGCAGCCCTGGCCCTCGCGCTGCACGGATCGGAGTATGTCTTGGAATATCGTTTGGGTTGCCTCTGGCTAACGACCCCCGACTTGGCACGGACCTGGCAAGACAAAACAGAGATCCTGCAGTGGTTTCACGCGCTGCCGCTCGCCGAGCGAATGTCGCTCAACGAGGAAATCACTGCCGTGCCGGGTGAATTCGTGGGCCTGACTCCTTTGCTGGTGGTCCCCAAGGATTGGAGGCCGCTCGAGCTGAGCCTCAGTCGCCATCCTCAGTCCTTGCACCTCCCGGTCTATCAACTCCTGGCCATCGGCTGCGAACTGTATGGTTTGCGGCTCGATCCGGAGCACAAAGCGATTGTGCCCCAGGCTCGCTTTTGGAAATAAGCACTACGCCGCGCGGAACGTGATGCCGTCGAGGCTGGCGTAGATGTTGCTGCCGGCGACGAAGACGACGTTGCCGTTGGACATCACGTCGATGCGGCCCAGGTTAAGCAGACCGGTGACGGTGCTGAACATCCCGTTGAACTCCGGCCGATAGCCGGCGGGCAGAGTAAAGATGGTGCTGCTCCCCGAGGCCACCACACCGCGCAGGTGAACGATACCCATCGCATCTTTGTAATAGCCGGCGGTCGAGTAACCGCTGCCGTAGTTCGCCCACGAGTTGAGCAGCGTCGGCGCGGTGAAGGCCGGCGGCGTCAGCAACGCGTTGACCTGGGCGGTCGTGAGGCCATCATCCACCCCATCGGCGAAACCGGCTGGCACGGTTTTCAGTTTCGTCCAGTCAACCGGATTGCTCGCTTGATTGACCGTGCCCGAGCCGGATAGCAAACCTGTCGCAATGCCGAGCGGATTCCCCACGGAACCATCCCCCGTGAGCGTACTGTCGGTGATCGTCGATGCAGCAGCGCCGGCAGGACCTTGAGGACCCGTGGCTCCCGTCGCGCCGGTTGCTCCTGTCAAACCAGTTGGACCTTGCGCGCCCGTCGCACCTGTGGCGCCTTGAGGCCCTTGTGCACCCGTTGCACCCGTGGCTCCTGTCAGCCCCGTTGGGCCCTGAGGTCCCTGCACTCCTGTTGCACCCGTGGCCCCGGTCAAACCAATGGGCCCTTGCGCGCCCGTGGCGCCTGTGGCTCCTGTCAGGCCTGTGGCACCTTGAGGTCCCTGTGCACCGGTGGCCCCAGCAGCACCCGCGGCTCCCGTTGCACCGGTGAGCCCCGTCGCGCCTTGAGGACCTTGCGCGCCAGTAGCGCCTGTTGCTCCCGTCAAACCTATTGGCCCTTGCGCTCCCGTGGCTCCCGTCAAACCTGTTAAACCAGTTGCCCCTTGAGGACCTTGTGCACCTGTCGCGCCATCAGCGCCAGCGGCCCCCGTCGCCCCCGTGAGTCCGGTGGGGCCTGCCGGCCCTTGAGGGCCTGTTGCTCCCGTGGCGCCGGTCGCACCCGTCAATCCAGTTGCCCCTTGCGCGCCCGCAGCGCCTTGTGCTCCGGCTGCTCCTTGAGGACCCGCGGGTCCCTGCGGCCCCGTTGCTCCCACTGCGCCATCGGCACCTGCCGCGCCTGTCAAACCAATGGGCCCTTGAGCACCCGTTGCGCCGGTCGCGCCCGTTAGACCTGTAGAACCTTGCGCGCCAGTAGCACCTGTTGCTCCCTGGGGACCCGCCGGCCCTTGCACTCCCGTGGCTCCTGTTAATCCTGGTGCGCCCGTAGCCCCCACTGCGCCGGTCGCGCCCTGAGGACCTTGCGGCCCGATCGCGCCATCAGCTCCCGCAGCCCCCGTCAATCCAGTCGATCCCGTCGGCCCTTGCGGACCAACGGCTCCGGTTGCTCCTTGAGGTCCCGCCGGCCCCTGCGCGCCAGTTGCCCCTGTACTGCCTTGAGGCCCTTGCGCTCCTGTCGCCCCTGTCGCACCCGTCAAACCTGTAGCCCCGGTCGCGCCTTGGGGACCTTGTGGTCCAACCGCGCCGTCAGCGCCCGCGGCACCAGTGGCCCCCGTTGAGCCTTGTGGACCTACCGGTCCTTGCGCACCTGTAGCGCCGGTCGATCCAGTGGCACCCGTCAAGCCTGTTGACCCTGTAGCACCTTGTGGTCCAGCTGGGCCTTGTGCACCTGTAGCACCTTGAGCGCCCGCTGCACCCGTCAAGCCAGTTGCCCCGGTCGCGCCTTGTGGTCCTTGCGGTCCAACCGCGCCGTCAGCTCCTGCGGCACCAGTGGCCCCCGTTGAACCTTGTGGACCTGCCGGTCCTTGCGCACCCGTCGATCCAGTGGCTCCGGTCAAACCAGTGGGCCCTTGAGGACCTACGGATCCTGTCGCGCCCTGTGGTCCCGCGGGACCTTGCGCGCCTGTCAAACCAGTGGCTCCCGTCGCACCGGTCAAACCGATCGGCCCCATCGGGCCTTGCGCGCCCGTTAAGCCCGTCAGACCGATAGGACCCTGCGCTCCTGTCGCGCCGTTTGCTCCCTGCGGCCCGACAGCACCATCGGCTCCGGCAGCGCCCGTCGCACCTGTTGGCCCCGCTGGGCCTTGAGGACCTGTGGCTCCGGTCGCTCCCTGAGGACCTTGAGCGCCTGTGGCACCCGTTAAACCTGTCGCACCAGTGGCACCCGTTGCGCCCACAGCTCCCGTCAAACCAATCGGCCCCATCGGGCCTTGCGCGCCCGTCGAGCCTGTCAGGCCGATAGGACCTTGCGCACCCGTTGCACCTTGTGGTCCTTGCGGCCCGACAGCGCCAGTGGCTCCCGCAGCGCCTGTCGCGCCCGTTGCTCCCGTAGCGCCAGCGGTTCCCGCCGGACCTTGCGGCCCCACCGCCCCCGTTGCTCCGGTAGCACCAGTCGCGCCGGCAGCGCCCGTCGCTCCTGCCGGACCCGCTGGACCTTGTGGTCCTGCCGGGCCCGTCGTGCTCGAGCCGCCACTGCCTGCGGTGGCTTGATATGTCAAACGCAGGCCAACGATCTGCACCGCACTGAGCGCGTTTTTATTAGCTTGAAAGCGAATGGCAAGCTGATCGACACCAGCCGTCAGGTTCGCGCCGGTAAACAGCTCGGTCACGTCAACTTTGTTGATGACACCCGTCTGCATCACTAACGGCTGCACCGTGCTGTACCGCTTCACCACATTGGTGCTGAGGTCGCCCGTCAAACCCTCCGATAGCGCGCTGAAGAACGTCGCGCTCGTGTTGCTGCGCGAGATCACTACGACTTCGGCTTTGACCAGCGACTGGAATTTTGTCGGCACGCCCCAGGAAAAATTCGCCAGGCCATTCACCGTCGTCGGCCAAATGCCGGAGGTGACGAAGGAGTTCTGCGGCAGCACCCACTCTTCTTCGATGGCGGGATTGTCCGCGTTTGCCGTTGGCAGTTCGAGCGATTGCAGGGACAGAGTGCTCGCGGCATTTGCCGTGCTCGCTGATTCTGCGGCTGGAGTTACATTGCCGAGCCAGACGCAGGCATCGCCGGTGTCGACAAACAGAGCGCCTGCCGGCGAGCTCCAGGTTTCTGGGATGCCCGTCAAGAGTTGTCGGCTTTCGAGCGATTCCAATTGCAAACGGCGCTTGGTCGTAGCACGACCCCGCTGATTCTGAGACATTCTTCTAACTGACCCGCCGCCTCGGCGCGTTCCTGTCGCTCGCGGCGTTGAGCCCGCAGCCCGGCAGTTCGCCAATGATGCAATGCACCACGACGACGTGCCGGGCTACGAGGAACTTCCCGGCTGCCCACCAGGAATTCAACGCTTGAACGTTCAGGCTGTAATGACCAAATCAAATACAGATTTTCAGGAGGCTCAACAACAGGCTGCCCCTCGTCCCTAAGGAGTTGTTGAGCGGACATGGAACCAAACCATGTCGCGGCGGCAGCCTTTGGCTACCGCATAACCAGTTCTTCGGCGGGGTTTAGTCCAATTTTCAACATTTTGGTGCCGCTACTACCAGCTGATGCAGACCATCCCTAAGACATGGGATAAGCCGCGGTTTCCCGCGAAGTGGTCGCGAAAGAATTGACGGGACTATCAACAATTCAGATTCGTTTGCATTTATTAATCACCGCGACGAGCGAATCATCAATGTTTACTGCGCCGGTGATTGATTGAAATGGTCAATAGCGACAATTGATTTCTATGATCAACGCCATTCATTCCGACAGATTGTTTCTCGGCAACGCGCTGGACATTCGCGATCTGCGGCAGCTCCACGAATATCGGATCGCTGCCGTGGTCGATCTTGCGTTGAATGAACCGGCGGCGCAACTCTCGCGCGAGTTGATTTACTGCCGTATTCCATTGGTTGACGGAGACGGTAACTCGACCGAGATCATCGAAGCCGCAATTCGCTGCCTAGTCTCTTTGCTACGCCTCGAGTTTCGCACGCTGGTGGCTTGTAGCGCGGGCATGAGTCGTTCGCCGGCGATCGCTGCGGCGGCGTTAGCTGTCGTCACTGGTCGCGCGGCGGATGAATGTTTGATGTCGGTCACTACCGACAGGCCGCACGATGTATCACCGCTCTTATGGTCGCAGGTGAGAGAGATTCAGCAGCGAATGATTCCTTAAATGAATCATTGATTGCACGACAGCGAATCTAAATACTTGCCAACATCCGCTCAAGCAGTTCCAGCGGCAGTCCAACAACGTTCGATTCGCTCCCCTCAACCACATGCACCCAGTCGAGTCCGTCTTGATAACCAAATGCGCCGGCCTTCCCTTCCCAGGCATCGGTGGCCAGATAATCCTCTAGGAGATCCGGCGCGAGCGAGTCCATGACGAGCCGCGTGACTTCGACTTGCACGTGATGTTCTTGGCCGGGCCGTGGCCAGAGGCAGAGGCCGCTGTAAACGCGATGTTCTCGGCCTGACATGAGCTGCAGCATCTCGCGGGCGTGTTGCTGATTCTTTGGTTTGCCGAGAATGTGCCCACAGCACTCGGCCACCGTATCGCAGGCCACAATCAAGCCTTGCTCGGTTCGCAGCGCGACGTCGGCCCCTTTTTGAAAGGCCAGGCGAGCAACCATTTCGGGCGGCGTTTCGCGACTGCAAATGCCACACTCGGCAGAGTCGTGAGGCGGTTGAACCTCGAACGAATAGCCGGCTTCTTCCAGCAGTTGCCGCCGCCGCGGTGAGGTGCTGGCCAGAATCAGATGTGGTTTCGACATACGCGTTGCTCCGATGATCGGACTTCAGATTCTGGAACGGGCGGCTGCTGAATCGACCAGATAACCGGCAAACTGTCCGCGCGGGGCCAGGTCGCGCTGCAACTGATCGCAATCGCTTCGTCCGGCGCTCTCTGCCGCGATGCGCAGCGCAAGTACTGGCAACGGCAGCTTGGGAAAGGGCCCGGCTTCGTCGACGACGATGCAATGTGCCCAGGGAGCAGGCTGATAGCCGATCGTCGCGTCACCCGGTGGAATCTGCTGCGCGAGCAACAGATTGGGCGCGACTTGTCGCAGGCTGGAGTCGAGCGTTTCGCCGTGCACGATGGCCATCATCACGGCAGGCCAGCGGGCCAGGCTGCGGAGTGCTTCGTGAAAGTCGCTGCGATCGGCCGACACGGCAACAATCAGGCAAGCACCGCGGCGCGACGCTTCGTTCAGCAAATCAAGCGACGGCGATGAACAAAGGCCGACGAGCGCTTCGCTGCGGAGATGATCCACCAAATTCAGTTCGGGCAATAAATCGATGGCTACGCCGCGCGGCACCCAAACTTTGCTCTCGCGGACGAGTTCGCCGCTGCTCTTGGCGCCGATGCCGCGGAGGCCGATCTGGCGCTTCTCGCTCGCGAGCACTTCGCTGCCGCGACGGAGCTCGATGTGCACGTCGTACAGATGCGGCAGGTCGCTGGTCCAGTAACACGGATCGGTGATTGTCGTGCGGGCCAGCAATGTCGGCCCCGCGCCGAGATCGGTCAGCACGTATTTCGCCGGCAGCGTGTGCGAGAACTCGCAGCGTGGCCCGTGCACATAACCATGCAACGTGCAATCGGCGAGCTCCGCGCTGCGCGGCGCGCGGACGAAAACCTGCGCGCGATTGACGGTCAATTCGCCGTGGAAAACATCGGGATCAAAAGCGATTTCAGCCGGCATCGGCTACCTCCTCGAGTGAACGGAGCGATTCGGCTAAATAACGGCCGGTGTGCGACGCTTCACACGCGGCAACCTCTTCGGGCGTTCCTTGCACGACGACGGTTCCGCCCTGCTCGGCCGCGCCGGGCCCCAGATCGATCAAATAATCGGCGGCCCGCATCAGCTGCAGGTTGTGCTCGACCACGATCAGCGAATGGCCGATGGCGAGGAGCGCATCGAAGCAATCGAGCAACTGCACGACATCGGCGAAGTGCAAACCGGTCGTGGGCTCATCGAGCAGAAACAGCGTGCGATTGCGTGTTGCTTCCGACAGGTGCGCGGCGAGTTTCAGGCGTTGGGATTCACCGGAAGAGAGCGTGTTCGCGGCCTGGCCGAGTCGCAGGTAGTCGAGGCCGACGTCGATCAGTTGTTTCAGCTTGCCTTGCACCTTGGGCTGACCGCGGAAGAACGAAAAGGCTTCGCGCACGGTCATATCGAGTACTTCGGCAATGTTACGGCCGCGATAAGTCACCGCGAGCACCTCGCGCCGATAGCGCGCACCGCCGCAGGTTCCGCACTTCATATATAGATCGGCGAGGAACTGCATCTCGACCTGAATCGCCCCTTCCCCCTGACAAGTATCGCAACGGCCACCGTCGACATTAAAGCTGAAATGCCCCGCCGTGAAGTTGCGCGTCTTGGCTTCGACGGTCTCGGCAAAGACCTTGCGAATTTCATCGAAGGCTTTGATGTATGTCACCGGATTCGAACGTGGCGAACGACCGACCGGGCTCGGATCGACGAGAATCACGTCGTCGATCTTCCCATCACCGAGGATATCGTCGTACGGTAGCGGCGTGTCGCAATCTTTTTGCTTACGGCGACAAAGCGCGCCGTACAGCGTCTCCTGCACCAACGTACTTTTCCCCGCGCCACTCACGCCGGTCACCAGGCAGAGCACACCGAGCGGAAAATCCACGTTCAGCCGTTGCAGGTTATTTCCTCGTGCACCGACCAGGCGAATCGTGCCGCGCGGTTCGCGGCGTTTGCCGGGGCGCGATACGCCGCGCCGACCCGCGAGAAAATCGCCCGTCGAGCTTCCCTTCGCCACGAGCAACTCGGGTAGTGTCCCTTGAAATGTCACCTTGCCGCCGAGTTCGCCCGCGCCGGGACCGATCTCGACAATCTGATCTCCCTCGCGAATCAGGGCTTCTTCGTGCTCAACAACGACAACGGTGTTGCCCCGCCGTTGCAAGCCGCGGATCGACTTCACCAGCGGTTCGACATCGCGCGGATGCAGGCCGACCGACGGCTCGTCGAGCACATACAGCATGTTCACCAAGCTTGAACCGAGAGCCGACGTCAGCGCGACGCGCTGCGCTTCGCCGCTGCTGAGCGTTTTCAGTGGTCGATCGAGAGCTAAGTAACCGAGACCGACCTGCACGAGAAACCGCAGCCGATTGCGGACTTGCTCGAGCATGGTGCGACTGACTTGCTTCTCGCGCGGCGACAGAGGTAACTCGGCGAAAAAAGTTTCACCCTGGTCGAGCCGCAGGGCTGCAATCTCGGCAAGGTTCAAACCGCCGACTCGCCAGGCGAGCGCTTGCGCATTCAACCGAGCGCCATTGCACGTCGTACATACGCGCGAGCTCTTCCATCGATTGTGAAAGACCCGCACCGGCATCTTGTACTTGTGCTTTTCTAGCCAAGCGAAAAAACCAACCAACCCGCCGAAGTTTCGCTCCGGCACGCCATTTTGAATGAGGTTTAATTGCTCGGCAGTGAGATCGTGATAAGGAACATCGACCGGCAATTGATAGTCGGCGGCGAGTGCGAGCAGCTCTTGCAGCTCATGCTCGTAGGCCGGAGTCGTCCAGGGAGCGATCGCGCCGTCGCGAAGTGATTTTGCTTTGTCGGGGACGATCAGATCGCCATCGAGATCGATCAGGTTCCCAAAGCCTTCGCAGGCCGGGCAGGCGCCGAGCGGGCTGTTGAAACTGAACAGCCGCGGCTCGGGTGGAATGAACTGCAGTTGGCAGCGCGGGCATTTGAGTTCGGAGACAAAACTCCAAACGTTCCACGCACTCCCATCGAGCGTTTCGTTTTGAACCGCGCGCTGCGGCGGCTCGGCTTCGGCGAGCGGTTGCCACCAAACTTCGCCATGGCCTGCCGTTTGTTTGAAGGCGGTTTCCAGCGAATCGACCAGGCGGCGGGAATCGGTTCCGCCAGCGACGAGCCGATCGATCACGACGCGGACCGTGGCATCTTGATTCGGCTCCGGCGTTTTCTGGTCGAGCGAAATCACTTTGCCGCCGAGAATGACGCGAGCGAATCCTTGCTCTCGCAGCGTCGAAAGCGATACGCCGGTTCGCGGCGCGACGATGAGCAGCTTGGTGCCGGCGGGGAGTTCGTTCACCACGGCGGCGGCGTCTTGCGGCGATTCGCGGGCGATGGGCTGACCGCAGCCGGGGCAAAAAAGTTTGCCGACGCGGGCTAGTAGCAGGCGGAGATAATCGATGGTCTCAGTCGCCGAGCCGATCGTGGTGCGGTTTGATTTGCTGGCTTCCTGCCGCGTGACGGCGATGGCTGCCGGGATGCCGTCGATCCGCTCGGCTGCGGGCTTTTCGAGTCGCTGCAGAAACTGCCGGGTGTAGGTCGAAAAGCTTTCGATAAATCGCCGCTGCCCTTCGGCGTAGAGAGTGTCGAGGGCGAGGCTGGTTTTGCCGCTGCCGCTCGCTCCGCAAAACACAATCAGCTGACCGCGCGGCAGATCGAGATCGATGTGCTTGAGGTTATGCACATCGACGCCTCGCAATTCGATCTGGTCCGTACCCTGCGCCACGATTGGTTCCTGTACCTAGCGGTTCCCGCGACCTGTGTCGCATCCCGCATTTTATCGTGGATGGTGCGGAGCGGCAGGTGGCGAAAAGACGCACCACGCGGAGCGTGATGACTACATTGCGGAGATTACTGGCGACTTAGCGCTGCGGAAATTCGCGTTTGGCGAATGCTTGCAGCCGATCTTCATAGAATTTCGAGCCAGGATCGAGGGCGGCCGCTTTGCGGGCCCATTCCAGTGCGAGTTCGCGATTGCCGCGGGCAAAGTGGACTTCGGCGAGCGTGTCGGTGTAGGAAGGATTCTCCGGCGCGAGTTTCACCGCCCGTTCTGAGAGGACCAGTGCCTCATCTAATCGGCGGGCACAGATCGCAGCAACCCAGGCGGCCTGGTTGTGAATGTTCGCGCTATCGGGATATTGCTTTGTCTGACTGTGATACAGCGCGAAGCAATCTTCGAACACCTTGTCGGCTTCCTTGGTCAGTCCTTGCTTGTTGAGGAGCGGGAAGAACTCCTCGACGAGCTTGATCTCGCCCGGCTGGAGCTGTTCGCAGAGAGCGAGCAGCGCGAAAGCGGCCTCGGTATCGGCTGGGCTGCGATCTTCTTTGCTGATCAAACCGCGGGCCCGCGTGCGATGCAATGAGTGCGCAATGTCGAGATAGCCTGATTGTTCAGTGAGGTTGGTCGTCGGCTTGAGAACGTGAAACCGAAGCTGTTCCCAGTGATCGGCTGCGGCGAGCGGTTCTTTTTCCGCGATGATATTTCCCAGGTGCTGATTGGTGATCGTGACGTATTGATCCTCCGGGTTGCCGGTCTTTTGCAACAGCTGCCATTGCTCGCGAGCTTCGTCGCGGAGACCACGTTCCTGCAGCGCGAAGGCCAGTTGATAGCGCGAAGGAGAATCGAGGCACATCAGATTTGCAGTCTGCAGCAACTTGCGGCCGGCTGCTTCGTCGCCACTGCGGATGAGTGAGGTTCCTTGCAGAAACCAGGTAAGTGGATTTCCTTGGTTCGCCGCCACGGCGCGGCCGTACTGCGCAGCCGCGTCGCTCCAGCGCTCGCCGGTAAACAGCCAATCGCCATAGGCTTCGGCCGAGGCTGGATCGGCGAGGATGGCCGCTTCAAAATGTGTTTCCGCGTCGGCGCGATTATCGCGAGCGGCCCAGGCTTCGGCGAGCAACACATGCAACCGACCGCGCTGGGCGGCAGTGTTAGCGGGATCATTGGCCAAGGTTTTTGCCTGCTTGGCGATCGCCGGCCAATCGGCAGTTACGAAGCGTTCGAAGGTTTTCGGCATTAACGCCACGGCCACGCCGAACAGATGATCATCCATTTCTTGCCAACGGCCGTCGGCGTTGAGCGTCTCCCACCAGAGCTGCGCTTTTTGCAGGCGTTTGCCCGTGAACGCCGCGCTCATCACGGCAGCCAGATTGGGCGCGGCGGCCCGGCTGAGGATTTTGAGATGTTCTTTTTGCCGGCCGGGCGCTCGTTCGAGTCGCGCGAGGGCCAGCCAATAGGCGCCGCGCGAATCATCGACTGAAGCGGTGGTTTCTAGGAACTCGCGCAGGGCAGCATATTGCTTCTGCTTGCCGAGGAGTCGCAGTTCAGCGGCGATGGTGACCGCGAACGAAAAGCGATCGACGGTGCGACTGGTTCGCACTGCTTTGTCGCCCGAGAGCGAACTGAGCCAGGCCGCGTCGAACTCAGTTTCGTCGGTCACACCCACGAGCTTTAGCGCCTCGTCGTGCCGCTGTTGCTGCACGAGTAACTCAAATGCCATCGGCCGCAAGCCGCTGTCGGTGAGCAACTTCAGCGCATCGGCAGGGCGGTCGTTGAGGAGCGCGATCTTGGCCGCGTACCAGATGTCGTCACCAGGCGCGGCGGCGAACACCGCTTGCAGCGTTTCTTCGGCCTGCTCTTTCTTTCCCAACAGCCGATAGCAACTCGCTCGCATGCCGAGGCGATAAAGTTCCGCCCGCGGCACGTCTGATTTGGTGGAGTATGTTCCAAGCAGTTGCTCCCAAGACTTTTGCTCGCGCGCCAGACCTTGCACGAAGAGTTGCGTCGGCGTCTTGGCCGCGGTCGCCACTTGCAGGGCTTGCGCGCCGTTGCCTCGTGCTCGGAGCATCGCGGCGAGCAAGATCGCGGCGTTGGCATCGGCTGGATTCTTGGCAAATTCGGCTTCGGCCTTTTTCAGTTCGGCTGGCAGCTGATCGCGCAGCGAGAGAAACGCGACATACTGCGACCGGCCAACGTCGGTGCTCTTGCCGAGCTCGAAGCATTGCTCCAGGATCGACCAGTCGTTGGCGGCGATCATCTGCGGAGCCAGCCGCTGAATGTCGGCTTGCAGGCTGTTGAAATAAAGCTGCTTACTGGCGGCATCGGTTTCGAGCTTGAGCAAACCGAATAGCGTGGTGAAGGCACCCTTCTGTCGCAAGTCGTTGATCACACGCAGCCGCGCGTTGCGATCGCCGTCGTAAAACTGCGAGACCATGATCTGCAACTCGATCGGCGAATCGGGCGTGATGCCGAGACGCAGGTTGCGGAGGATGAGATTGCCCCGCAGGCGCACTTCCGGATCGGTGCTCTTCACGGCCTGCTCGAGGAGCGGCAGGGCGGGATTGCCAACCTTCCAGACGTACGCACTGGCCCGCTGCCGAACCGAGAACTCATCGTCGCCGAGGGCTTTGACGGCCGCTTCGAGCGAAGGAAACGCCGGCTTTTCGGCTGGCGGATTCTCCTGCGCAACAGTAGGAGTGAGCAGCAGAAGAGAGACGAGCACGCCCCACAGCCGGGTCCGCCAATGCATGCGAGACTTTCTTGTTGAAGGCTATTTGGGCAACGCTTCGAGCCGTGCGAGAATCTCACGCTGACGAGCGCCGGTCGCGCGGCGGGCAGCCATTTGATAAAAGACTTTCGCCACGCCCGGTTTACCAGCCGCTTCGGCGCCTTGGGCTTTTTCGAGCATCGCGGCGAGCTCGGTGTCTTCCGTCTGCTGCGCAGAAACCGCTTGCGCTTTGATGGCGGCCACACTTTGCGCACCGCGCTCAGCCGAACTTCCGCGAGCGTTCCCGCCTCCGCCAGCGATTGGCGTACTCGCGGTTTCTTCAGGGACAGGAACTTTCACTTCGCCGGACTGCAAACGACGAAGGCGTTCGCGCAGGGGACTCGAATCGGAATTGTCGGCCTGAGCGCCGACCACGGGCACAATGCCGGTGACGAACGGCCGGAACGAGCCGTCGATAAACATGCCATTGCCGCCGTTGGGAATCGTCACGCTGGGCGTCTGAGAAACAAACGTGGAGTCGGCTCCCTGACCCGCCGTGAAGTTCAAAAAGCCGTTGACATTGCCGCCGCGAAAACCAACGCCGCCATTCGCGCCGGCGTTGGGGTCGAAGCCGCCGAACTGCGGCGCGACTCCCGGCGCACCGCCGCCGAAGTTGAAGAACCAACCCGGACCACGCGCGCCCCAGTTGGTGCCAATGCCTTCGTAAAAGCCATGCCCCACGCTATTGAACGGGCTGCTCACGGTCACTTGCTGAGCTGCGAGCGAACCGGCCAGGCAGGGGACTATCAACAGGCCGGCCGCCAGCGTCCACTGCCGCAGTTGAGTTGCCATAAACATTGCCAGTTCCTCACAAAAACAGCCGCTGCCCTGATGCGACCGTGCCGTCACTGTACCGCGATCTTGCTGAAGGGGTCAACTAAAACTTGCCCGAACAACCACTGCTTAGGTAGATCGTATTCAAGCAATAACTGGCAAAAAATCGCCAGCCGTTCTCTGCTTGATTTTTGGTGGTCACTGCGGCAATATTAAAACCCGGTAATCAAACGCAGTATAGATTTTCGCTGCTTGCCGCAATTCTTATTCACGGTTGCCCGAGCAACGGCTACCTCTTGTCGGGAAGGTCACGGGCATGGGACTGTTCGACGGCTTGTTCAACTCGATGGAGGGGAGCACTCGGCTCACTCCGCAGGAGTGCTTTGCCGGCATTCTCGTTGGAGCGACCTTTTGCGATGGTCACATTGCCGATGACGAAGTGAATGGACTCGTCGCCGCACTGCTGCGGATGAAGCTCTTTCAACGCCTTTCGGAAAAGCAGTTCGGCTCGACGCTCGACAAGGTTCTCGGCATCGCCAAACGCAACGGCGTGCCGGCGCTGCTCGAACGGAGCCTGGAAAATCTGCCGGCGGATCTGCGCGATACAGCCTTTGCCAATGCCTGCAATATCGTCCTCGCCGACGGCACGGCCGAACAAGCCGAGCGGGACTATATCAATACCTTGCAAGTCAAGTTGAACCTCGACCCCAAGACTTGCCAGACGATCGTGCAGGTCATGGTCATCAAAAACATGGGTTGATGCTGACAGCCGCCCCGCGATAGACACCAAGCCAGAACGCAGACGGAAAAGGTAGCGACCGATGGGAATGTTCGACGACCTGCTGGGGAATTTCGGCACGCCGCAGGCCTTTGGCCCGCAGGAAGGATTTGCCGGCGTTCTACTGTCGACGGCTGCCCACGACGGCCATCTGGCCGACGAAGAAATGTCGGCGATGTTCAACACGCTGAACCGCATGAAGCTCTACCAGCACATGCCGGAGCAGCGTTTCAAGAGCATGATCGACCGGTTGGTCGGTGTGCTGAAGCGCAACGGCCCCGAAGAACTCATGCGGCAATCGGTTAGCGTCGTCCCGCCCGAGCTGCGCGAAACCGTGTTCGCCAGCGCCACCGACATGATCCTGTCCGATGGCATCGTGGAACAATCGGAACGGGAGCTGATGCAGGAATTGATGATCAAACTGCAAATCGACAGCAACCGCGCCAAGACCATCGTGCAAGTGATGGTCATTAAGAATAAAGGTTAGAGCGCGCTCACCTCGTAAGATGGCTTAAGACGGACCATTGGTCCGTCTTACTTCTTCGGTTCTTCTGCTTTACCCGCACCCTTCTTCACGCGCGGCACGAGGATTACTCGCACTTCGGTTCCCTTCGGCGGAATGTTTTCCGTGAAGGCATTGAACAGCAGCCCGCCGTTGGCATCGGTGCTCGGCACTGGCAAATCGAGCGTTGCCGAGGGGAAGTTCGACACGCAGATAAAGTCGCCGCCGTTAGCTTGATAGTGTTCGCGGCCGGTTTGCTCATCTTTGAAGAAGCCGCTCCCCGCAAAGACCCAATCGAAGTCCATCGCCTTGCCGGTCTTCACGTTCTTAATCATCTCTTGAGCGCGAACTTCGTGGCTCTTGCCATCGGCATCTTTCCAGAGGACGAAGATTTCAATCGCGTCGCCGGTGGCCGCTTTGTATTGAGGATCGAAGGAAACGGGCGTCCCCTTCTTGGCCCCCACCGCGAGCAAGCCAGCGTGAACCTGTTCCGGCAGCACATTCAGGGCGACGATCGATTCGTGCTCCTTGGTTCCCTTGGGGCAGGCAAACATTTCGAGCTGCCCTTCGCGGAGGCAGATCTTGCCGTCGACGACCACGGCTTTGCGCTTGGTATCGATCCACACATCGTGCTTCTGCGAGAGGCGAACCAACCCTTCCGGGGCCTTGGCGGGCTTTTCGGCCGGCTTGTCCTCAGCCTTTTCTTGAGCGATTGAACAGGCGACGCAGAACAAAATCATGGCCACCCAGCCGCTGCCAGTCATCAAGCGTTGCATCCGAGAAACTCCGAGAAAGTAAAAGGTGGCGATGCTGGCGACATCGCGAAAAGTCGCCCATAGGCAACGGCGGGGATCATGTTAAACTGCGTCGACCCACAATCCAGCCTGTCGCTGCAGCGATTATACACCTTCGGCATGCGCCCTGAGAATGGAAGATCCTGCAAATCACTTTAGTACCAATCGCGCCGAATCGGCTGCAGGATCGCCCATGGAAATGGCCGTTGCTCCCAAACCGGCCCGCGCGATCGACGCCTCGGCCTGGCTGGCAAACTTAGCCCCCAATTCTGATTTTCCGCTCGCGCGAATCGCCGCGGGCAAAACTTCGCCGCTGCTGTGGGGCGCTGATTCGCTTCCTGCTGAACGTGTCAATCTGATCGGCAAGCTTCACAAGGCCACGCTGGTTCGCAAGTGGAAAGGTGAAGCGGCGGAACTCGCGCGGTTTCTCGCCCAGACTGTATCGAGCGAACCATCGACCGATCACGCGCTGGAAATTCTAGCCTGGGCTTATTTGCTGCCGGTCGTCAAATCGGCCGAACTCCTTCAGCAATTGTTCGCCTGGCACGATGCTGTGCTCGCCAGCGCGACGCCCGCCACCGCGCTGCCGCAGTTGCTCCTCAAGGTAGAACTGCCGCTGTTGCTCGCCCTAGCAGCGCCCGATCTCAAAACAGCCACCGCGCTGCGCAAGGGCGCCATCGGTGCGGAATCGCGCGTCGCCAATGCCTGGATCGATCCGCTGGGCCTGCCGTCGCAAGCACGCGCGGAGCTGCTGCGACCGTGGCTCGCGACCATCATTCGCGCGCAGGAATTGCTCCGCAACAGCGAAGTGCAGTTTTCCGACACGGCTCGCGAACGACTGGAAAAATTGACTCGCCATGTGCTGCGATTGTCGCGCCCCGATGGCGGCTCGACTTTGGGGCCTGCAGCAGGTTCGACCGCTGATCGCGAGTTACTCACGGCTGCCGTCATCGCCACCAACAGCAATGCCGCGCTCGCTCAACTCGCCCTCGGCAAAGGCGCTGCCGACAAAAAACCGGCCAAGGGCACGCCGCCGGCCGCGTTCTATTCGCAGAAGTCATCGTTCGCGGTGCTGCGCAATCGCTGGGCCGCGCCGCAGACGCAAGCCACGTTCGATTTCAGCGGCGACAATACCTGGCTCGACGTTAGCTGCGGCAATCAATCGCTGCTGCACGGCAACTGGGATGTCGCGCTCAAGGTGAACGACACAGCCCTCACGCCGCTCGGCCCGTGGACCGATGTTTGCTGGCACGCTGATCCGGATTGCGATTATCTCGAGATCGAGCGGAAGTTCAGCGGCGGTTGGTTGCTGCAACGGCACGTGATGATCGTGCGACAGGACGAATGCCTGCTCCTCGCCGATAGTTTGCTCGACGAAACCAAGCGCACGCCCGAAGAGTTTCTCGCCACGGCAGCCCAAGCGCCGCGGCTCGATTACTCCACTTCGCTGCAGCTTCCTTCGTCGATCGCTTTCGCGCCGCAACAAGATACTCGCGAGGGCTACCTACAAGCCGGCCGAAAACCGCTGGGTCTGGTCATGCCGATCGCGTTGCCGGAATGGCGCAAACAACCGAGCAGCGGCGAACTATCGGTGAATGGCAGCCAATTGCAACATCGCCTGCAAACCCGCGGCCGCAATCTCTTCGCGCCATTGTGGATCGACTTGAATCCCAACCGCTTCAAGAACGCCGAATGCACCTGGCGGCAACTCACCATTGGCGAGTTCCTGCAAGTGCAACCGCGCGAGGTCGCCGTCGGCTTTCGCGTGCAGGTTCGTTATTCCAATTGGCTTCTCTATCGTTCGCTCGCCTGGCGCGGCAACCGCACCGTGCTTGGCAAGAATTTCGCCACCGACTTCGCCTGCAGCCGCTTTCAACCCAACGGCGAAACGCAAGAGATTCTGGAAGTGCAGTAGCGCCTCGTGACTTGCCCGGAAGCGCTCAACGAAAGCTTCGCCGTCACGGCATATCGTGTATAGTGACGGATTACTGCTTCCTCGGCCCCGATCAGATTTTGTCTCATGGAAACTGAATGGTATTCGCGCACCACCGCGCTGCAGCAACGAGTCGCCCAGCTTCGAGACAGTCTTTGACTACGACAACAAGCTGAAAAAAGTCGCCGAGATTAACGAGCGGATGGCCGCGCCTGATTTCTGGAACAATCAGGAAAAGGCCCGCGAGGTCATGGGCAAATTCAAAGCCCTGCTCGCAGTCACCAAGCCGCTGGAGGAAGTCGTGCGCGGTGCGGGTGATTTGCCCGGCTTGCTGGAGATGGCCGAATCCGACAACAGCTTTGACGGCGAAGTGATTACCGAAGTCGAGCGGCTGGAAAAGCTGGTCGAAGAGCTCGAGCTGAAGGCACTGCTCAACGGCCCGCACGATTCGGCCAATGCGATCATGAGCATTTACGCTCGCGACGGCGGCACCGACGCCAACGACTGGGCCGAGATGCTGATGCGGATGTACATGCAGTACGCCGCCAAGAACGAATTCGAATTCGTCGTGATGGATCGCCTCGACAACGAGCAAGCCGGCATCAATCACGCGACCGTGATGATCAAAGGCCCGATGGCTTACGGCTATCTCAAGGGCGAAACCGGTTTGCATCGCCTGGTGCGGATCAGCCCCTTCAATTCGGAAGGGAAACGGCAAACCAGTTTCGCCGCGATCGACGTCTCGCCTGAAGTCGAAGACGAAGCCGAAATCGTCGTTGATTGGGCCAAGGACGTGCGCGAAGAAACGATGCGCGCCGGCGGCGCCGGCGGTCAGCACGTGAATAAGACCGAAAGTGCGATCCGCCTGCTGCACTACGAAACGGGCATCGAAGTGAAGTGCCAGAACGAACGAAGTCAGCATCAGAATCGCGCGCTCGCGCGGAAGATGATGCTCGCCCGCCTGGCCCGCCTCGCCGATGAAAAGCGCGAAGCCGAATCAGCGGCTCAGTACAAAGGCAAAGTAAAGGTCGGCTTTGGTTCGCAGATCCGCAATTACTTCCTGCATCCCGATCAGCGCGTGAAAGATCAGCGGACCGGTTACCTGATGAACAATTTTCACCAGGTGATGGATGGAAACATCCAGGGCTTTATGGATTCGTACCTGCGCTGGCGAATGAAAGAAGGCGGAGGAGAAGTCGCCGCGGATGATGAGGAGTAGAGTCGTTTAGATAGCATCGATTGCTTCAGCAATCGATGTCGCTTCAGCGAAAAGAGGCATTGTTATCGATGCCAGCGCCGCGAGCAAAGGTTTCTTCGCTCTTCAATTCCAACGAGTGGCAAGCTTCCCTTGCGCCCCTACGTTCCTGCGGATGCCTCTGATCGCTGCGCGACATGGATTGCTGAAGCAATCCATGCTATCCATTTAGCGCGCAATCCGGTCAGCATACTTCGCGCGGATCTTGCAAACCTTAGGAATCGCCGCCCCTTGAATGTACGGCTGATCGGGATGCAGCTGAGCATACCCCTGGTGATAGTCCTCGGCAGGGAAGAACTCGACCAGCGGCTCGAGCGTCGTGACGATCGGCGACTTGAAGTGATGACTATCGGTTAGCTGCTTGATCTTCGCCGCAGCCGCTTCTTTTTGTGATTCATCGGCATAAAAGATCGCGCTGCGATATTGCGTGCCGACGTCGGCCCCTTGGCGGTTGAGTGTCGTGGGATCGTGCGCGTCGAAGAAGACGTCGAGCAGCGTGTCGAGCGAGATGACGGCGGGATCGTACGTCACGCGAATCACTTCGGCATGGTCCGTGTTGCCGTCGCAAACGCGTTTGTAGTTCGCCGTTTCTTTCGCACCGCCGGCGTATCCACTCAGGACGTCGCTCACGCCCTTAAGTTGTTCGAACGAAGCCTCGGTGCACCAGAAGCAGCCGCCGGCGAGGACGATGGAAGCAGACATGAGTTCACCCGAAAAATGTGCTGTTGTCGAACAGATCATTATAGGCGCGAATGAGGTCAGGCGACGTAGTACGAACCCCTAGGTTCGTGCGAGTCGACATCCGCAATCCCTACGGCACTAAGAACCGCTCACACGAACCTAGGGGCTCGTGCTACGCGACTCGCGATAAACCCGCAGCAGTTCGGTCACCAAAATCCCATCGATCGTCATGCCGTGATAGGCCGACTCGGTGATGGACACATCGTCGAGACAGATCTCGCGAAAGCTTGCCCCTTTGAGCGTGACATTGTGAAAAGTCGCGCCGCTCAGGTTGATATTGTCGTACTTCGCGCCACTGAGGTTGATATCGACAAACGAGGCCTGCGACAGATTCACATTGTGAAACGTCGAGCCAGCCAGATTCGCGTTATCGGCAGCGTATTGTCCAGACGGCAGGGGCGTGGGCATGGATGGCTACTCCACTTCGTGAATGACGAGCAGGTTCTGAGCCATGGGATAAAAGTTGGTGCCGGTGAGGAAGACGATCGGGTCGCCCTTTTGCAGCAAGCCTTGTTTGCGGCCCCACTCGTCGATGAAGGCCCGCAACGCAGGTCCATCGTGCACTGGCGCGCCGGCCAGCGGTGTGACGCCCCAGAAGAGAGTCAGCCGGCGGAGGACTTCCAGTGAATCGCTGGTGCCGATGGTGGGCACAAAATCGCGCTGCTTGCTGCGCATCCGACAAGTGCCGCCGCCGCGAGTGGCGACCACGACGAGCTTGGCATTGAGCTGCTCAGAAAGGACTGCCGTGGCCCGAACGGCGGCGGCCGTGATGGGATGCACATCGGTGGCCGTGGTTTGCCGTAGCCGATAAGCCGATTCCTTGAGCAGCGGTTCAGTGGCGATGGCGATGCGGTTCATCGTCTCGACGGCTTCAACGGGAAATTCACCGATAGCCGTTTCGCCCGAAAGCATGCAGGCATCGGCGCCATCGAGAATGGCGTTGGCAACGTCGGTCGCTTCCGCTCGCGTCGGCCGGCGGTTGTGATGCATCGAATCGAGCATCTGCGTGGCCACGATCACCGGCTTGCCTTGTTCCTGGCATTCATGCACGATCCGCTTTTGAGCGACGGCGATTTCGGCGACATCGATTTCGACCCCCAGATCGCCACGGGCCACCATCACGCCATCGGCTGCCGCGACAATCTCTTTGAGATGCAGCAGCGCCTCGGGCTTTTCGATCTTGGCGATGACGCTCGCCCGGCAACCTTGCGATTGCAACAGCTCTTTCAGCAGCAGCACGTTCACCGGCGACCGAACAAAGCTCAAGCTGACGAAATCGATCTCGTGCTTCGTGGCCCACATGGCATTGGTCATGTCGGCTTCGGTGAGCGACGAAACGCTGAGCTTCGCGCCCGGCAGGTTGATTCCCTGGCGACTCCGAATCAAGCCGCCGCCGATCACTTTGCAGCGAACCTCTTCGGCTGTCTTTCCCACGACGACCATACTCACCGTGCCGTCGGCCAGCATTACGCTGTCGCCGATCTGCAGCTCTTGAATGAGCGCCGCGTAGGTGCAGGTGAGTTCATCCGCCGCTTGGGGCTTGGTGCCGCGGACGAAGCGAAAGATTTCTCCCGGAACGCAATCGGTGGGATCGGTATGCAGTTCGCCGAGGCGGATCTTCGGCCCTGCGAGGTCGACGAGCACGCCAACTTCGATGCCAACTTTCTTCGAAGCCACGCGGATGTCGGCGAGGACTTCGGTCCGTTGTTGTTCGTTGCCGTGGGCGGTGTTGAGGCGGAAAACCGAAACGCCGGCGCGAATCAATCGCTCCAGCATCTCGGGACTGCGACACGCCGGACCGACCGTGGCGACGATCTTGGTGCGGGCACGCGTGTTAAGCGGCAACGCGTCGAGGGGCAAGGCTTTGAAAGTCGATTCGCTGCTGCTCACGCGCAGTCCTCCGGCAAGAAAATCCGTTTCGGCAATAAATCCCTTCATCGCGGCGTGAGAGAGGGCCGCGCACGCTCCCTAGGCTAGCGGCGAACGGGATCGGGCGATAGGCGGGGAATTTGGTGGTTACGAGCTTGTCAGACTTCAGAAATGACGTCAGGGACAGCAGTTGCGCGACGCCAACCCAGCTGATAGCAGCCGCTGAAACTTAACGCCGGCGTAATGTGCAGTGCGACAGTCTGACGCAACCAAAACGCCGTAAAGTGCTTTGCGGCAGTACCTTTCGTCGAATCGCGAAAACCTTGCTTGTCTTTTCTCTGGCGTATTCTTACAGTTACGTAATGTTAAAAGCTTACTTTGCCGTTATATTCAATTAGGCGGCTTGACGAGCACGCTTCCCGCGCGGTCCGCGAAAGGTGAGGGATCTATCATGCAAAACCTGGTCAAAGGTGTTCACTACTTTCAGAACATCGGCTTCCGACAGCAGCGGGAACTTTTCGAAAGTTTAGCCGACGGTCAGAGCCCTGACGCGTGCTTCATCACCTGCTCGGACTCGCGGATCGACCCCAATCTGATCACCAATTCGCCGCCGGGCGGCCTGTTCATTGTGCGAAACGTGGGGAACCTCGTTCCTTGCTACGGCACGAGCAACAACGCCGAGCTGGCCGCGGTCGAATATGCAGTGACTGCCCTGGGCGTGAAGCACATCATTGTCTGCGGTCATACTGGCTGCGGCGCGATGCGGGCCCTGCTCGAAGGGGATCCGAGCAACCATTTGCCCGCCGTCATGTCCTGGCTCCGCCATGCCGAAACGACCTCGGCGATCGTGAAGGAGCATTACGGCCACCTGACCGGTAACAACTTGCTGACCGCAGCTGCCCAGGAAAACGTCCTCGTGCAGCTCGATCATCTGCGGACTGCGCCATCCGTCGCCTCCCGCATCTCGCGCGGCAAAGTGCAGCTGCACGGCTGGATGTACAAGATCGACACCGGCGAAATCTTCGTCTACGACTCGACGGTGCATGAATTCCTGCCGCTTGCGAGTGCTCACAGCCCTGAAGAAGGTGTGAGCGATCACGACCCGCTGTCGCGCGTGCGAGCGATCGCTTAAGCCTGCCTGGGTAACGCAGCCCTTATTTACGCTCGGTGATATAAGCGACTTCGCGAGCTCTCTTCATTTGCCTAATCAGCCGCCAGCTTTTGTTGGTGGCTAAGCAAGCAGTAGGCCCTCGCTTTCTCCGGTAGCAAGGGCTCTCTCTAACGCCATCGGCTCTTTCAAGGATGGGTTACCTTTCCTCGCGGTGATTCGATCGCAAGGCTTGCATGACAACCAGGACATCTGTACACTGCAACTTGCCGTGCTACCGACTGGCACCTCTCACTCTTTGTCAAAACGGTCGTTTCGAAAATCGGCGGGGCATTTTTGCGCTGCGGACGTTTGGTTCGCTGACGAGATACCTGGCAGGTGTGTAAGGTTTTAGCTCCGTTGTGCGGCTGTTGTAGGAGTAAAACCCGAATTAGTGGGTTGCAGACGCTAACAGTCAGCAAGCAGTTGCAGAGTTGAGACTTAGGGTCGATCCATTGCCCGCGCGCTTGACAAAGTCACTGCTGCGAAGGTGTTGTGGTAAAACCGAGGTCGTTACGCGCAAACATTTGGCAAATCAGCATTTATGAGCATCAGAGAATCGTAACAACTGTTGTATGTTCGGTGGCGAGCAGAAAATAAGGGCGATAGCGCCACCGCAAGTGCTAGCAGTGAATTCGCGGCAAGTGGCAATGTGATTACATCCGCCGTTAGGCTAGGTGTCTGGTGAGAATGCATCCGCACTAGGATTTGCAGGTTTTCCCGGTGAAATAGCCGTAATCGGGCATCTATAGCCGATTCAAGGTTGGCAAGTTAACGGGCGATAACTACACTTCGGATGGTTGATCGCGGTCCCCTCCTGGGCTCTCGCTTGTGTCGCGGTGAAAAAACACCGGCAGAGACAAGCAACGACCCTCGGCTGCGAATAAGTATCCAACTTGCCTGCGAAGATTACTCCGAACTTGCCAGCGGCCTGCGTGTCTAACAGACATGCGACTGACGGTTCGACAGAAATCCCTACCTCAGCGCAAAAAAAGAGGCGATGCCGCGATTCGACATCCGAATGGCGGACCACGTCGTCTAAACAGTGAGTTGCTCCATGTTGGCAGCCCTGCTTCGAAACGCCCGGCTTGGTGGTTGGCAATTTGGCCCTCACCCACAGCCGGCCAATGCAGAAGAGAAAGTATCAGACTCGGTGACGGTTATGAACGAACAAATCAAGCAAGCCATTCGCACTCGGGCCAGCCATGCCCGCTCGCAAGCGGAGGTGGCCGACGCCATCTTCACCACGCTCCGGGAATACCGGATCGACGTGAAGCATGTGTCGCTGGAAGAAATGAAGCGCACCGTGGTCGATGCGACACGCGCGGCGCGTGAAGACGGCCACGAGAACTCGTTGCCGGTGTAGTGCTGCTATCAGCTGCACGGCTATCGGTCGGGCGGACCAAAATTACATTGGTCCGTCCCGCCGCTTGATCGCTCTTTTACCTTCTTCGCCCGCCTGCTATCGTCCGCCTCCCCTGAAAAATAGTGGGGAATTCTCGGACTGCTGCGAGGCCGGTCAATGCGATCTTTCCTGCCGATTCTCATCGGGCTGTTGCTCAGCTTGACGGGCTGCATCGGTCCGCTGTCTCCCTTGGGGCGGATCCATTACACGTCGATGTTTCAGCCCGATAAGTATCCCGCCGGTGAGTGGGAGCAAACCACGGTGCTGGTGCAGGACGCCAAGTTCGCCGCCGAAGATGGCACGAAGCTGCATGGCTGGTATGCCCGTCAGCCGCAGCCGAAGGGTCATGCGCTGGTGCTGCACGGCAACGGTGGCAACGTGACGCTGCTGGCCGATTCGCTGCGGGTGCTGAATCATCGGCACAAAGTTTCGGCCCTGGCGATCGACTATCGCGGGTATGGCCGGAGTGAAGGAAAGCCAACCGAGCAAGGAGTGCTGCAAGACGCCCGCGCGGCCCGCCGCTGGCTGGCCGTTAAAGAAGGGATCGCCGAGAGCGACATCATCCTCATGGGGCAATCGCTGGGTGGCGGCGTGGCAATCGACCTCGCCGCCAAAGATGGTTGCCGCGGCCTGGTGGTGTCCGGCACGTTTACCTCCATTGTCGATGTCGCGCAGCATCACTTCACCTGGCTACCGATGCGCTGGTTCATGTCGAGCAAAATGGACTCGCTGAGCGAGATCAAAAACTACCGCGGCCCGCTGCTGCTCGTGCACGGCGACGCCGACGAAGTCATTCCCTTTTCGCAGGGCAAAGCACTCTTCGAAGCGGCCCCCGGCCCGAAGAAAATGATCACGAACTTCGGCGGCAAGCACAACGATCCGCTGCCCGAAGAGTATCGCGTGGCCCTCGACGAGTTCATCGCCAGCCTGCCGCCGCTGAAGGGCGATCCCGGCCAACTGCCCGTGCGGCAGGAGATCTTCAGCCCGGAGGTTGGAGATATTGACTATCAGCGCGAGCCCGATTCAAGCATCGGTTTTCCAGAGTAGCCAAGACGCTGCGTCAGCGCAGCAGTTTCAGCACGTCCTTGAGGCCAATGGTCATTTCCACCTTCGCGAGTTGCGCGGGACTAATCCAAAATCGCGAGAATATCGTCCTGGCGGCAGATCAGCAGTTCCTGGTCGGCGATCTTTACTTCGCTGCCGGCGTAGGAGTGGAAGACCACGCGGTCGCCTTCTTGCACGGTCAGCGGGCTGCGCGTGCCGTTGGGTAGCGTCACGCCGTCGCCGACCGAGACCACTCGGCCTTGCTGCGGTTTTTCGCGGGCTGCGTCGGGAAGGATGATGCCCCCTGCCGTCTTTTCGTCTGCTGCGAGCCGTCGAATGATGACCTTGTCGCCCAGGGGTACCAGCTTCATGGAAAGGAAAACTCCGGCGGAAAGCACCAGGCAAATGGCCTGTGTGCTGGGGCGGGATTGTCGCACGCAGGCCCGCCGAACGCAAGCTTCCGTCGCTAGCGGCAGCCCGCCGATCGGCCCGCCGTTACCAGGCAGTTACGCTCTTTTTGCCTTTCCCCTGGCGGATTGCGGGTGCGGGAGATGATAATAGGCTCGCTGAATCGCCGGATTGTTTTCGCCAGAGGACATCAGCCATGCCAGGTTTCCGCGCGCAGGATATTGCTGCGCCTGCCAGTCGTCGTCGTTTTCTTGCCACCGCAGGCGTTGCTGCGCTCCCCCTTCTTTTGCCGGGTCGCTCGCGCGCACAAGAAACGGTTGAACGGACCAGCGAAGCCCTCACGCCCGAAACACAACGGGCCGTCGACCGTGGTTTGACCTGGCTCGGCAAAAAGCAAGTCGGCTCGGGCGGCAGCCGCGGCGCGTTTGGCACCGGTGGGTATCCAGGCGGCGTGGCCGTTTGCAGTCTGAGCGGCCTGGCGATGATGTGCAGCGGCAGCGCGCCGGGGCAAGGACCGTTCGGCAAGAACATCGATCGCTGTGCGGAGTTTCTCTGCACGTGCGTCGGCGAGACCGGCTACATCTCGCAGCCCAACTTCGGCCAGGACAATATGTATGGCCACGGCTTTGGCACGTTGTTCCTTTCCGAATACTACGGCATGAGCGATCGCTCGGACCTCGATGCGACGGTCGGCGAGAAGCTTCGCAAAGCGGTCAAGCTGACCTGCGATTGCCAGAACAACGAAGGTGGCTGGCGCTATCAACCGATGAAGAGCGACGCCGATCTGTCGATCACCATCTGCAACATCATGGGGCTGCGGGCCGCGCGTGACGCCGGCATTCACGTGCCCGACCCGATTCGTAATAAGTGCATCGATTACGTCAAGAAAAGCCAGAACAGCGACGGCGGCTTTCGTTACCAAATTGCTCACGGCGGGGGCAGCACGTTTCCGCTCACGGCGGCGGGCATTTGCTCGCTGTACAGCGCCGGCATTTACGACGGCGAACAAATCGACAAGGGCCTGGCGTACCTGATGAAGTACATGCCCGGCAGCGGCTCAGGCAACACGGGCTACTTCTTCTACGGCCACTACTACGCCGTGCAAGCCATGTGGCATGCCGGCGGCACGCACTGGGCCAAGTGGTACCCCGCCATTCGCGAGACCCTGCTGAAGAAGCAAAGCGGCGACGGCAGCTGGGCCGACGGCGAAGTCTGCCCCGAATTCGGCACCGCGATGGCGTGCATCATTCTGCAGATGCCGAATAACTTCCTGCCGATCTTCACACCGTAGACCATCAGCTGGCCGCACGTCGGGAGGGCGAGGCTCCTGCCGAGCCGCGCCGGTCGAATGCAGGCGCCGGCAGCCATTGCACGTCCACCTCGGCGGCTCGGCGGGAGCCTCGCCCTCCCGAAAGAACTGCGCACAAAGTGCGGACCAAAGTTGTCAGCTCTCTGTCTATAGTTCTCGACAGTTGATTGACAATTTGGTTGCTAATCCTTTTTCTTCGTCAAGCCTTGCTGCGTGAGCCAATCGATGCAGCGGTCGGGCCAGTTGTTCACGGCGTGGCCGGTGTTACGCATGCCATAGCCATGGCCGCCGCTGGAATAGACATGCAGTTCGGCGGGAACTTTGGCTTTTTTCAGTTCCTGAAAGAGCAACACGCTGTTGGCCACCGAAACTCCGTCGTCCTGGGCATGCACGAGAAACATCTGCGGCGTGGCGGAGTCGATCTTGATGTGGTCCTGCAGAGTCCACGGTTCTTTTTTGTTTTCGAAACCGGCGGCGTAGATCAGGGCTGCGAAATCGGGGCGGCAAGAGACTTCGTCGATTTTGTCGACGGCATCGTATTGTCGCTTGGTGAGAATCGCCGCGAGACCGGCCGTTTCGCCACCGGCAGAGAAACCGAGAATGCCGATGCGCTGCGGATCGATCTGCCATTCGGCGGCTCGGCTGCGAACGACGCTGATCGCCCGCTGTGTGTCTTGCACGGCAGCTTCCCATCGCTTGTCGGGATTGCGGGCCGGCACGCGATACTTGAGCACGATGCCCGTCACGCCGTGGGCAGCAAAGAACTCGGCGCACTCGGTTCCCTCGTGGTCATAGGCCAGAATGTTGTGGCCGCCGCCGGGGCAGATGATCACCGCGCAGCCGTTCCGCTTGTCGGCGGGCGGCGAGTAGACGGTGAGCTGCGGCGTGCTGACATTCGTCAGCTTGATGATCTTTCGATCGCCGACTGGCTTGTCGGTGGGCTTGTTCACGTCCTGCTCGGGCGGCAGTTCCTTCACTTCGCCCGGCGCTTTGGCGGGCCAGATGTTGAAGGGCTGCGGATCGGCAGCAGTCGCGATCAGACCGCCGCAGATTAGAAAGCTCAAAAAACTAAGTTTGGCGAAGAGGGGTTTCATGGAGAGCTCCGCTGGTTGGGATTTTGGCAATGGCGTCATCATACCCGCCCCATTCCCGGCAGCGAGTCTGAGCGGCCTTGGCGTCATTGCCCGTTTGGCCGCAGCAGGTCAAACTTGTGGTTTCCCCTTTCGCCCACTTTTGGCCCAGCCCGATGAACATTCTGGCCCTTTTGCAACAACGCTTCACTCCTGCCCTGACCGCGCTCGTCAGCGATCTGCCGCCGCTGCTGGCCATGATCCGTCCGGCCCAGGATGCGAAGTTCGGTGATTACCAGGCCAACTTTGCGATGTCGCTGGGAAAGCAACTCGGCAAGCTGCCGCGCGACGTGGCAACACAAGTCGCCACCGGGACGAAGCTCGATGATTTCTGCAATCCGCCGGAAGTCGCCGGGCCTGGCTTCATCAATCTGAAACTGCGCGACGATTGGCTCGAGACGCAACTCAACGCGGCTGCTCACGACGAGCGACTCTGCATCGCCCCGACGACCAAGCCGCGGACATTTGTCATCGACTACAGCTCGCCGAACGTCGCCAAGCCGATGCACGTCGGCCACATCCGCTCGACGGTCATCGGTGATGCCCTCTATCGCACGCTCGAGTTCCTCGGGCACAAGGTGATCAGTGACAACCACCTCGGCGACTGGGGAACGCAGTTTGGGATGATCATTTATGGGTATAAGCACTTTGTCGATCGCGAACAGTTCAAGCTCACGCCAGTTCCCGAACTGAGTCGCCTGTATCGACTAGTGAACAAGTTAGTCGAGTATTGGGAGGCCCGCGCTGCTGTCGGCAAGTTGCTGGAAAAGTCGCAAGCCGCACTCAATGCCTGGATGGCGTTGGAAGGCGCAGCTCCGCCGGCTGACAAAGCGGCAGCTAAGAAGGCTGGACAGGATCTGGCCAAATCGAAATCAAATACCACGGACGAGTTCGGCAATCTTCGCTCGACGCTCGGCAAAATCTGCGACGTGCAGAACGACACGGACATGAACAAACTGGCGATGGCCCATCGCAACATCGGCGAAGCAGTGCTCGCCGAGACGGCGAAGCTGCACGAGGGAGACGCTGAGAACCTAAAACTCTGGCATGAGTTCCTGCCGAACTGTCGCGATGAAATTCAGCGCGTTTACAAACGGCTCGACATTCGTTTCGATCATGAGCTGGGAGAGAGTTTCTATCACGATCGTTTGGCGCCGGTTGTTGAAGACTTCCAGAAGCGCGGCCTTGCCCAGGACAGCCAAGGGGCCGTATGTGTGTTTCTCGACGGCTTCGAAACGCCGATGATCATCCGCAAAAAGGATGGCGCGTTCCTGTATTCCACAACCGATCTGGCCACGATCGCCTATCGCCGCGAGACCTGGAATCCTGATGCGATTTTGTATGTCGTCGATCATCGTCAGAGCGAGCACTTTGAAAAGCTGTTCGCCGCCGCGGCCAAGTGGGGCACGGAGAAAGTGCAACTCGTTCATGTCAAGTTTGGCACAGTGCTCGGCGAAGATGGCAAGCCCTATAAGACTCGCAGCGGCGACACCGTCGGCCTCGAAGGCTTGCTCGACGAAGCGGTTTCGCAAGCACTGACCGTGGTGCAAGAGAACAGCCCCGAGCTCTCGGCTGACGAACAGCGCCGCGTCTCGGAAACGGTCGGCATCGGCGGTTTGAAGTACGCCGATCTGGCGCACGATCGCGAGAGCGATTACAAGTTCAGCTACAAGAAGATGCTGCAGCTCAACGGCGATACGGCAACTTACTTGCAATATTTCTACGCTCGTTGCCGCAGCATTTTTCGCAAAGCCGAAACGACTCCAGCCGCGGTGCTCGCGAGTGGCGCGACGATCACGCTCGGACAACCGGAGGAGCGAGCGCTGGCGATTCAGTTGCTCCGTTTCGAAGAAGCACTCGCGATCGTCGAAGCCGATTTTCGTCCGCACAACCTGACGGTTTACTTGTTCGACCTCGCCAAGACCTACGCCGGTTTTTACGACCGCTGCCCCGTCCTCAAAGCCGACACCGAAGCCCAAAAACAAAGCCGCCTCCTCCTTTGCGATCTCACTGCCCGCACCATCGCGACCGGCTTGCGATTGCTGGGAATTGGCACCGAAGAAAAGATGTAAGAAAAGGTAGAAGTGAGAAGTCAGAATGCAGAATGATAAGGCCCTCGAATTTTCATTCTGCATTCTGCGATCTACATTTTGCATTCATTCAGGAAATCACTATGAGCAATTCACCGTGGGTCGTTGAAACGTCGGCGGAGACGTTTCAGCAAGATGTGATCGAGCGCTCGAAGCAGATGCCGGTCGTGCTCGACTTTTGGGCGGCGTGGTGCCAGCCGTGTCGCAAGCTCGGGCCGATGCTCGAGCGGATGGCGAATCAATTCGCCGGCCAGTTCACGCTCGTTAAAGCCGATGTCGAACAAGTGCCCGAAGCGGCCCAGGCCTTTCGCGTCGATGGCATTCCAGCCGTGTACGCACTGCGGAACGGCATGGTGGTCGATTCGTTTGTCGGGCTGCTGACCGAACCGCAACTCAAACAATGGATCGAGTCGCTCCTGCCCAGCGAAGCCGATCAACTCGTGCAGCAGGCCGAGGCAGTGGAGAAGTCAGATCCCGCCAAAGCCGCAGAGTTGTTTCAAAAGGCACTCGTTGTCGAAGACGATTTGGTCGCCGCAGCCATTGGTTTGATTCGTGTGCAACTCGCTCTCGAGCAGGTCGAAGAAGCTGAAAAGAATCTGGCCAAGCTCAACGAGCGGGGCTATCTCGAACCGGAAGCCGAGCGGCTGCAGGCCGAATTGCATCTGCGGCGGAGCCGTGTTTCGGGTGGCGATCTGACGGCACTGGAAGCTGCGGTGAAGCAGGCCCCGAACGATCAGGCCGCCCGGCTGAAATTCGCCGAAGCGTTGCTCGGCGCCGGCAATTACGAACCAGGGCTCAAGGAATTGTTAACTGTCGTCGAAGCTGGTCCAGGGCCAAATCGCGACAAGGCCCGGCAACTGATGGTCGATGCGTTCAAGATCCTCGGCGAAGGCAATCCGCTCACCGGCACGTTCCGGCGGAATCTGTCGCTGGCACTCTACTAATGCCTCCCCGATCGCCGGGCGGCACGATATATTGGGGCCTCCCGAACATTATCCCGCTTGATGGAGTTTGCCGCCGTGGCCGATACGTTTGATCCTTATCGCGAAGCGCTCGTGGTGGAAACCCACACCGTTTGGCCCGCGGAATTAGGAGCGATTCCCGCCGCGGAAAAAGTTCAGCTCGAGGCGAAGCTACACGCCAAGCCGGACGCCTGTGCCGGACTCGAATACGTCCGCGTGCACACCGGTTTCTGCCGGCAGATCACGGTTTCGGCGGCTGACCTGGCGCGCGTGCGGGCATGACCACGGTTCGTGTTCAGCTGGGGCCGCGGTCGTACGATATCGAAGTGGGAAGTGGTTTGCTCTCGCAGGCCGCGGCGTTCTTTCAGGCGCGACATCCTGGCCGCCATGCGGTGCTGATCTGCGATGCCAACGTTAGCGCTTCGTACGGTCAGCCACTTCAACAGGAACTAACTGCCGCGGGATATCGCTGCAGTTTTCTGGAAGTTCCAGCCGGCGAGCAGAGTAAATGTCTCGCTCAGGTCGAACGTCTCTGGAATGAACTGCTCGCTTGCAAAACCGATCGCAAGAGCATCGTGATTGCCATCGGCGGCGGCGTGGTTGGCGATCTCGGTGGCTTTATCGCAGCCTCGTTCACGCGGGGCCTGGCGTTTTTTCAGATCCCCACGACATTGCTCGCGCAAGTCGACAGCAGCGTCGGCGGCAAGGTCGGCATCAATCTACCGGCCGCGAAGAACATGGTTGGCGCCTTCTGGCAACCGACGGGCGTGCTGATCGATCTCGATGCCTTGAAAACGCTGCCGAAGCGCGAGTACCTCTCCGGCCTGGCCGAAGTAGTGAAGTACGGCATGATTCTCGACGCGCCGTTCTTCGAGTATCTCGAATCGGTGGTGCCGCAACTGCTCGACCGCGACTTGAAAACCCTGGAGTATGTGGTCGCCCGTTGCTGCGAACTCAAAGCGCAAGTCGTTGAAAAAGACGAGCGCGAAGAAACCGGTTTGCGGGCGGTTCTCAACTACGGCCACACGTTTTGTCACGCCATTGAATCGGTCAGCGGCTACGGCACGTTCCTGCACGGCGAAGCGGTTTCGATCGGCATGTTGCAGGCCTCGCGACTGGCAGAATTGCTCGGGCGGATCGACGCTTCTTTGACAGAACGGCAGCTCAATCTGCTCCGCGCGCTACAATTGCCAATAGCGGTGCAGGGGCTCGATCCGCAGCAGCTCATAGCAGCGATGCAGCACGACAAGAAAGTCGAGCATGGCAAATTGCGGTTTGTCCTACCTACAAGAATGGGGCACGTCGAATTAGTTTCGGGAGTCTCCCCTGATCTCGTGCTGAAAGTCCTGCAAAGCTAAGGGTGCTGGCACTAGTCGGCCAGAATTCCTTGTTTGATTTTTGCCGTAACGCTTGCCATCAGTCCGATAATTGAACTACCTTACGGGTAGCCGCAAGCGAGTTTTTGGAAGAGTGATCCCATGGCCAACCAGAGCACCGTTCACATTATCGATGACGACACCGCAGTTCGCGAGTCGTTGCTGGCCCTGGTAAACATGAAAGGGCTGACCGCCAAAGGTTATTCTTCGGCGGAATCGTTCCTCTCGAACTTGCAGCCGTCCGACACAGGCTGTGTCGTGTGCGACGTGCGGATGCCCGGTCTGACGGGCCTGCAACTGCTGGAAAAGATGGCCGAGCGGAAAAGTACGCTGCCGGTGATCATCATCACGGCGTTTGCCGATGTGCCGACGGCGGTGCGAGCCATGCAGGCCGGAGCCGTGACCTTCCTCGAAAAGCCGGCCAACGATACCGACCTGATCGCTGCCATCCAGCAGGCTTTGAATCTCGAACAGGCCCAGCAAGCCCTCCGCCGTCAGAAGGCCGATGTCGAGAATAAACTGACCACCTTGACCGCCGACGAAATTGCGGTGATGCGCAAGATGCTCGAAGGGCTCCCCAACAAGCGGATCGCTTCGGACCTTGATATCGGTCTGCGAACGGTTGAACTCCGACGTTCGAACATCATGAAAAAGATGGGTGCTGGATCCCTGGCCGAGCTAGTTCGCCTCGCACTTTTGGTGGACTTCTTTCAGGCCGACAGCAAGGGCTCCTAACCGCAATAAGGCGGTTCTAAGCACCGCAAAACCCATTCGCTGCGAGTTATAAGATCATAAAATTGAACGCCCCGTCGGTCGCGGGGGTTGGATTTTACAGCCTGCATGTAATGATAGTTACAGCGGTCGATTTGGAATCTCAAGCGAAGGCAGGTCGCGCGAGATACCGAGTCGACCGTTTTTTATTTCTTGCTTGCCGACTTGCTAGTCGGCATCATGGTAGGCCTCTCCTACCCATAACGCTCTGTCCCCTGCCTGGACAACCATGACCGAGTTGAGCTCCGATCCCGCGCGCATCGCCGCCGTCCGCCTCGCCCTGGTCAGCGGCGTCGGTCCGATCATTCGCCAGGCTCTGCTGGAACGCTTTCAATCCGCAGCTGCCGTCCTGTCAGCCCCGGAGAAAGAGCTGCGCGAGGTGAAAGGGGTCGGCGCTAAGTTGGCCGCGGCCATTCAAGCCGCGACCCGTGAAGTAAATGCCGAAGAAGAGTTGGCCCACTGCACTGCCGAAGGGATCGCAGTGCTGCTGGAGAGCGACGAGCAATATCCGCAACGGTTGCGCGATATTCACGATCCGCCCGGCGTCCTCTTTTTGAAAGGCGCACTTGCTACTGCGGACGAATTGGCCATCGCCATTGTCGGCACCCGCCACGCGACCTCGTATGGCTTGCAACAAGCCGAGCGACTGGCTGGCGGCCTCGCACGGGCGGGCTATACCGTGGTCAGCGGTTTAGCTCGCGGTATTGATGCGGCTGCGCACCGTGGCGCACTCGCAGCCGGCGGTCGAACGCTCGCGGTGTTGGGGAGTGGTCTGAGTGAGATCTATCCGCCAGAACACGCGGGCTTGGCGAAAGAGATTGCCACAAGCGGCGCGGTTCTCGGCGAGCAGCCGCCGCGGATGCCGCCGATCGGTGGGGCGTTTCCGCAGCGGAATCGAATCATCTCCGGACTCAGCCTCGGCACGATTGTGGTGGAAGCCGACAAAACTTCCGGCGCGCTCATCACCGCGCGGATGGCCAACGAACAAGGTCGCGAAGTCTTTGCCGTACCAGGCCGCGTCGACAATCGCATGGCGCATGGATGTCATCACCTGATTCGCGACGGAGCGAAGCTGATCGAAAGTGTCGACGACGTTTTGGAAGAGCTCGGCCCGCTTGCTTCGCCCGCCAAGAGCGACGACGGTCGGGAGATTCGACATCCGGTCGAGCTGCAGCTCAATCCGCAAGAACAAGCCGTGCTGGCCGCGATTGGCGACGAACCGAGCCTGATCGACGACGTGATCGTTAGTAGCTGCCTGCCCGTGCCGCGGGTTCTGTCGACCCTAAGTGTCCTGGAAATGAAGCGTTTGGTGCGGCGGGTGAGCGGCAACCGGGTGCAGCGCTACCACTAATTGACGGTGGTAATCCGCATTCCCGGTAGAATCCGGCGCGTAAGACGGTTTTGCCGTGAACCCCGGGCGTGTAATTTCGCACTTCCCTGAGTAGAATCAAATGTTGTTCCCTTCTTTCGCAGGAGTTCTCGTGGCCAGCATGGTGAGCCAATTGGAAGCACGCACTAGTACGCATCGCAGCATGGAGCTCGCCACCGCCGCCGCCCGCACCGCGGAAGAGCTGAACGGCAAAAACGTCATGGTGCTCGACATGCGCGAGCAAGCGCCGATCTTCGACTACTTCGTAGTCGCCACCGGCTCCAGCCAGCGGCAGCTCCGCGCCATTGCCGATGCCATCGACGACACCCTCCAAAAAGAGCTCAACTGCGGCCGCTTCGGCCAAGAAGGCTACCAGGACAGCCCCTGGGTGCTCCTCGACTTCGGCTCCGTGGTGGTTCATCTCTTCGACGAAAAGACGCGCGATTACTATCGCCTCGAAGACCTCTGGTCCGGCGCTCAGCCCGTGGCTTGGAAGTAGTTTCTCGAAAATCTGTTCGAGAAACGGTTGGGTTGTGCTGGTAAAAGGGGGATACTGTGAGTGTCCCCCGTTGTTCGTCACTGAGGTGAACGATGCCTGCCAGCTCTTTCCTCTACGGCGTGTTTGTTGCGCTGATTCTGTCGTTTGCCGGGCTGCCTTCTCAGCACGCTTGCGCTGATGAATTGATCGATCGATTGCTGCCCGCGATCGCGGCCCCGTCGCTCCCCAATCTCCGCGCAGCCGAACAAACCTGGCAGTCGTACGATCCTGCGACGGCTGATGTGCTGTCGAAATATGCAATGTCGCTCGCTCGAGCGGCTAATAACCGCGATTTGCCGGCTCTGGAATTGATCGAGAGCATTCCAGCCGGGGCCCGCAGCGCGGGGCCATTACGACGACTTCACCTTTGGCTGGCACTCAAGGCCAGCAAAGACGACGTGATTCACGCCGACATGCAAACGTTCATCGCCCAGTTAAAAACTCGCTCGGCCAATCCACCCACGGCAACCGATCTCGAGGATGTGCAGTTTCTCGGCAAGCTGGTGAGCTATCTCGAGCTGGTCGCAAATCGCGAAGGTGTGCTCGCGCCGCTGCAAGCCAAAACCTGGCGCGAGGCGCTCGCTGCCTTACCCGCCGGATGGAATGCGGACCTGCGCGACACTCAAACAGCAATGACCGCGACTTACCGCGAGCGCGAGCAGATGCTCAAGGAGAACTACGCGCTGTGGAGAGGAGACGCCGATGAAGACTACGCTGCCGCCCAGCAGAAAACCGCGGCGATCGCTGTCGAAGTCAACGCAGCGAATGATTTGGTAACGGCAGCGACTGCGGCGTATGACACGTTTCTCGCTTCCGCGAGACCGCAACTGCAAACGCTGATGGCGACGTTCAACCAATTAACGGTGCAGCGCAGCACCATTCCCATTCCTCTCGCACCAACGCTACCAGTCCGCCCGCAACGCGACCGAGACGGAAATATCGATGCCAGCGAAGAGCGATCCTACAAGCGCGCCTTGCGGCAGTATGACGACGACTTCGAGGCGTATCGCAAAGAGAAGATCGTCTACGACGAAATCGTCGGCGCCATCGATGCCCAGATCGCCATGGTCAACACCGCCGCCATGGTCCTGCAAAATCAAGACGCAGGCCATCAGCAAAACATTCAAGCCAAGCGGACCGCAGTTGCCAGA